>DASSLQ010000238.1:0-40777 GCA_035689325.1 Burkholderiales bacterium | reverse complement strand
GGGCTCTCGGCGCTCCTCTCGGGCCGCGCCGCGCCGCACGAAGCGCTCGAGCGTATCGCGGCGCTGCCGAACCTCTCGGTATTGCCCGCCGGCGCACCGCCGCCCAATCCGCAGGACCTGCTTGCGCGGCCCGCGTTCGCGCAGCTCCTGCGCCAGCTCGGCGCGCAGCACGACGTGCTGCTGATCGACTGCCCGCCGACCGGAGCTCGCACCGACGCGCAGACCATCGCAGTGCGCGCCGGCGCCGCGCTGGTCGTGGTGCGGCGGCACGCTTCGCGCCTGTGGCGCGTGCAGGGCATCTCGGCGAGTGTCGGCGAGGCGCAGGCGCGCATCGTCGGCGCGGTGCTGAACGAGCGCTGAGATGACGCTCTCCCAGTTCCTCATCATCCTGCGCGGCCGGCGCGTGCTGCTCGGGTCGATCCTGGGCGGCATCGTGGCGCTGACGCTCGTCGCCAGCCTGGTGCTGCCGAAGAAATACACCGCTACTGCGGCCGTGGTCGTCGACGTCAAGTCGCCCGACCCGATTTCCGGAACCATGCTGCACGCGATGGTGATGCCCGGCTACATGGCGACGCAGCGCGACATCATCACGAGCGAGCGCGTGGCCGACAGGGCCGCCCAGCTCCTGCAAGTCGAGGCGCGCGGCCTGCAGAAGAAGCTCGACGTCAAGCCCTCACGCGAGAGCAACGTCATCGAGATTTCCTACCGCGCTTCCGACCCGGCGTTCGCCGCGGCTGCGGCGAACGCCTTCGCGCAGGCCTACATCGACGCGAGCATCGAGCTGCGCGTCGAGCCCGCGCGCCAGTATGCGCGCTGGTTCGGCGAGCAGGACCAGACGCTGCGCGCGAACCTCGACAAGGCGCAGGCGCGCTTCGCCGCGCACCAGCAGAAGTACGGCATCGTGGCGACCGAGGAGCGGCTCGACAGCGAGCTCACGCGGCTGAACGACCTCAGCGCGCGGCTCACCGCGATGCAGGCGCAGGCCGCCGAAGCGAGGAGCAAGCGGCTCATGGGCGGCGCCGCCGCGAGCCTGCCCGAGGTGGTGCAGAACCCGCTCATCACTACGCTGAAGGGCGATATCGCGCGCCAGGAGGCGCGGCTCCAGGACCTCGCCGGCAACCTCGGCAAGAACCACCCGCAGTACCGTCGCATGGAAGCCGAGCTCGCCTCGCTCAGGAACCGGCTCGAAGCCGAGACGCGCATCATTGCGAGCGGCTTCGGCATCGAGGCCGCGGCGAGCAAGGACAAGGAAGCCGAGCTCGCCGCCGCAGTGGCCGCGCAGAAGACGAAGGTGCTTGGCATCCGCCAGGCGCGCGAGCAGCTCGCCGCGCTGCAGCGCGACCTCGACATCGCGCAAAAAGCCTATGAAAGCGTCACCCAGCGCCTGGTCCAGAGCCAGCTCGAGAGCCAGGTCGCGCAGACCAACGTCTCGATCCTCGCGCCGGCGCGCCCGCCAACCGAGCCGTCGTTCCCGAACCTGCTGCTCAACCTCGTCGCCGGCATCGTCCTCGGCACCTTCGGCGCGCTCGGCGCGGTGCTCGTGCTCGAGCTCGTCGATCGGCGCGTGCGCTCGGCGCAGGACGTTGAGGAGATGCTGCAGATGCCAGTGCTCGGCGTGGTGCCGAGGTAAACCATGGCGCGGCCGGCGGGACTCGCGCTCCGCAGCATCCACGCCGCCCTCTGGGGCGCCTCGGGATCGGCGCTGCAGATCGCGCTTCAGTTCGGCATCCAGGTCGTGCTCGCCCGGCTGCTCGGTCCCGAGCCCTACGGCTTGTTCGCGATGGCCGCGGCAATCATCTCGCTCGGCGGCTTTTTCACCTACGGCATCGCCACCGGCCTGGTGCAGAAGCGCACGCTGAGCGACGACGACGTGCGCTTCGCCAACTGCTGGCAGCTCGTCGTCGGAGCGACCGTGGCGCTCGCGGTGTTCGCGCTCGCCGGACCCGCCGCCGCCTTCTTCCAGGAGCCGCGCGTCGCTCCGCTGATCCAGGCACTCGCAGTGCTCTGCGTGGTGCAGGCACTGAGCGCCGTCTCCGGAGCGCTCCTCAATCGCGACCTCGATGTGAAGTCGGTGCAGCTCGCGGCTCTCGGCGCGTACGCGATCGGCTACGGCTTGGTCGGCGTTCCGCTCGCCCTCGAGGGCTACGGCGTCGAAGCGCTGGTGGTGGCCTGCATCGTCCAGACGGTTGCCGTGGCGGCGATCCAGTACGCGCGCAAGCGCCACGCGCTCGGCCTTGCCGTGCGGCATCTCGAGGCCGGCTGGTTCGTGCGTTATGCCGCCGCCGTGTCGGCGACCCAGATCAACAACTGGACGCTCATGCAGCTCCCGCGCTTCGTGGTCGGCAGGCTCCTGCCGAGCACCGCCGTTGGCCTCTACGTGCTGCCCTTCAACCTGGTGACCCAGCTCGCAGGCACCGTGAGCAGCGTGCAGACGCCGCTTTTTTCGGCAGGCGCCCGCGTGCAGGGCGATAGCGCGCGCCTGCGCTCGGTGTTCCTCACCATGCTCGCCGTTACCGCGCTGCTCGGCGCGCCGCCCTTCATCGGCATGGCGGCCGCCGCGCACACCCTGGTGCTCGCCCTCTATGGCCGGGCCTGGCTGGAAAGCGCGCCGCTCCTCTGCGCCTTTGCGCTCGCCATGCCGCTTTTCATCGCCACCGCCATGGGCACTCCGATGCTGTGGAACTCCGGGCGCACCACGCAGGAGCTGATATTCCAGTTGCCGATCGTGTTCGTGCTCGCCGCCGGTGCATGGGCGGCGGCGCAGCACTCCCTCGCCGCCGTGGCCTGGGTGATGCTCGGCGTCTTCGCGCTGCGCTTCGCGGTGATCACCGCGGCAGCCTGCAGGGCGCTGCAGCTCGGCTTGCGCGATGTCGCAAGAGCCTGCCAGGCAGGCGTGCTCGTAAGCGCCGCGGTGGCTGCAGCGATCATGTTCGTCGACCCGCTTGCCGACCAGCCGCTCCTCGCGCTTGCGCTCGACATCGCGGCTGGGCTTGCCGTGCAGCTCGGCGCGCTCGCGCTCCTGCGGCCGTGGTTTCCAGCCGAAGTGCGTGTGCTGTTCGCAAAGCTGCGCACCCTGGTGCCGGGACTCGCATGACCGAGGCGCTCTATATCGGCGGCGCGCTCGCCTTCTCGGCCGCGGCGGTGCTCGCGCTCGGCACGGCCCTCGAGCTCGAGGGACGGCTGCGTGCCCTGATGGTGCCGGCGCTCTATGTGCTGATCCTGGTCAACTGCGCCGCCGCGCCGCTGCTCTATGGCCGCGATCTCTTCGCGCTCGGCCAGCTCGCCGCACCCACGGCGGCGGGCAAATGGTTCACGCGGCTCATCATCGCCACCGTGCTCGCCATCTGCCTCGCGCGCATGGTGGCGGCGGCCTTCTCGCGCGAGAACCGCGGCGCGGGCGGCGGCGCCCTGCTCGGTGCGTTCCTGCTCTTCTTCCTTACCAACACGGTGCTCGCCGGCGCGCTCGGGACGTATCCCGAATTCAAGCACGATCAGTATTACGTGCCGTTCCTGTTCGCCGCGGTGTACGCGAGCCGCAGCCAGGACTCCGAGCTCTCGATCCGCTACGCCAAGGCGGCGCTGCTTTTCTTTCTCGCCGCGAGCTGCATCGTTGCCCTGGTCGCGCCCGATATCGCCATCGAGCGCAACTACCGCAGCTGGCTTCCCGGAGTCACGATCCGCTTCTGGGGCCTCGAGACGCACGCCAACAGCATGGGGCCGCTTGCGCTCGTGTACCTCTTCCTCGCCATTCACCAGCCGTTCGAAAACCGCTGGCTGCAGCGCTTCGGACTGGCGCTCGGCGTCGGCGTGCTGGTGCTCGCGCAGTCGAAGACCACGTGGTCGGCCGCCGCGATCGCCATCCCCCTCCTTCTCGTGCTCCGGCACGGCGCGTTGCGCGCCGCCGCGTTCTCGCTCGTCGGCCTCGGCATCCTCGCCGGGCTCGCGCTCGTCTTCGCGCCGGCGCTGCACGAGCCCCTCGCCGCGCTGGCGCAGAGCGACGCCGCGCAGGACGCGACCGGCCTCACCGGGCGCGACATCATCTGGTCCGTTGCGATCCAGGAGTGGATGCGAAACCCGGTCTTTGGCTACGGCATCTCGATGTGGGACGAGGCCTATCGCATGCAGATCGGCCTCGACCACGCCGTGTCGGCGCACAACCAGTTCCTGCAGGCGCTGAGCGTCGCGGGCTCGATGGGACTCGTCGGGCTGGTCGCCTACCTCGGCGCGCTCGCCTATTACGCGGTGCTCGGCGCGCGCGCATCGCGCGGCCTTTCGCTTGCGCTGCTCATTCTGATCGGGCTGCGTTGCCTCACCGAGACGCCCGTGTCGATCGACAGCTTCCTCTCCGGCGCCTTCGTCACGCAGCTGCTTCTTTTCCAGGTCGCGCTCGCCCACGGGGCGAACAGCCGGAGGCAAGCATGAGCGTGCGCATCTCGGTGATCGTGCCGCTCTACAACAAGGGGCCTTATGTCGAGCAGGCGATCGCTTCCATCCTGCGCTCGCGCCACGCGGTGCACGAGGTGCTGGTGATCGACGATGGCTCGAGCGACGACGGGCCGGCGCGCGTTGCAGCGCTCGGCGCCCGAGGCGTGCGGCTGATCGCACAGCCGCATGCCGGGGTGGCGGCAGCGCGCAACCGCGGCATCGAAGAGGCGAGCGGCGACTACGTCGCCTTTCTCGACGCCGATGACTACTGGGACCCTGACTACCTTCCCGCCATCGTCGAGCTCATTGCGCGTCTTCCCGGCTGCGGCATGTACGCGACCCATTTCTACTATTTCCGCGACGACGGTTGGCGAGACGTGCCGCGGCTGCGCGCCATCAAGCCGGGCGCGCAACGCATCGATCGCTTCTTCGAGCTCTGGTCGCGCGGGACCTTCTTCTGCACCTGCTCGGTGGTCATTCCGCTTGCACGCCTGCGCAGCAGCGGCATCCGCTTCCCCGAAGGCGAGCAGCACGGCGAGGACCAGGATGTCTGGTTCCGCCTCGGCGAGCGCTGGCCGGTCGGCTACCTGCCCGAGCCGCTGGTCGGCTACCGCATGGGCGTCCCCGGGTCGCTCGCCCGCTCGTTCGCCGCGGACGAGCTGCCTTGCGTGCAGCGACTTGCGCAGCGCTACCGGGCGAACGCCATTCCCGCCGAGCACCGCAAAGGCGTCCGGCGCATCATCGGCGTGACGCGCCTCGCGATCGCGCAGCATCTGCTCGCCACCGGCGAGCGCCGCCGCGCGACGCGCCTGCTCTACGACCTGGCGGCGCTGCGCGCGCCGCGCTACTGGCTGCGGCTTTTCCTCGCCGCGCATATGCCGGCCGCGCTTGGCCGGCATCTCCTTCCGTGAATATGCGACTGCTCTTTGCAACCGTGGAACCCTGCCCCACGTTCCGGCCCGATGTCGCCGCACTCTTCGGCAAGTTCCTGCCGCGCTACGGCGTGACGAGCGACGTGGTCGCGGAGCGAGCGACCGACGTCGCGGGCGAAGTTTGCTGGGGCGGCGGCGAGGCGCTGCTCGTGGCGAGCGCTGGCGCCAGGCCGCGCCGCTATGCCGCGCATCTCGTGCACTTCGCACGCAGCCTGTTCGCCGCCGACGCGAAGAAATACCACGCCATCCAGGTGCGCGACATGCCGCTCGTGGCGCTGTTCGGGCTCGCCGCAGCACGCCTGAAAAGGCTCCCCTTCTTCTACTGGATGTCGTTCCCGCATCCGGAGGGCCAGATCATGCTGGCGCGCGCCCGCGGGCTCTCCGGCGGGCTCCTGCGGTATCTCTTTCCGCTCGTGTGGCGCGGCTGGTTCTACCGCTTCCTCGTCTACCGGATCGTGCTGCCGCTTGCCGATCACGTGTTCGTGCAGTCCGGGCGCATGTGCGATGACCTCGTCGCCAAGGGCATCGCGCGCGACAAGCTCACCCCGGTCGTGATGGGAGTGGACCTCGAGCTCTCGGCACCCGAGCGCATTGCGCCGGCGGCCGATGCGCGCCTGCATGGCAAGCGCGTGCTGGTCTACCTCGGCACGCTCGGACGCGGGCGGCGCATCGAGATCCTGTTCGACATGCTGCGGCTGCTGCGCAGCGAAGTTCCCGACGCGCTGCTGGTACTCGTGGGCGAGGCCGAAGACGAGTTGCAGGACGAGTGGCTGCGCACCTGCGCACGCAAGGCGGGCGTCGCCGATGCGGTGCTCTTCACCGGCTGGCTGCCAAGTCAGGCCGCCTGGGGCTACGTGCGCGCGGCTGAAGTGGGCCTCGCCCCCTATCCGCGGGGAAGCCTGCTCGACTCGGGCTCGCCCACCAAGGTCGTCGAGTACCTGGCGCTCGGCGTGCCGGTCGTCGCCAACGACAACCCGGACCAGGAGCGCGTCGTGCGCGAAGGCGGCGGCGGATTTTGTGTGCCGCTCACCGCGGAGCACTTTGCGCGGGCCGTGGCGCGCCTTCTCGCCGACGCGCGGCTGCGCCGCGCCATGGCATCCTCGGGACAGGCCTACGTGCGCGCCGTACGCGACTACCGGGTGCTCGCCCAGGCGCTCGCCGCCAAGTATGCGGAGCTGCTGCGTGTCGCGTGAGCGGCTCATCCTGATGTTCGGCCCGAGCTTGCGCTGGCCCGGCGGCATGACCGAAGTGGTGCGGCTGTATTTCGCTGCCGGGTTGTTCGCGCGCTGGCCGGCGCGCTACCTCTCGACGTACGCCGGGCCCGGTGCCGCGGACCGCCTGTTGCCTTGGCTTGCTGCCGCTGTCTACACGCTCGTGCAACTCGCGCAAGGCAGGGTGGCCCTGGTCCACGTCCATTGCTCCGCTCACGGCAGCTTCTGGCGCAAAGCGGCGCTTTGTACGCTGGGGTTTGCCTTCCGCATCCCATACGTGGTGCACGTCCACGCCGGCAACCTCGGCATGTTCTACCGCACCTGCGCTCCGGCCGCCAAAGCGTACCTGCGCTGGGTGCTGCGAAAGGCGGCGCGCGTGGTCGTGCTAAGTGCGCATTGGCAGGAGGAGCTCGCCCGCATCGAGCCCGCGGCGCGCACCGTAACCATCGGCAACGCGGTGGCGGTGCCGCCTTCGCTCGCGCCGCTCACGCGGCCGGCGCGCACCGTGCTCTTCCTCTCCTGGTTGCAGCGGCAGAAAGGCGTTGTCGACCTCGTGCGCGCGATGCCGGCAGTGCTGCGCACGGTGCCGCACGCGCGCTTCGTCATTGCGGGCACCGGCACGCCTGGCGATGAGACCGCGGCGTCGCTCACCGAGCTTGCCCGCACGCTCGGCGTGACGCACGCGCTGAGCTTTCCGGGCTGGGTGGAGGGACGCGCCAAGGCCGAGCTCTTGCGCGAGGCCGATGTCTTCGTTTTGCCCTCGCACTACGAGGGGCAGCCACTCGGCGTGCTCGAGGCGATGGCGGCCGGCGTGCCGATGGTCGCGACGCGCGTCGGCGGCGTTCCGGACCTGATCGACGATGGCCTGCACGGCCTGCTGGTCGAGCCGCGCGCGCCCGACGAGCTCGCTCTCGCCATCAGCGCGCTCCTCACCGATGATGCGCTGCGCATCCGGCTGCGCGAAGCCGCCTACGCGCGCGTGCGCCACCGCTATAGCGCCACGGATGCGCTGCAGGCGCTCGAAACGCTGTACCGCGAGCTCGGCATCGAGCCGGTGGCGCCGAACTTCAGCCGCCGGATCAGCGTCGGCGAGATGCGCTATATCCAGGCATCGTGCGAGCCGCCAGCGGCGCGCAACCCGGATGCGCTGGTCGGCGCGCTGCTGCCGCCCGCACGGCGGCTGGCGTGCCTCGTGCGCGGCAAGCTCTTCGCATCGCAGCTGCGCTCCAAGCCCTTCTACCGCTACCTGCTCGCGCGCACGCGCTATTACGACGAGCTCTTTCTCGGCGCGGTGCGCGAAGGCGTGCGCACGATCGTCAACGTCGGCTGCGGCACCGACACGCGCGCCTACCGCTTCGGCGATCTGCTGCGCGCATACGGCGTAACGGTGTTCGAGTGCGACCTGCCGGGCGCGATTCGCGCCAAGCAGAGGATCGCCGCGCGCCGCTGGCCGAGCGAGCATGTGCGCTACATCCCCCTCGACCTGCACGAGCGGCGCTGGCGCGCGCTCGAGCGGCTGCTCGAAGCCGCGCACGCCGCGCCGGCGCTGGTGATGATGGAAGGCGTGAGCCCCTACATCGGCGCCGCGGCGTTCGCGGCGTTTCTACGCTTTCTCGCGGCGGGGCTGCATCCGCGCAGTGTGCTTGCTTATGACTTCAAGATCGCCGGCACGACGGAGCGGTTCGACCTCTCGCGGGTGGCCGAGCCGCTGCGGCTGCCCTGCGAGCGCGAGGCGCTGCGCGCCTATCACGCTGCGCTCGGCTTCGAGCTCGAGCACATGGAGCTCTCGGGCGAGCTCGAGCGGCGCCTGCTGCAAGGCGTCGGACCGGTCTATGAACACGATTGCCTGCTAACGCTGCGGCTGCGCGAGCTCCAGGAACGTGAGCAGCTCTCCGGCAACCACCTCGACATCGTGCGCCGCGGCGCTGCGCTCGCCCTCGGCGACGAGGGTGCTCCAGAGCCCGGCTTCGCCGCGCAGGCGGCGCACCGCTGAGACGAACTCGCGCGCCGATGCAGCGACCAGCGCATTCACTCCTTCGCGGATGTCATAGTGCGCCTCGACGCTGATCACCGGGGTGCCGCAGCGCCAGGCGTCGCCGATCAATCCCCAGCCGCCGCTCGGGTGCGGGTAGAACACCGCGAGCGAGCGGCCGATGAGCGCCACGGCTTCGGCTCGCGGCAAGTGCTCGATGTGCCGCAGGCGACCCTCCCGCGACCAGGGCTTGAGCCGCTCGAGCGCGCGCTCGGCGACGCTGTCGCCCACCGGGCCGACGATCACGAGCTTGCTGCCGGGATCGTCGGCGAGCAGCCGCGCACCGTACTCGCCCAGACGCTCCGCGCCCTTCCAGCGCTGCAGCGATCCCACGTACACCACTGTGTCGAGCGCACGCGCCTCGCGCTTCACAGGCGGCGCCGCAGACCAGCGTGGATGCGGCCAGGGCAGGTAGTGCATGCCCGCGATCGAGCCGAGCGCGGCGATCTCGCGCGGATTGGAGAAGGCCACGGCGCGCGCCTGGCGCCGATGCCAGAAGCGCAGCGCGCGCGCGACCCATGGTCGCAGCGCCGGGATCCAGAGGTAATAGCGCCGCGCCATCATCGCCGAGTCGAGCCATGCCTCGGCGTGCAGCAGGATCGGCGCGCGCGCGCGGCGCGCGATGCGCCGCGCGTTGACGAGATTCAGCGGCAGCGTGCAGAAGACGACGTCGGGCCGGAACTCCGCCGCCCACGCCACGGCCTCTTCGCCGAGCGTGCCCGGCGCGAGCACGCCCGGCACGCGCAGGATCTCGAGATTGCCGCGGCGCTCGACGCCGAGCGGCGAATGCGCCGCCTTCAGCCGGTCGTCGGCGCCGGCGACCACGCGACAGGCAACGCGCCCGGCCTGCGCGAGCCGCTGCCAGGTGAGCGCCATCTCGTTGATCTCGGGAGCGAACGCCGGATAGATCGCCGCGACCTTCAACGCCATGCGCAGATTGTTCCATGAACAAATGACATGAGCCCATCGCGCGCCGCGCTGGTCGTGCTCTACAACCACAAGTACGACCGCAACATCCCGAAGGTCGAAGCGATCTATCGCGAACGCTTCGCCGACATCTTTCACCTCGTGCCGTTCTACACCGGGACGCGGCCGAACGTGATCCCGGTGTACGAGAACTCGCAGTTCTTCCAGGGCTACATCGCGCAGGGCGCACGCTCGTTCATGCGCCCGGAATTTGCCCACTACATCATCGCCGCCGACGACCTGGTGCTGAACCCGGCGATCACGGCCGCGAGCTATCGCGACATCTTCAAGCTCGATGCCGGCGCTTCGTTCCTGCCGCGGCTCGAATCGCTGCCGGCGGCCGCCGGCCACTGGACGAACTATCGCAACGCCGTGCTGTTCGATCCGTTCGGCAAGTACGGCGTCGAGGTGTGCAACGAGCTGCCGCCGGCGCCCGAAGCCGCGCGGCTGCTTGCGCGCCACGGCGTGGCGAACCGCGAATTCAGCTTCGCGCAGGTCTACGGACCACCGAGCGCGCGCGCCCTCGGGCGCTATCTCTTCGACCGGCTGCGGCACAAGGGCAGCCTCAGGCGCACGCGCTATCCGCTCGCACGCTCCTACTCCGACCTCGCCGTGGTATCGGCCGCCTGCATGCGCGAGTTCTGCCATTACTGCGGCGTGTTCGCGGCGACCGATCTCTTCGTCGAGCTTGCGGTGCCGACGGCGCTCGCGCTCGCGGCCGAGCGCATCGTCACCGAGAAGGACCTCGCGCTGCAAGGCAGAGCGCTATGGAGCGCCGCGGAGCAGTCCGCCGAGCTCGCGTGCTACGGCAAGCAGCTCGGCGAGCTCTTCCGGCGCTTTCCGGCCGACTGCCTTTACATCCATCCGGTAAAACTTTCCACATGGAGCTTCGAGACGCCGTGAGCACCGCGATCGTCATCACGACCATTTTCGAGCCGAGCGAAGCGGTAAGACGCTTCGCCGCCCTGCGCGAGCATCACCTGATCGTCGTCGGCGACCGCAAGACGCCGCGGTCGTGGCGCTGCGAGAACGCGCGCTTCCTTACGCTTGCGGAACAGCGCCGGCTCGCGCCCGAGCTCGATCGACGCATGCCGCTCGATCACTACTGCCGCAAGATGTTCGGCTATCTGTGCGCGATGCGCGAGGGCGCCGAGCTCATCGTCGACACGGACGACGACAATATCCCCAAGGCGGGCTTCGGCTTTCCGCCGCTCGCGGGCACCTTCGCCGCGCTGCCGCCGGGGCTCGGGTTCGTCAATATCTATCGCTACTTCACGCCGCAAAAAGTATGGCCGCGAGGGCTGCCGTTGCGCTGCATCTCGACGGAGCCGGCGCTGGCGACACGGCCGGAACAGAGCTGCATCGGCATCTGGCAGGCCCTCGCCGACGAAGATCCCGACGTCGACGCGATCTACCGGCTCACCGACAACACGCCGTGCTGGTTCGAAGAGCGAGCACCCGTCGCGCTCGGCGAAGGCACGCTCGCGCCGTTCAACAGCCAGAACACGCTTTACCGGCGCGAGCTTTTTCCCCTGCTCTATTTGCCGACCCATGTGACCTTCCGCTTCACCGACATCCTGCGGGGTCTGGTGGCGCAGCCGATCCTGTGGCTCTACGGCTATCGCCTCGGTTTCACGCAAGCCACGGTGGTGCAGAAACGCAATCCGCACGACTACTTCAAGGACTTCGTGTCCGAAATACCGGTGTACCAGTATGCCGAGCAGGTGCCGGCAATCGTGGCGGGCGCGCTTCGCGGCTCGCGCTCGCTCGCCGACAACCTCTACGAGGCCTACGTCGCGCTCGAGCGACACCAGATCGTCGAAAAAAGGGAGCCCGAAGTGCTGAGCGCATGGCTCGCAGCCGTGCGCGAAAGCCAGCATGAAACGGTTTGACGCGCTCGACAGCTGGCGCGGCATCGCCGCCTGCCTGGTTGCGCTGTACCACCTGCGCCTCTACAGCGACAGCCATCTCGTGGCGCTGCCGCTGCTGCAGCACAGCTACCTGTTCGTCGATTTCTTCTTCGTGCTAAGCGGCTTCGTGATCGCGGCGAACTATGAACAACGCCTCGCCGAGGGCTTGAGCCTGTGGCGCTTTGCGCTGCTGCGCTTCGGGCGGCTTTATCCGCTCCACCTCTCGCTGCTCGCCCTGTGCATCCTGCTGCACCTTGCGCATTCGGCGAGCGACCTCAGCAGCGTCTCGGCGTTCCAGCCGCCGTTCTGGTCGGCCGACACCATCGTCGCGAACCTGCTCATGGTGCACAGCCTGCATGTGTTCGACTTCCCGACGTGGAACCAGCCGAGCTGGAGCATCAGCACCGAGTTCTATACGTATCTTCTCTTCGGCCTGGCGCTTGCCGCCTGCAAGCGCCGCATCGGCATGCTGATGATCCCCGTGATCGTGGCGGCCACGCTCGCGCTGTGGATCCTGGTCGACGACATGGACACGACCTTCGACTGGGGACTCGTGCGCTGCATTCTCGGCTTCGCGACCGGCGTGCTCGCGTGGCATGCGCGCCGCGCCACGCGGCTGCGTTCCGGCACGGCGCTCGAGCTGGCAACCCTCGGGCTCGTCGTCGCGTTTGTCTGGCTCGCGGGCAGAACCCGGTTCTCGCTCGCCGCGCCGGCGGTATTCGCCCCCGCTGTGCTCGTCTTTGCCGCAGAAGCAGGCGCCGCCAGCCGGCTGCTGCGCGCGCGGACCTTCCTCTGGCTCGGCGCACACTCGTACTCGATTTATCTCGTGCACTTCGTCGTCGCCTGGCTGTTGCTCGACGCGGCCAAGCTCGCCAGCGTGGGCGGAATCGCGCTCTACGCCGACGGCAAGCTCGGGCGCGGGCCCTGGCAAGGCGATCTCGCGTATCTGCTCTACTTCGCCTTCGTGCTCGGGGTCGCCGCGTTCACTTACCGCACGATCGAATTTCCGGCGCGCGCCTGGTTCCGTCGCCTCGCGCGAGCGGCGCCGCGCAAAGTGGCGCGCATCGAAATCCTGCAGCCGAAGTAAGTCAACGTCTCCGCGCATTTCCGCACAAGCATCGCCGCAGCGCTTGCGGTTCCGCACAGCGCCCTGACGATTTCTGACCTCTCGTGAACGACTTCCTGTCGAGCGAATTTCTGCGGGTTGTAGCGTGAATCGGCAGTCGCAAAGAACAAGAGTTTTCTGCTTCACAGGGAGATTGCGTCATGAAAGTGCTCTTTCGAGGCGTGTTCGCTGCAGCAGCGTTCATCCTGGGAGCGTCATGTGCGCAGGCGCTGCCCTTGTGCGCGCCGATGGACTTCGACGGCGACTGCAAGTCCGACATCCTCTGGCGGCACGGACCGAGCGGCCAGGACTACCTGTGGCTGATGAACGGCCTGACGATCGCATCGCAGGGCTATCTCACCACCATCGACGATCCGGCATGGATCATCGCCGGCATCGGCGACTTCGACGGCGACGGCAAAGCCGACATCCTCTGGCGCAACACGCTCACCGGCGAGAACTACCTTTGGCTGATGAACGGGCTCACGGTCGCCGCGCGCGGCCAGGTCAACGTGATCGACGATCCGGCCTGGCAGATCCAGGGCGTCGCCGATTTCGACGGCGACGGCCGCGCCGACATCCTGTGGCGCAACACGTCGACCGGTGAAAACTACATGTACCTGATGAACGGCTGGACGATCGTCGCGCGCGGCCTGGTCAACGTGGTCGACGACCAGAACTGGCAGATCAAAGGTGTCGGCGATTTCGACGGCGACGGCCGCGCCGACATCCTGTGGCGCAACGCCTCGACCGGCGAGAACTACATGTATCTCATGAACGGCTGGACGATCGTCGGCCGCGGCCTGGTCAACGTGGTCGACGACCTGAACTGGCAGATCAAGGGCATCGGCGACTTCGACGGTGATGGCAAAGCCGACATCCTGTGGCGCAACTACGCCACCGGCGACAACTACATGTACCTGATGAACGGCTCGACCATCGCGGCGCGCGGCCTCGTCAACAACATCGATCCGGGCGACGGCTGGGACATCAGGGCGATCGGCGATTTCGACGGTGACGGCAAAGCCGACATCTGGTGGCGCCACAACGCGACCGGGCAGGACTACATCTATTTCATGAACGGCTGGACCATGGCCTCGCGCGGCTTCGCCGTCACCGCGCCCGACGTCGGCTGGATGCCGCGCTCGGCGCTCACGGTGGCCGACGGCGCCGGTCCCGACACGAGCGCGCCTTCAGCACCCACCGCCCTTAGCGCGAGCGCCGCATCGACATCCAAGATCAACCTGAGCTGGAACGCCGCGAGCGACAACGTCGGCGTGATCCGCTATCGCGTCTACCGCAATGGCGTGGCGCTCGCCGACGTGCCGCAGACCTGGCTCTCGGATACCGGGCTCGCAGCCGCGACGACCTACAGCTATGCCGTGGCCGCGTACGACGCCGCACGCAACCTTTCGGCGCCGAGCAATTCGGCCAGCGCCACGACCAAGGCGCCCGCCGACACCCAGGCGCCGAGCACGCCGCTGAACCTTTCCGGCGCTGTCATTTCCTCTTCGCAGATCGACGTTTCCTGGGCTGCCTCTACCGACAACGTCGGCGTCGCCGGCTACCGCGTTTATCGCGACGGCGTGCTCGCGGCCACGCCGCGCGGCACTGTGGTGTCGATCGTCGGGCTTGCAGCCGGCACGACCTACTCCTTTGCCGTCTGCGCGTTCGACGCGGCGGGCAACGTGTCCGTGCTCTCGCCGGCACTGGCCGTCAGCATCCCGCCCGCGGACACGACGGCGCCCACCGTGCCCACCGGGCTCGCCGCAAGCGGGCTCGCCGCAAGCGCGCTCGCCGGCACCTCGCTGACGCTCTCGTGGACGGCGTCGACCGACAACGTCGGCGTGACCGGCTACCGCGTCTACCGCGACGGCATGCTGATCGCATCGCCGGTCGTCGCGACGGTCCCCGTTACCGGGCTCGCGGCCGGCATGACTTACGCGTTCACCGTCGCCGCTTTCGACGCGGCGGGCAACGTCTCGGCGCCCTCTCCCGCCCTGTCCGTAAGCATGCCGGTCGCGGACACCATTGCACCGAGTGTACCGGTGGACCTCGCGGTGAGTGCTCTCGCTTCGACCTCGCTCACGCTTTCATGGAGCGCATCGACCGACAACGTCGGCGTCACCGGTTACCGCGTATTTCAGAACGGAGTGCTCGTCGCTTCGCCGGCCGCCACCTCCGTTGCGATCAGCGGTCTCGCGGCGGCCACGTCCTACTCGTTCACGGTGGCGGCAGTCGACGTGGCGGGCAATGTCTCGGCACCCTCGCCAGCCCTGCCGATCACCACGCCGGCCGCGGCACAAGTCCTGTGGCGCGCCGACATGGAGAGCGGGGACCTCGGCGAATGGAGCGAGAAGGTCAACAGCGGATCGGCCGACTCCTGGGCCGTGCTCGCAGCCAGCGAAGGCATTCCCGCGAAACGCGGCCAGTGGGTGATGAAGCAGTCGGTCACCGGCACCGCCGGCGGCACGCGCATGTCGCGCTATCCGGAAATCGATTCGCTCACGCAATCAGGCACCACGTTCTACGTCTCCTGGTGGGAGTACTACCCGACGCGGCTCACCGCCTCGGGCTCGCCCAGCAACTTCATGTTCAGCAACTTCCAGGTGCTCTCGCAGGACAACTGCGCCACCTGCTGGAACCCGATCTGGGGCCTCTACATCAACCCGGCCGACTTCACGACGACCTTGGTCTGGAGCCCCAACGACATGGCGCCCGCCCAAGGACCGCACGCCGGCGAATCAGGCAAGCGCGCCTATTACGCGACGCAGGTCGTCCCTGTGGGACAGTGGGTGTTGTTCGAAGCGATGATCAAGCCTGCGGCCGACTTCAGCGGCGCGCTCAAGCTCTGGATGAACGGCGTGGTGCTGTTCGATCTCGCGAACGTCAAGACGCGCTTCCCGGACGTTGGCGTGGGCGGCCGCCAGTGGACCGCGATCGACGCCTACGGTTCATACATCAGCCCCATTCCGGCCACGCACTATGTCGACGACGTCACCATTTCGCTCGGCAGACTCTATGCGCAGTGATCTTCTGTTGGTGCTGTGGCTCGGTCTGCTCGCCGTGCCATGCGCGGCTCAGGAGCGAGCGCACGTGTGGTCGTGGCGCGATCAAGCCGGCCGCATGCACTACTCCGATGTCTGTCCAAACGGAGTGGTGTGTCGGGGCAAACGGATGCGCACAGGCGCGCAAGGCATTTCTCCGGTTACGAGCTCGCCGTCATCATCGGCTGCATCTAGCCAGCCTCCGGCGGGCGGCCCGGTGGCATCCAGCGGACCGATGAGCCTGGGCTCCGGCGGCGGCCTTGCCGGTGGCGGCGGCGGAGGCGGCAGCATTACGAGCGGCGGTGGTGGCGGCGGTGCTGGCGGCGGCGGGGGCGGCGGATCTGCGCAATCCAGTGCCGGTTTGACTTCGGGCCGCGTGACTTCGGCTGCGCCTTCGACGAGTTCCGGTGCGAATGCCACGCCCTCGAGCCCCACCAACATTAGCGCTGGGCCCGCGCCTTCGCCTGCACCCGCGCCGTCGGCAGCACCAGCGCCAGCACCGGCACCGACGCCTGCGCCGACACCGGCACCGGCTCCGACGCCTGCGCCAGCACCCGCGCCGACACCCGCACCCGCGCCTGCGCCGCAGGTCCTGTGGCGCGCCGACATGGAGATGGGCGATCTCAGCGAATGGAGCGAGAAGGTCAACAGCGGATCTGCCGACTCCTGGGCGGTGCTGGCGGTAGACGAAGGCATTGCGGCCAAGCGCGGCCGGTGGGTGATGAAGCAGTCGGTGACCGGCACCTCCGGCGGCACGCGCATGTCGCGCTATCCGGAAATCGATTCGCTCACCCAGTCAGGCACGACGTTCTACGTCTCCTGGTGGGAGTACTACCCGGTGAGGCTCACGGCGGTGGGCTCGCCGAGCAACTTCATGTTCAGCAACTTCCAGGTGCTCTCGCAAGATAACTGCGCCACCTGCTGGAGCCCAATCTGGGGCCTGTACATCAACCCCGCCGACTTCACGACCGTCCTGGTCTGGAGCCCCAACGACATGGCGCCCGCCCAGGGACCGCACGCGGGCGAGTCGGGCAAGCGCGCCTATTACGCCACCGCGGTCGTGCCTGTCGGACAGTGGGTGTTCTTTGAAGCGATGATTACGCCGGCAGCCGACTTCACCGGCGCGCTCAAGCTCTGGATGAATGGCGTCGTGCTCTACGACCTCGCGAATGTCAAGACGCGATTCCCGAGCGTCGGCGTCGGCGGCCGCCAGTGGACCGCCATCGATGCCTACGGCTCCAATATCAGCCCGACTCCGGCCACCCATTACATCGACGACGTCACCATTTCGCTTGGGAGGCTGTATGCGCAGTGATCTGCTCCTCGCATTGGCAGTATCTGCCGTCTTACTCGTCCCGCAAAACGCCGACGCCCAATGGTGGTGGCATCGCCACCACAAGGCCGACACGACTGCGCCGACGACACCTACCGGCCTTGTCGTATCCGGGCTCACGGCCACGTCGGTGACGCTTTCGTGGATCGCCTCCAGCGACAACGTGCGAGTAGCCGCATACCGCATCTACAGCAACGACGCCGTGGTCGGTTCTACGAGCAGCACGTCGCTCTCCATCGGTGGGCTGGTCGCGGGCGCGTCGTACGCCTTCACCGTGGCGGCGGTCGACAGCGCTGGCAATGTCTCGGCGCCGTCCGCGCCCTTGCCGGTCACCACGCCGACGCCCGCGCCCGCAGCGCAAATCCTCTGGTCTGCTGGCATGGAAACGGGCGACTTGAGCGAATGGAGCGAGAAGGTCGACAGCGGATCCGCGGACTCGTGGGCTGTAACAGCGGCAAGCCAGGGCATCCCGCCAAAGGGCGGCCAATGGGTGATGAAGCAGTCCGTGACCGGCACTTCCGGCGGCACGCGCATGTCGCGCTATCCGGAGATCGACTCGCTCACCCAAGCCGGGACGACGTTCTATATGTCGTGGTGGGAGTACTACCCCGCGAAACTCACCGCCTCGGCCTCGCCGAGCAGCTTCATGTTCAGCAACTTCCAGGTGCTCTCGCAGGACAACTGCGCCACCTGCTGGTACCCGATCTGGGGCCTGTACATCAACCCCGCCGACTTCACGACAATCCTGGTATGGAGCCCCAGCGGCATGGCGCCGAGCGAGGGACCGCACGCCGGCGAATCGGGCAAGCGCGCCTACTACGCGACGCAGGCCGTCCCCGTAGGACAGTGGATCTTCTTCGAAGCTATGATCAAGCCTGCGGCCGACTTCACCGGCGCGGTCAAGCTGTGGATGAATGGCGGGGTGCTTTTCGACCTGTCGAGCGTCAAGACACGCTTCCCGACTGTCGGCGTCGGCGGCCGCCAGTGGACCGCCATCGACGGCTATGGCTCTTACATCAACCCGACTCCGGCCACCCATTACATCGACGACGTCACGATCTCGCTTGGCCGTCTGCCCTATCCATGAGCCCTTCATAGCGCTTGCGCTCATCGGAGCGCTGCTTCTTCCCGCAGCGAGCGGCGCCGAGGAAGAACGCGAGCAGCGCGCACCGCACATTCTCTGGTCCGCCGGCATGGAGACCGGCGATCTCTCCGAATGGAGCGAGGAGGTCAACACCGGCGACGCTGACTCCTCCGCGGTGAGGGCGGCCACCGAAGGCATCCCGCCGCGCCGCGGCGAGTGGCTGCTGAAGCAGTCGGTGACCGGCATTGCCGGCGGCACGCGACTGGCGCGCTACCCCGAGGTCGCGGCGCTGGCGCAGGAAGGAAAAGCGTTCTACGTCTCCTGGTGGGATTACTTTCCCGCGCGCATCAGCTTTGCGTCCACTGACTTCTTCACCACGTTCGATGTGCTCTCGCGGGACGCGGACGGCCTCGCGCAGCCGGTCTGGGGATTGTTCTTCCAGCCGACGGATTTCAGCTTGCTGCTGGTCTGGAGTCCTAACGGGCTCGCGCCGGCGGAAGGCCCGCACGCCGGAGAGTCTGGACCCAAGGTCTACTTCTCGACGACTCCTGTTCCCGTGGGCGAGTGGATCTTTTTCGAAGTCAGGATCAAGCCCGCCGCCGACTTCAGCGGCGCGCTCAAGGTGTGGATGAACGGCGAGCGGCTGTTCCACTTGACGGACGTCAAGACGCGCTTCCCCGACATCGGCCTCGGCGGCTTCATGTGGCTCAACCATGCCGCCTATGGCAGCGGCCTCAGCCCGCTCCCGGCCACCCACTACCTCGATGACGTGACGATCAGCCGCAGGCGCCTGCATCACAGGCATCACCGCTGGCGCGACGAGGACGACGCAGACGACGATTGACGCCCGCGCTCAGCGGCCCGCGAGCTCGAACAGGAAGTGGCAGGTCGGGTTGATGGCGTGCTTCTGCACCAACCGATCGCGATACTTCGGATCCCTGGCGACTTGCCGGTAGCCGTGACGCTCGATGATCGAGCGCATGTCTTTGCGATCGAGCGTCAGCAGCAGCTCGCCGCCGTGCTCCTGCGCGTTGGGCACGATCATCAGGTGCTTGACGCGGTGCCTGGCGAGAAGCGCGATCCACCAGTCGATCGCCGACGGCGTGCATTCCGAAAAGCTGTGAATGTTGAGCGCGAGGTCGACACTTTGGGCTTCGAGCGCCGCTTCGATCTCGTTGAGCGCAAGGACTCGCGCCCGGTCGTCGAGCTTGCGAAACCCGAGATAGTATTCCGACAGGAACGTCGATTCGGCGATCGCGTCCGTACAAAGGTAGCGCCTGACGCTCGGCAGCGCGCTCAGCATGCGATGTGCCAGCCTGCCGTAGCCCGCGCCGATATCGAGCACCGTGAGCCCGGCGGCGGCAGACGCGACGCCGAGGTGCCGGTCGAGAAAATAGATCTCGACCAGCGAGTCGAGCAGATCGCGTGAGACGAGGGTGCCGCAGATGTCGAAGGTGAAATTGCCGAAGTAATCGTCCTCGACCAGCTTCCCGAGCAGCCCGTGCGCATCGATCGACTTCGCGTAGTAGGTGGCGAGCGCGTAGGCGCCGCCATCCATATTCGGTCCGCGCAATTGCCAGACGTAGGCGTTGTCGCCACGGAAGTAGCGCAGTTCCTGCGCGCTCAGGCTTCCCTCGATCCAGACGAGCGGGCTCGTCACGCGGCGATCGAAGCTCGCGTAGCGCCTTTTCAGCTCGACGAGCCGCGGATGGTCGGGCCGCAGGTAGCTCGCCGCGCCCGGCGGCAGGCGCGAGGCATTGAAACGCCCCCTCGGTTCGAGCTCCTTCTGCCAGTCGTGCAGTATCGCGCTCGGCACCACCCGGTAGCCGTAGGGCTTCAACGTACTGTCGAGCAGCTTCGCAATCATCTAGATGCGGATGCCCATGTATTCGGAATACAGGCCATCGATCATCGCGGGCGTGATGTCCTCCTTCGCCGGCCGGTAAAGCCGCGGCATGTTCATGCGCTGCGCGAGCGGCGGCGGGCGGCCGACGAGGAAGCGGCGGTCGACTGCGAGGGCGAGCCCCGGGACGCCCATCGCGCGCGTGAGCGCCGCGTGCGCGAGGATGCGGTGCTCCCAGAAGAATTCGCGGTCGCCGATGTACTGCACGTCGGCGTAGGGCACGTTCCATTTGCGCGACGGCGTCGCGACGACGTAGCAGCGCCGTCCGTCGCGGCGCAGGAGCGCGTGGCGCGCGACCGGGCTCGAGACCATGTCCTCGTGGAACTTGCGCTCATCTGCGGTGAGCTCCGCGCGGATCTCGGCGGGATCGACGGTGAACGAGCCGCGCAATGCGCGTGCCGCCTCCGCGGGACTCGGTATCGGCGGCAACACCAGCTGTTCGCTCTCGAGCGGCCGCATCCCGACTCTCGCGAACACCTTGTAGGTCGCCGGTGACGGCGTGAGCGCGACGATAGTGTGGTCCTGCAGCGCGAGCATCGGCCGCAAGAGCAACGCACCCGAGTAGCGGTGCTGCTCGAGCACCACCCAGCACGACGGGCTCAGGAATTTCTCCACCCGGCCAAGCAGCGGCCGCGCGCTGAACACTGCGCCGATGAAGCCCACTGCGCGGCCACCGGCGTACAGCGCCCAGCCGCACGGCGGCCTTGCCGCCCACGGATAGCGGAACAGGATCCAGCGCCAGTCTTCCTTCGACATCGCGCCCGCCGGCAGCGTGTCGAGCAGCGGCGCGATTTCCTCGAACGCCTCCGGACCGACGCTGCGCACCTCGATCGCCATGCGCCTAGAAGCCGAAGACCGCCGTGGCGTGATCCACGACCGTGGTCGCGCCGTCGGTAGAGAGGTGGTGCATGCCGCGCATCCCGATGCGGAAGTCGGGCTTGATCTTGGCCACGCATTGCTCGGCGTAGCGCTCGGGCGAGAGCTGCGTGATCTCGTAGACGCGCAGGCTCTCGCCGTAGCGATCGTAGCCTTGGGACTGCCCGAGGCGGTAGCGCTTCTCGCCGTCGAAGATGAGCCCGCCGTTTCTGCCGCCGATCGAGTCGATGAGCAGCGGGTTCTGCGGGTGCGCGATCCAGTTCGTGCTGAGCGGCGAGTCCGCCGAGAACAGGTAAAGCTCGGAGCAGTGGTCGCCGGTCTCCGCCTCGTCGATGTTGGCGAGCAGCCACCAGCGCCCGCCTTTCTCGAAGATCAGCGGATCGGCCGCTGACACGCCGCGCATCAGGACTTGTGCGAGCTGCCAGCGCAGCGGAAATTCGACTGCCCGGTAGACGCGCACCTCGCGCGCGGCGGACGTCTCCGGGCACATATAGAGCTCGCCCTGGTGCTCGAAGAGGAACGGAAACGAGAGATGGAACGGCTCACGCAACGCGACACCCACTTCCACGACCCGCGTGCCGATCACCTCGAGCGCCGTGATGTGCCCGCGGTGCGTCCGTTGGTCGAGATCCTCGACGTAGCAGAACGTCCGGCCGCCGCGGCTGTAGACGAACGGATCGGCCCAGTAGCGCCCGCGCGGCATCCGCACGGTGACGGCGCGCCACGGCCGCGGCCCGTTCCACTTGCCGGGGATGACGGAGATTCCCCAGCGCTCGTTGAGCATCGGCACACGCTGCAGCGCCTTGCGCGTCACGCGCGCCGCCAGCTTTCCGGCATAGAAGACGCATTGCGCAGCGTTTGGCGCCACGCGCGGTTTCGCCGCGTCAGGCTTCTGTCCCGCCGGCCACTCGCCGCTGGCCGCGAGCTTGGCGAGGATCTGCTTGAGGTGCGCCACCGATTTCTTGCAGACGTTGGCGTGGTTGAGCGAGTAGTAGAACCGTGTGTGGAAAGAACCTTTGCGCAGCACTTCTCCCGTGCCGGCCCGGTAAATGACAAAGCTGGTCTGCGGCCGGCGCTCGTAGCACTCCCAGAACCCGCCGTGCAGCACCGTGATCGCGCCGAGCCGGCTTCCTGCAGCAAGGAGCGGCGGCACTTTGCGTCCGAAACCGATGACGACATCGACATCGTCAGGCGCAACCGGTGTGGCCAGCGGCGCGAGATCGCGCACTGAGTAGTGGTCGCGGTGGGCAACATTCCAGCGCAGGAAGAAGCGCTCGAGCGCAACGATCAGGCGCCACAGCAGATTGGGCTTCGGCACTGCGCGCGGCGCGGCAATCAAGGCAAGGCGCAGGTTCGGCTGGCCCTTGATCCAGAGCGCGAGCTCCGCGGCGTACCGGTCGGCACGCAGGCTCTCGACCAAGAGCCCGATAGTGAGCGGGTTCACAGCGGCGTGATCAGCTGCGGCGCGAGGTGCAGATACGTGGTGGCGCGGCGCTTCGCGCGAATGTCGGCGTACACCCGCTCGGCCTGCGCTTCCGGCAGGCCGATTGCGCGCCCGAGCACCGCGGCGCTCGCGCCATGGTTGAGTCCCCACAGCGCAAGGTCCATCTTGTCCCACGGCAGCCCGAAGTAGAACTCGTCCTGTCCCTGCGGCAGGCTGTAGGTGTCGGTCGTCGGCCGCGCGTTGCAGACCTCCGCCGGCAGGCCGAGGTGGCGCGCGAGCGCGTAGACCTGCGTCTTGTAGAGATGCGCGATCGGCTTCACGTCGGCGGAGCCGTCGCCGTTCTTGACGAAGAAGCCCTGGTCGTATTCGAGCCGGTTGGGCGTGCCGATCACCGCGTAGTTGAGCCGGTCGGCGTGGAAGTACTCGAGCGTCTTGCGCAGGCGCTGCTTGAAGTTGGTCGCGGCGACGACCTGCAGGCATTCCTGCGCGCCCATGCGCTCCTCGCGCATCTCGCCCGCAGGCGATTGCACCACCAGCTTGAAGTACGTGAGCCCGCCCTGCGCGCCGGCGATGATGATCTTCGAGCGCCAGCCGGGGCCGTAGGCGGGAAACAGGCGCCGGATCGCTTCGTCGCGCCAGCGATAGCAGCCGATCGCTTCGAGCGCGGGACCGATGTCCTCGATGTGGTGCTCGAGGCCGAGGTGCTCGGCAACCAGGCGCCCGAGCCGCGTGCTGTCGCTGGAGGAATCGTGCTCGGGAAGCAGCAAGGCGAGGACCCGCTCGCGGCCGAAAGCCTTGGCGGCGAGCGCGGCACACACCGAGCTGTCGATGCCGCCAGAGACGGCGACCACCACGCCGCGCCGGCGCAGCACGCGGCCGACGATTTCTGCGAGGCGCGCGGCGATCCGCGCCGACTCGGCGGCGCAGTCGATGTCGAGCACCGACGGCGCGAGCCGATCAGGCGCGCGCGCCGCCAAGCTTTCGCTGCAGGTAACGTCCGACGCCATTGAGGCTGTCCAGGTTGTCCGCGGTCATTTCGTCCTCGTCGACCTTGATGCCGTAGGTCTGCTCGAGGTAGGCGATCAGCTCGAGCACCCCGGCCGAGTCGATCACGTTCTGTCCCATGAAGGAGTCGTCGTCGCCGAGCTCGGCGGCGTTCGCGCCCATCAGGAAGTTCGCGGCGATGTACTGCCTCACCTGCGCCTTGATCGCTTCCTGCTCCAGTTGTGGCTTGATCGCTTCCATCGTTTACCCCAGGGCTTGTCGCTTGATCTTGCCGTTGTCGGTCTTCGGCAGGCCGTCGACGAACTCGACGTACTTCGGCACCATGAAGCTCTCGAGCCGCGCGCCGCAGTGGCCGATGACGTCCCGCTCGCTGTAGCGCCGGCCGGGACCGAGCACGACGAAGGCCTTGACGGCCTGGCCGAAGACCGCGTCGGGAACGCCGACCACCGCCGTCTCGAGCACGCCGGGCAGGCGGTAGATGACGTTCTCGACCTCGCGCGGGCTGACCTTCTCGCCGCGCGACTTGATGATGTCGTCCTTGCGAGCGACGAAGTAGAGATAGCCCTCCGCGTCGCTGCGGAAGATGTCGCCCGAATAGAGCACGCGCTCGCCCGCGAGCGGGCCGGGCTTCAGGCGCTCGGCGCTCTGCACCGGCTTTTCCCAGTAGCCGCGCATCACGTGGCTGCCGCGTATCACGAGCTCGCCGGTCGCGCCGTCGGCGAGCCGCCGGCCCGCCTCGTCGACGAGCCAGTGCTCCTGGTTCGGCATGCCGCGGCCGACGGAGAGCGGTCGCCTGTCGAGCTGCTCGGGCGGCAGGTAAGTCACCCGCTTGCACTCGGTCATGCCGTACATCGAATAGAACGTCGCCTGCGGAAACGCGGCGCGCAGCCTGCGGATCTGCTCCTCGGAGAGCGCCGCGGCGGCGTTGGTGATGATGCGCAGGCACCCGAGGTCGTAGCGCGCGGGCGTGACGAGATTCGTGAGCAGGTTGAATGCCGTCGGCACCCCGGGCAGCACCGTAGCGCGCGCCTGCGCAGCCACTTCGAGGATGCGCTTCGGGAACGTGAAGCTGCGCTCGAGCAGCACCGTCGCGCCGACCTTGTGTGCCATCAGCACCTGGTACAGGCCGTAGCTGAAGGCGAGCGGCAGCGCGCAAAGGATGACGTCGTCTTCGCGATAGCCGAGGTAGGCCATGACCGAATTGGCCGCGCTCACCATGTTGAGATGGCTGAGCATCACGCCCTTCGGCTCGCCGGTAGAGCCGGAGGTGTAGATGATCGCGGCAAGGTCCTGGTCGATCGCCGCATCTTCCCGCGCGGTGGCGGCGGCGTCGGCATGGTTTTCGTCCGCGACGATGCAGGTATGCACGCTCCTCGCCTGCGCGAGCGCGCCATCGCACACCGCGCGCAGCGATGAATGCGTGATCAGGCACGCAGCGCGCAGATCGCTCAGGAGGTGGCCCAGTTTCTCGGTCCGGGTCAGCGGGTTGAGGGCGGAGAACACCGCGCCCAGCTTGAGCGCTGCATAGATCGCCACCACGGCCCGGGTGCAGTTCGGCATGAAGATGGCCACTCGATCGCCGCGCCGCACGCCGCGGCTCGCGAGCCTGGCGGCAAGGCGTTCTGCACGCTGGTTCACCTCGGCGTAGGTATGCGGACCTTCCTCGCAGACGAGCGCCACCTTGCCCGGCAGCTGCGCGGCAGTGCGCTCGAGGAAATGATGGAGCAGCATCAGGCGAGCGCCGCCTGGCAGCGAGACCTGCGGCGCACGAAGAGATCGTCGACCAGCATCGTCGAGAGCACGCCGACGAACGCCATGTTGTCGCCGAAGCCGGCGGCGCGGCCGTCGCGGCACTTGGCGACGAGCTTCGCCACCGCCGGCGGGTCGAAGTAGCCCGCATCGCGCAGGCGCTCGGGGCTCAATAGCTCGGCGACTTCGTCCGCGGGCTGCCCGTCGCGGAAGAAGCTCTGGCTGTCGGGCGCCCGGTAGGGCTGCTTCACCCGGCGGCGGATGCTCTCCGGCAGCAGGCCCTTCACCGCTTGCTTGAGCACGTACTTCTCGGTGAGCGCGCGCAGCTTGTAGCGCGGCGGCAGGCGGTTGGCGAACTCGATGACGCGGTGGTCGAGATAAGGGAAGCGGCCCTCTACCGAATTGGCCATCGTCATGCGATCGCCCTGCGAGGAAAGGAGATATCCCGAGAGCAGCGTGTGCGCCTCCGCATACTGGTCGCGCGCGAGCGGGCTCCAGCCCTCGGTCGCGCACGGCAGCCAGTCCTTGTATGCGCGGTAGGGATCCAACGCGCCGAGCTCGCGCTTCACATCGGCGCTGAAGAACTGCCAGATGCGGCGCGTGGTCGTCCACCGTGGGATGTGCGCGAAGTACGGCTCATCGACGTGCTCCATCCCGGCGCCGAAGAACATCTGCGTAAACGCGCCCCCCGCGGCGGGCGAGTTCTTCTGGTCCTTGAGGTAGGGGTAGAGGCGCTCGAGCGCACGGGGCCTGAGCTTCGAGCCCGGCGCGCGTGCCCACCAGCGGCGGATCTTCGCTTCCTTGAAAAGGTCGTAGCCGGCGAATACCTCGTCGGCGCCTTCGCCGGTCAGCACCACCTTGTAGCTCTCGGCACGCACCCGCTGAGAAAGGAGCATCAGCGGTACCGGCGCAGTGCGCAGGATCGGTGACTCGGTGTGCCAGATCGCGCGCCGGAACGCGTCGCTCAGCGCCTCTGCCGTGCAGTGCACCGCGCTGTGCCGCGTGCCGAGATAGGCGACGAGCTCGCGCTGGTGCTCGCTCTCGTCGAATTCACGGTCGGCAAAAGTAAGCGAGAAGGTGCGCAGCGGCGTATCGGTGAAGTTCTTGATCAGCGTGGTGACCACCGAGGAATCGAGCCCGCCGCTCAGGTACGCGCCGACCGGCACATCGGCGCGCAGCTGCAGGCGCACCGCGTCGACGAGGAGCGAGCGCAGCTCCTCGGCGCATTCCTCGACCGGCCGCGGGTCGTGCGCGCCGTCCTCGGGGAATTGCCAGTCCCAGTAGCGCACGACGCGCACCGAGCCGCGCTCGGCGACAAGGTAGTGTCCGGGCGGCAGGGTCTGGATACCGGCGAACACGGTGCGCGGCGGCAGTACGGACCAGTAGGTGAAGAGCTCGCCCAGCGCGTGGGGGTCGAGCCGGCGGGTAACGCCGTGAAGCGCGAACAGCGCCTTCACCTCCGAGGCGAATGCCAGGCGTCCGCCACTGTTCCTGTAAAACAGCGGCCGAATGCCGGTGCGGTCGCGCGCCAGCAGCAACCGGCGCTCGCGCCGGTCCCAGAGGGCGATGGCGAACTGCCCGTTCAGGCGCTCGAGGAAGCGATCGCCGTGCTGCTCGTATGCGTGCACCAGGACTTCGGTATCCGACTGCGTATAGAAGCGGTGCCCGCCCGCCTCGAGCTCACGCCGCAGCTCGATGTAATTGAAGATCTCGCCGTTGAAGCTGACCCAGACGGTCTGGTCCTCGTTGTGGATCGGCTGCCGGCCGCCCGCGATGTCGATGATGGAGAGACGCGAATGGCCGAGCCCGCACTCGACATCGCGGTAGTAGCCGGTGCCGTCGGGACCGCGGTGGGCGAGCGTGCCGATCATCTCGGCAAGCTCCTCGGCGCGCGGCGCGGCGCCGTCAGTGGCGAGGATTCCGGCGATGCCGCACATGTCACGCCCTGACGATATGCGGCGCCGGCTGGCGGTAAACGCCGCGCGTGTCGACGATGAGCCGCGCGTGGCGGCGGATCAGGTCGTAGTCGAAGGCATCGTGGTTGGTGGCGACGAGCACCAGGTCGTACTCGCCGAGCGCCACCGCGTCGAGCGGCACGCTCGCCATCTCGAAGCGGTGCTTGCGCATGCGCGGGAACAGCGGCACGTGCGGATCGCAGTAATCCACGCGTACGCCCTTCTCCATGAGAAGCGCCATCAGCTCTACCGCCGGCGACTCGCGCATGTCGTCGACGTTCTTCTTGTAGGCGATGCCGAGAACGAGCGCGCGGCTGCCGTTGAGCGGCTTGCCGCGCGCGTTGAGCGCGTCCGTCACCTTGCCGAGCACCCAGTGCGGCATGGCGCTGTTGATCTCGCCGGCGAGCTCGATGAAGCGTGTATGCACGCCGTACTGCCGCGCCTTCCACGTGAGATAGAACGGATCGATCGGAATGCAATGGCCGCCCAGTCCCGGCCCCGGGTAGTAGGGCACGAAGCCGAACGGCTTGGTCGCGGCGGCATGGATCACCTCGTAGATGTCGATGTCCATTCGGTCGGCGATGGTCTTCAGCTCGTTGACCAGACCGATGTTGACCGCGCGGTGGATGTTCTCGAGCAGCTTGGTCATCTCCGCCGCGCGCGTCGAGCTTACCGGCACGACCTGGTCGACCGCGCAGCCGTAGAGCGAAACGCCGACCTCCAGGCATGCGGGCGTCGCGCCACCGCAGATCTTCGGAATCGTGCGTGTGGTGAAGCGCGCGTTGCCCGGATCCTCGCGCTCGGGAGAGAAGCACAGGAAGATGTCGGCTCCGACCTCGAAGCCGCGGCTTTCGATGCGCGGCTTGAGCTCCTCCTCGGTGGTGCCGGGATAAGTCGTGCTCTCGAGCGAGACGAGCTGGCCGGCATGCAGGTGCGGCAGCAGTGATTCAAACGTGTCGATGACGAAGCTGAGATCGGGCTCGCGCGACGGCGTGAGCGGCGTCGGCACGCAGATGATCACGGCATCGGCTTGCGCCAGCCGCGAGACATCGGTCGTCGCCTCGAGGCCCCGCCCCCGGGCCGCCGCCACCGCGCAGTCCGGGATATGGAGGAGGTAGCTTCTTCCGGACTCGATGGCGGCGGCCTTGACTGCATCGATGTCGAAGCCCAGCACGCGGAAGCCGGCCTCGGCGAAGCGCAACGCGAGCGGCAGCCCGACATAGCCCAGGCCGATCACGCCGACGAGCGCGGTGCGGCTGGCAAAGCGCTCCACGAGCGCCGCGGCACGCGGGTTGATCGACTCGAGCTTCATCTCTCTTCTGCGACCGGCTGCGGCCGCACCATGGCGACGAACTCCTTCGCGAGCAGCCAGAAGAGATAGCTGTCGTCGATGAAGTAGCGCTTGAACATCCTCCTGGGCTCCTGCAGGAAGCGGTAGAACCATTCGAGGCCCGAGCGCTGCATCCAGCGCGGCGCGCGCTTGACCTTGCCCACCACGACGTCGAAGCTGCCGCCGACGCCCATGGCGAACGGCACGTTCATCAGCGCCTGGTACTTGGCGAGGAAGCGCTCCTTGTGCGGCGAGCTGATGGCGACGAACAGGACATCCGCGCGGCTCTCGGCGACGCTCGTTGCCACCGCCGGCTCTTCCTGCGCGCTCCAGTAGCCGTCCCGGTACCCGGCGATCTGAAGCGCGGGATACTGCGCCTGATAGCGCTGCGCAAGCTTCTGGACGACCTCGCGCCGGGCGCCCAGAAAGAAGACGCGCCATCCTTTCTCGGCGGCGCGCTCCACCAGGCGCTGGAAGAGATCGATGCCGGTCACCCGCTCCTTGAGCCGCTTGCCGATCAGCCGCGCGGCCCACAGCACCGGCATGCCGTCGACGCTGATGAGCGGGCAGGAATTGAGGATACGGCGCAGCTCCGCGTCCTTCGCCGCCTTGCACAGCTTGTCCACGTTCACCACCCCGTGCTGATGCGGCTGCCCCGAGCGGATGAAACCCTCGACCTTCTGCAGCGTTTCCTCCATCGACAGGTTGTCGATCAGGCAACCCATGAGCTCGATGCGAGCGCTCATGCCAGCACCCGGTCGCCTGCTGCCGGGAAAGGAACCGTCTCAATGAGCATTCCTGCCTCCGAGGACGATGCCGACGGTCTTGGCGATGATGTAAAGGTCAAGCCGCAGCGACCAGTTGCGCAGGTAGTCGAGGTCGTGCTCGATGCGCGAGCGCATGCGCTCGAGCGTGGCGGTCTCGCCGCGCAACCCGTTCACCTGGGCCCAGCCGGTGATGCCCGGCTTCACCTTGTGCCGCTGCATGTAGCCCTTGATCAGCTTGCGATAGAGCTCGTTGTGCGCCACCGCGTGCGGGCGCGGGCCGACGATGCTCATGCGTCCCTGCAGGACATTCAGGAACTGCGGCAGCTCGTCGAGCGACGTGCGCCGCAGGAACGCGCCGACGGGGGTGATGCGCTCGTCGGCGCGCGTGGCCTGGCGAATCACCGCGCCGTCCTCGGTTACGCGCATGCTGCGGAACTTGTAGACGATGATCTCCTCGCCATCGAGGCCGTAGCGGCGCTGCCGGAAGATCACCGGGCCGGGCGAGCTCGCCTTCACGGCGAGCGCAATGGCCGCGAACAGCGGCGCGATCGCGACCAGGATCAGAGCCGCGAGCACGATGTCGGCTGTGCGCTTAAGGAGGCCGCTCGCGCCGCTGAACGGCGTGTCGCACACGCCGAGCAGCGGCATGCCGCTGACCGAGCTGACGCTGCCCTGGATGAGGTCGGTGACGAAGGGATCGGGCACGAAGTACACCGACGCCGTGGTGTCGCGCAGCGCGTCGAGCACCACGCGCAGCCGCGGCGTCGAGCACATCGGCAGCGCCAGGTACACGAGCTCGATCTCGTGCCGTTGCACGAGCTCGGGCAGCTCCTCGAGGCGCCCGAGCACCCGGTATTCGTGTTGCGAAGGAACGCCCTCGTCCACGCGCTCGCCGAGGCGATCGTCGACGAACCCCACCACCCGCACGTTGCAGTACGCGTCGTGCTGCAGCCGGCGCGCGAGCTCGATGCCGTGGGCATTCATGCCGGCGAACAGCGCCCGTTTGGGCGCCCCCTGCAGCGCGCGCAGCCACGGCAGCGCGAGGCGCATCGTGAAGTGGCCGCCGAGCTGGCACCACGGCGCAACCCACGCCCAGGTGAGGAGCACGTGTCGATCGAAGTAATCGAGGTAGCCGCTCACATGGCCGAAGGCGACCAGCAGGCAGGCGGTGGCGAGCCACCCGGTGACGATGTCGAGGACGGCGCGCCCGCGCGGGTAGGCGAGACGCGCCTGGTTCGGGAAGCTGAGCGCGAACACCACCAGCGCGAGGATCATGTACTGCGGACGCAGAGCGCCCTCGAGCTCGAACGCCAGCGCCCAGAGCGAGGCGACGAGGACGAGCGGCTCGAAGACGAGCTCCACCACGTTGAGCAGCGGCGCGCGCGCTACCGACATGCGCCCGGCCCTCGCAAACGCCGGACGCGCGTGGAGCCGCGCCAGCGCGGCAGCAGGCGAGGACTGCAGAGGCATCATGGCCTGGAGGTCGATGCGAGCGCCGCCGAGACGTCGCGCTCCGATGCGACCAGCGCATCGTTGTAGCGCGCGGCAGCCTGGGTGCGATTGGTCACGCCGATCTTGCGGAAGATCCGCTTCAGGTGGTTCTTCACCGTGTAGAGGCTGATCTCGAGCGCCTGCGCGATGTCGCTGTTGGTGCTGCCGCGGGCGAGCCAGCCGAGGATCTCGCGCTCGCGCTCGCTGAGCGAAAGCGGGCGCGTGCGCGCCACCGGCTGCGCCGCCGGCAGGTCATCGAGCTGCACGGCGGCCACCCGCCGCCACGCCACGTCGATCTGGCACACGAGGAGATGGGTGAGCGCGACGAAGCCGCGCTGCGCGTAGAGCTCAGCGCGGCTGCGCGAGTCGAGGAAGAGATAGAGGCTGTCGCAGCCGCTCAGCTTGTCGGACACGCCGTGCACCACGAGCGAGCGCATCTGGCCGATCGCGAGGTGCAGCGGGCAGCTGCACGGCAACTCGCGCGGGGCGGCTTCTGCCGCATCGAGCAGCAGCGGCTCGCGTCCGCCGCGAATCCAGCGGCGATACGAATTGCGGATGAACTCCTCGGCGGGGCATCGCCCCAGCGGCACGCTCTTAACACCGGGCATGCTCGCGACGACGTCGCACTTCAGGTTCCAGCGCGCGAAATCGCCCCAGGCCCCGATCAGGATCTGGTGCGGCAGCACGCGCCGCACCTCGCTTTGCAGCCAGACGGTGAGCTCGGTGCGCCGCTGAATCATGCGCGACTCGCACAGCACGCGCACCAGCTTCGCTTCCTGCAACGGGTCGAGCCCGAGAGCGTTGTCCATTAGCCCCGGGAACGCCGCGTCGAGCGCTGGGTTGAAACTTCCTGCTGTGCTGCTTTCTGGTTTCATTTCTTGGATGGCTCCGAACATTTCTCTTAGTCCGAATGACGTGGCCGCTTTTTACCCACGCGTCCGATCGAGCCATATCCCAAGGCACTTGATTCTGTTGTCACGCAGCGACGTCAGGATTGCCACTACATTTCGTAGCCCGTCGGAGCCATGGCCCCTGCCGAACGGCTGCAAAACGCGCGAGGAAGATGCGCGCGCACGCTTGCAGCGTCACGCGCACGCTCCGTAATTTCGCGCCGCGCGGCGCGATTGATATTCCTGCGGCGCGGCTCGATAAGAAGAGAAACGAAAAAAACTGCTCAGTCGAGCAGCGGCGTCATCCCGGGATCGCCTTTGCGCATCGCGCGCTGATATGCAGCGCGCGCGCCGATGCGGCGCAGATACGCAAGGATGTGAGCGCAGGGCTTGAGGTCGTACGGCACGAACGATCGCATCGTCGTCAGGCTGAACACGATCATGATGTCCGCCGCGGTGAGCTCGTTGCCTGCGAGGTAATGCACCTCGCCGAGGCGCCGGTCGAGGTAGCCGAGCGCACGCTCGAGGCGCTTCTGCAGATCAGCGAGCACCCGATGCTCGGGCGGCGGCTCGAGCCGGCGCGCCACCAGCGTCCGATGCAGCAGCGCCTGGAAGCTGCCGTTCGCGAAGTGCAGCCAGTAGAGGTAGTCCGCGAACTCCGGGTGATCTTTGCTGCGCGCGAGCCGCCCGCCACCGTACTTCTCAATGATGTACTCGACGATGGCGCCCGATTCGCCGAGCACCATGTCGCCGTCGCTGATCACCGGCGCGGTGCCGATCGGATGCAACGCCTTGTATTCGGGCGGCGCGAGCCGCGTGACCGGGTCGCGCTCGTAGCGCTTGAGCTCATAGTCGATGCCGAGCTCCTCGCACAGCCAGACGATGCGTTCCGACTGCGACCTGCCGAGGTGGTGCACGATCAGCATCGCGCGTCGGTATGGATCTCGTCGGCTGGCTTATGGCGCGGCGCATGGGCGCCGCTGCTGCGCGAACTAAGCCGTCTTCTTGCCCCAGCACGCCCAGTATTCGGCGCCCCGCATCTCCACCTGGAAACGGATCACGGTCTCGGCATCGATGCCGAGGACCGTGGTCGCACGTTCCTCGGGCAGCCGGCCTTCGAGCGACTGGCCGTAAACCAGCAGGCCTTCTGCGCCGTGGCGCTCGATGGCGAGCTTGCAATGCTCGAGCCGCTCGCGGCCAGCCGGGCTGTCGGACCAGGGTCGCGCCCCGTCCACGTTCGGCGCCCACAACAGGCAACTGCAGCCGCCGTCGCGCGATTTCACGGCGGCGTGCCACAGCGCAATGACAATGGTGCCGTCGTTCTTGCGTACGCCGCTCCAGCTCGTGCGCGGATCGTAGAGCCAGACGCCGCGCGCTTCGAAGGCGCGCGTGCGCGGGATCAGCTTGGGACGGCCCTTGAGCCGCGTCGCCACGGCGGCGCTCGGCGCACCGCGGCGCGGGCGCTCCTCGAGCAGCGCGGTGCACAGGGCGGCGAGCTCTTGTTCGCCGAGCCGCTCGGCGTTCGTCTGCAGGTTGACGAGCTCGTCCCTACTGAGGCTGTCGAGCCGCTCGCGCGTCCAGGCGCGCGCGCGATCGCTCTTGAATGCCGTCGCCATGGTGTTCATTCCTGCTCCTCGCTGAAGAGGTAGATGATCTCGCACTGGTGCATCGGTCACTCCTTGCTCTCGTGCTTGGCTTGTCGCGAAGGAGCGAGCCGGGTAGCGCCCGGCTGCCGGCAGCTAGGCCACAAGGTGATACGCGCATTCGAGCGCGTGTTGCGCCCGTCAGGCCGAATGGCCGCAGATTCGTCGAAATCGCCACCATCGGCGGCGGCAAAGCGCTGCAGGTTCATTTTTTCCGCGGCACGTGGAATCCGCGCGTATGTGCCCAGGGGAAAGCAAGCGCAACATGGGCCAGTGCAAGCGCGAATGCGACGAACGCCCACGCCAGCACTCCGGCATAGCGGTTGAGCGCACCGCCGAAGGTCATGAACGCGTCCAGCGGAACGCCGCACACGCCAAGGAACACGCCCAGCGCGATCGCGAGCGGCGAGTAGAGCACGGCTGCGACAACCGCTGCCATCGCCACCATCTGGGAGATACGCGTCTGGACGAGCTATCTCTTCTTGAATGGAAAGCGTCTGCGCGCGGACACCGGCGCGGGGCTGTCCAGATGGCGGTAATTGATCCGGCCGCGGGTCAGATCGTAGGGCGAAACTTCGAGGCTGACCCGGTCGCCGGCGATGATGCGGATACGCCGCTGGCGCATCTTGCCGCCGGCGTACGCCAGCACGTCGGCGCCGTTCGCAAGGCGCACGCGGAACTGGGTATTCGGCAGCACTTCCTGCACCGTGCCCTCCATCTCGATCACCGCTTCCTTTGCCAAGTCAGAGAACCTTGATGTTCGCAGCGGCAGGACCCTTCTGGCCCTGCGTGGCGTCGTAGGACACCTTCTGCCCTTCCTTGAGGGACTTGAACCCGTCCATCTGAATCGCGGTGTGATGCGCGAAGAGATCGTTGCTGCCGTCCTCCGGCGTGATGAATCCAAACCCCTTGGCGTCGTTGAACCATTTCACGCTACCGGTTGCCATGTTCATGCTTCCTTGTGAATGCGGCGAGAGCAGGCCGAGCCTCGCTTGCGGGCATGACAATCAAGGAAGGGAACTGAACGGCCGCTTCGGCGCCGCTTGCATGGCGACGGAGGGACAGCGCACTTCACTGCTTGAAGATCAGTGCGTGGTCACTGTAACACACATCCATGACGTGGATCGCTGCGCGAGCCGCGTGACCGGATCGCGCTCGTAGCGCAGGCATCGCGCTCGGCATTTTGCTGCCAGAATGGCGCGACTCCGAAGGAGGGGACGATGACAGGCAAACGGTGGAAGGCGCTGGTCGCGACGCTGCTCGGCATCGGTGCGATCGCCGGGGCCCAGGCACAGACCGCGGCAGCGGATGTCTTCAGCCGGGGACGCGTGCACGGCATCGTCACCGCCGGCTGGGGGTCGGCTTTCAACGAGGACTATCTGATCCTCGGCGCGGGCGTCAATTACTTCGTGCTCGACGGGCTGAGCCTCGGCGTGAATCTCGAGACCTGGCGCGGCGCGAATCCGACGCTGACCAAGCTGACGCCCTCGGCGCAATATGTCTTCTACCAGGTGCGCACGATCAAGCCCTATGTCGGCGCCTTCTACCGGCGCACATGGATAAACGGGGGCAACGACCTCGACTCGTACGGTGCCCGCGTGGGCGCCTATCTGCAGGCGGGGCGCAACGCCTATCTGGGGCTCGGGGGGGTCTACGAGAAGTACAAGGATTGCCGCGAGTCGACCTACCGCTCGTGCGACTCGACCTACCCGGAGGCGAGCCTTACGTTCGCGTTCTAGCGCGCGGGCCCGATCACTGCGTTGAGCGGTCTTTCACCCCTCAGCACGCGCACCACTTCTTCCGCCGCGCCCCACTCGCCGCGCCTTTGCGCCTCGCGCGTCGAGCCGCCGATATGGGGCGTCAGCAGCACGTTCTCGAGCGCGAGCAGCGGATGGTCCGCGCGCGGCGGCTCTTGTTCCATGACATCGACCGCGGCGCCCGCAATGCGCTCCTCGCGCAGCGATGCGAGCAACGCATCCTCATCGACGACCCCGCCGCGCGCCAGGTTGACGAGGAAGGCCGTTCGCTTCATGAGCGCGAGCTGCTTCTCACCGACCAGATGGCGCGTTTCCGGGTTGAGCGGGCAATGCAGCGTGACGAAGTCCGACTCCCGGAACAGCACCTCGAGCCCGACCCAGCGACCGCCGAGCGCGGTGACATGCGAGGCCGGAATGTACGGGTCGCAGACGACGAGCGCCATCTCGAAGGCGCGCGCGCGCAGCGCGACGCGCGTGCCGATATTGCCCATGCCGACGATGCCGAGCGTCTTGCCGGCAAGCTCGCCGCCCTGAAAGCGCGGGCCGGCGGCCCAGCGATTCGCCTTGACGGCGCTGTCGGCGGCAACGCTATGCCGCGCGAGCGCGATCATCTGTCCGAACGCGAGCTCCGCCACGGCGGCGGCGTTCACCCCCGGCATGTTGGTCACCCAGACACGATGCTCGCGCGCCGCGTCCAGGTCGACGCGCGAGACGTCTACGCCCACGCCGGTGCGCGCAACGATCTTCAGACGGCCGCGGCTCTCCTCGATATGGCGGCGCGTGATGCGGCCCTTGCGGCTGATCACCGCGTCGACCTGCGGCGCCTCGCGTTCCCAGCGCTCCGGCTCGGCCCACGGGTCGACGTCGATCACTTCGGCGCGCTCGCGCAGCCACGCGATCAGCTCGGGCTCGAATTTCTCGACGAGGATGCGGCCGAGGGGCATGCGGTCATTCTAGAATCGGCGCGGTGAACCAGCCAGCCGAGCACACGCCGATGATGCAGCAGTACCTGCGCATCAAGGGCGAGCATCCGGACATCCTGGTGTTCTACCGGATGGGCGATTTCTACGAGCTCTTCTACGGCGACGCCGAGAAGGGCGCGCGCCTGCTCGATATCGCGCTTACCTCGCGGGGTGTTTCGGCCGGCGCGCCGGTGAAGATGGCGGGCGTGCCGGTGCACTCGGTCGAGCAGTACCTCGCCAAGCTGGTGAAGCTGGGCGAGTCCGTCGCCATCTGCGAGCAGGTGGGCGATGTCGCCACCGCCAAGGGGCCGGTCGATCGGCAGGTCACGCGCATCGTCACGCCGGGCACGCTCACCGACTCGGCGCTCCTCGAGGACAAGGCGGACAACATCCTGCTCGCGCTTACGCGCGACAAGAGCACGGTCGGCCTCGCCTGGCTCTCGCTCGCGAGCGGCACGCTGCGCGTCGCCGAGATCGCGCCGCAGGCGCTCGCGAACGAGCTGCGCCGCATCGCGCCCGCCGAAGTGCTGGTCGCCGACGGCGTGCATCTCGACGGCTACTTCACCAGCCGCCTGCCCGCCTGGCATTTCGACATCGATGCCGGCAAGCGCCGGCTCCTCAAGCAACTCGGCGCCGCGACGCTCGCCGGCTACGGCATCGAGGACCTGTCGCTCGCCATCGGCGCCTGCGGCGCGCTGCTCGAGTACGCCGGCAAGACCCAGGGCCAGGCGCTCGCGCATGTCACCGCCATCACCGCCGAGCGCGCCGGCGAATTCGTGCGCCTCGACGCCGCCACGCGCCGCAATCTCGAGCTCACCGAAACCCTGCGCGGCGAAGCGGCCCCCACGCTCTTTTCACTGCTGGATGAATGCGCCACCGGCATGGGCAGCCGGCTCCTGCGCCACTGGCTGCACCACCCGCTGCGCGACCGCGAGGCGCTCAGGCGCCGCCACGAGGTCGTCGCCTGCCTGCTGGACGGGGCCAAGGAGGTGCACAAGGCGCTGCGCGGCTTCGCCGACGTCGAGCGCATCAGCGCGCGCATCGCGCTGAAGAGCGCCCGGCCGCGCGAGCTCAGCGGGCTGCGCGAAAGCCTCGCCCTGCTGCCCGCCCTGCGCGCAACGCTAAATCGGGGTCAGGCACCGATTCTCTTGCGCGAGCTGATTGACCACCTCGCCACCCCCGACGACTGCATAGCGCTGCTGCGCAAGGCGCTGATGGAAGATCCCGCAGCGCGCATCGTCGATGGCGGCGTGATCGCCGACGGCTACTCCGCGGAGCTCGACGAGCTGCGCGCGCTGCAGACGAACGGCGGCGCGTTCCTCGCGGAGCTCGTGGGGCGCGAGCGCTCGCGCACCGGCATCGCCAACCTGCGCGTGGCGTACAACTCGGTGCATGGCTATTACATCGAGGTGAGCAACGCGCAAATAGGAAAAATGGGCGCCTCAGTGCCCGCCGATTACCGGCGCCGGCAAACGCTGAAGAACGCCGAGCGCTACATCACGCCCGAGCTGAAGGCCTTCGAGGACAAGGCGCTTTCCGCGCGCGACCGGTCGCTCGCGCTCGAGCGCTCGCTCTACGAGGCGCTGCTCGATGAGCTCGGCGCGCACTTGCCGGCGCTGCAGCGCATCGCGCGCGCGCTTGCGCAGGCGGACGTGCTCTGCGCCTTTGGCGCGAGCGCCGCGCAGCGCAACTACGTGCGTCCGCAGTTCGTCGATGATCGGCTGATCGAGATCGAGGCCGGCCGCCACCCGGTGGTCGAGGCGCAGATCGAGAACTTCATCGCGAACGATACCCGGCTCTCGCCCACGCGCACGCTGCTGCTCATCACCGGCCCGAACATGGGCGGCAAGTCGACCTACATGCGTCAGGTCGCGCTCATCGTGCTGATGGCGCACATCGGCGCCTTCGTGCCGGCGCGCGCCGCGCGCATCGGGCCGATCGACCAGGTGTTCACCCGCATCGGCGCGGCGGACGATCTCGCCGGCGGCCGCTCGACGTTCATGGTGGAGATGACGGAAAGCGCGTCGATTCTCCACAACGCGACCGACAAGAGCCTCGTGCTGATGGACGAAGTGGGCCGCGGCACCTCGACCTTCGATGGCCTCGCGCTCGCCTGGGCAATCGCGCGCCATCTCGTCGAGCGCAACCGCTCGCTCAGCCTCTTCGCCACGCACTACTTCGAGATGACGCGTCTCGCGCTCGAGTACAAGGAAGTCGCGAACGTCCATCTCGACGCCGTCGAGCACAAGGACAGCATCGTCTTCCTGCACGCGGTCGAAGAAGGCCCGGCGAGCCAGAGCTACGGCCTGCAGGTGGCGGCGCTCGCCGGCGTGCCGAAGCCGGTCATCGCCCGCGCGCGCAAATATTTGGAGCTGCTGGAGGAGTCCGCGATCACGCGCGGCAATACGGCGGACCTCTTTGCGACGACCAAGGCGCCGGAGCCCGAGCCCGCCGCCGACCCGCTGCGCGAGGAGCTCGCGAAGATCAATCCTGACGAGCTCTCGCCGCGCGAGGCGCTCGAGCTGCTTTACCGCCTGAAGAAGCTCTAATCGTCGTTCCCGCGCATTACTTGAAGAAACTGGACCCCCGCTTTCGCGGGGGCGACGTCGTAATTACTGCTTGGGTTTGATGCCCAGCAGCTTCGCCGCCGCGGCGAGCTGCGCCACCTGCTCGTTGATCGATGCCTCGAACTCCGCCGCGTCACCCGGCACGTTTAGTTGGGCCGTGGAAGCGAGGCGCTCCGCTACCAACGGATCCTTGGAGACGGTCTTGATGTCGGCCGCGATGCGATCGCGGGCCGCATTGGGCAGGTTGCTCGAGCGCGCGGCGATGATGCCGACCAGCCCCTCGAAGTTGAGGCCGGGGAAGCCGAGCTCCGAGACCGTGGGCAGGTCGAGTCCCGGCACGCGCTGGCGCGCCTGTACCGCCAGCAGCTTGACCCTGCCGCCCTGGGCCTGCGCCCGCACGATCGCATACGCGGAGCTGTAGAGCTGGATGCGCTCGTTGATGAGGTCATTGACCGCCTCTGCCGGCTGCTTGTAGCGCACCTGCGCAGCGTCGATGCCCTGCGTCTTGAGAAAGCCCTGCAGGATGATGTCCGTCATCGTCACAGCGGTGGTCCAATTGAGCCAGCCGGGCTTTTGCTTCGCCTGCTCGAGGAGCTGCTTGAGCGAGCCGACGTTCATGCTCGCCGGCACGCCGAGCGTCACCACGGTGCCGGAGACGCGCGCCACGGGCACGAGCTCCTTCGGGTCGTAAGGCAATTTATCCAGGCTGTACGGGTGGCCGACGAAGTTCGCGGTCGGCCCCCAGAGCAGCACGTGATCGTCCTTCGCCTGGATCACGGCGTTGATCGCGATGACGCCATCGCCGCCGGGACGGTTCTCGACCACGACCGGATGGCCCCACATCTTCGTCAGCTGATCGGCATAGAGCCGGGCGCCGATGTCGGCGCCCGAGCCGGGGCCGAGCGAAAGAACGAGCCTCACCGGCTTCTGCGGCCAGGACTGGGCCGCCGCCGGGAGGGAAAGCGCAAGCACCGCGAGAGCAGCGCCGATGCGCGCGAGTGTCTTCATTGTGCATATCCTCCTGTCGCTATACTCGCCGAGGAAACGCGATGACCGCAATACGCAAAGTTGGAATGCTGGGCCTTGGCAAGATGGGGGCGCCGATGGCGCGGCATCTCATCGCCAGGGGTTATGGCGTTTCCGGCTACGACCCGCAGGAAAGCGCGCGCCGCGCGGCTGCAACGCTCGGCGTGCAGGTGCTGGACTCGGCCCGTCTGGTCGCGCACGCGAGCGAGCTGGTCATCATCGTCGTCGGCTTCGACCATGAGGTCGAGACGGTGATGTACGGCGCGGCGGGCGTCATGGAAGGCGCGCATGTCGGGCTCATTGTCGCCGTGGGCTCTACCGTCGCGCCGCGCTACGCCGCGCGGCTCGCGCAGCGCGCCGCCGAGCGCGGCGTCGTGGTGCTCGATGCGCCGCTTGCGCGTGGCGAAGCCGCCGCGCTCGCCGGCAAGCTTCTCGTCTTCGGCGGCGGCGATGAAACCGCCTTTGCCGCCTGTCGGCCGGTGTTCGACGCCTTTGCGTCGGACGTTTTCCATCTCGGCCCGGCCGGCGCCGGCCAGGCTGGCAAGATGGTGAATAACCTCATCCTCTGGGCCTGCACGGCGGCGAACGACGAAGGGCTGCGCCTTGGCGAAGCGCTCGGCGTCGATGCCGACAAGCTGCGCGCCGCGCTGCATCACTCGAGCGCGCAGAACTGGGCGATGGACCAGCGAGCCGACCGCTCCGGCATGCCGTGGGCCGAGAAGGACATGAGCATCGTGCTGCACGAGGCGGACCTCGCGCGCCTCAGCCTGCCGCTCTCGGGCACGGTGAAGGAAACGATCAAGGGCTTGAAGATCCGTCTCGGCTACGGCCTGCCGCACGGCAGCGACTGAACGCTGGTCGTCCTGCGCGAGCGCTGGCGGTCCGCGCCGCTGGCATGGATCCACCGGGCCGAGGCGCGCGCCATTGCGCGCGAGCTTGGCGCGCCGCTCGCGACGTTCGGAACCGAGCTGCCGCCGGGCCCGGTGCTCCTGCGCCTCTCGGATCCGGAAATGCTGCGCGCCGCCGAGTTGCTCACGCGTGCGGGCAAGGCATATTTCGGCCCGCGCGCCGCCGTAATGCAGGTTTGCTACGACAAGCTGCGGTCCACGCGCCTTGCGGAAGCTGAGGGCGTCGCCTGCCCGCGCACGCTGCCCGGTGATGCGGCCGGCGGGGTCGCCTTCCCGGCCATCGTGAAGCCGCGGCGCAGCTCGGACTCGATCGGTCTGCGGCTGGTGCGCAAAGGCCCGCTGCCTGCACGCTATCGCACCCCTGAATACATCGTGCAGGAGCACGTGCGCGGCCGCGAGCTCTCCGTCGGCTTGATCGGCAGCCGCGTCGGCCGGCCGCTCGAGCTCGCGCTGCCGGCG
>DASSLQ010000237.1:0-7564 GCA_035689325.1 Burkholderiales bacterium | reverse complement strand
GCAGACAGCACCGGCTCCGGCACCACCGGCAATATCACTATCGCCGCAGGCGATCGCATCATGATGGACGGCGGCAGCATTTCAACGCGCGCGCTCGCGTCCGACGGCGGCGACATCACGCTGCGCGCTCCGAATATCGTGCGGCTCGAGGGCGCGCAGATCACGACGTCAGTTCAAAGCGGCGTCGGCAAGGGCGGCAACGTGTTCATAGATCCGCAGTTCATGGTGATGAACAACAGCTCGATCACCGCCAACGCCTTCGGCGGGCCGGGCGGCAACATCACGATCATCGCCGACAATTTCCTCGCGAGCTCGACGGCGCTGCTGCAGGCGTCTTCAGCGCTCAGCACGCCCGGCACAATCGAGATCAAATCGCCCGAGAACAACATCGCCGGCAGCATCGCGCAGCTCTCGCGCGCCTTCGTCGATGCGAGCCGGCTGCTGCGTGGTGCGTGCTCCGCGCGCCGCGAAGGAGCGCCGAGCTCGTTCGTGCTCGCTGGGCGCGGCGGTGTGCCGGCCGAAGCAGACGGCTACCTGCCGAGCACGATCGTCACCGCGGCGCCTGCGGCGCTCGCTCTCGCCTACCTCGACGATTGCGCGCGCTAGCCGGCCTCGGTCTGCTCGCCGCGGCCAGCTTTGCCTGGGCTCAGATCGGCCCGCCGACGTTGCCCGCACCGCCGGGGACGCTGCCCGGCGAGAAGCCGCTGCCGACGCCCGAGTTCCGTAAGCCCGCACCGGAAATCGAGCTGCCGCCCCTGCCGCCGCCCGAGACCGGGCGCGTGCCGCTCATGCCGCGCGTGGTGGTGCGCAAGTTCAGGATTACCGGCAACACGGTGGTGAGCGACGCGGAGCTGGCGAAGATCGCCGCGCCGTTCGAGAACCGGCCGATCACCAGCACCGATCTCGAAGAGCTGCGGCGCCAGCTCACGCTTTACTACGTGAACAAGGGCTACGTGAACTCGGGCGCCGTGGTCCCCGACCAGACCATCAGCGACGGCGTCATCGAGATCCGCATCGTCGAAGGCCGACTCACCGCCATCGACGTCGAGGGCACGCAGCATTTCCGCAAGAGCTATTTCAGCGACCGCATCGCGCTCTACGCGGGTCCGCCGCTCAACCTCGTCAATCTGCAGGAAGGGTTGCAGATCCTGCTGCGCGATCCGCTCGTCGCCGGCATCAACGCCGAGCTCGCGCCCGGCGCGCGCCCGGGCGAAGCGGTGCTCAAGGCGCGCGTCGCCGAGGCGCCGCGCTACGACCTGGGCGTCACGATCGACAACAAGCTCTCGCCGAGCATTGGCGAGGCGGAGGCCACGCTCTTCGGCGAGATGCGCAACCTGATCGGGTACGGCGACGTGCTGAGCGGCTCGTTCGGCGGCGCGGAAGGTCTCCGCTACGACGCCAAGGTGCGCTATCGCACGCCGCTCAACGCACATGACACGACCGCGGCCGTGTATTACGAGACGGCCAAGTCGAAGGTGACACAGGAACCTTTCGACCAGCTCGACATCGAGAGCAGCGTAAAGACGCTCGGCGCGCTGCTGACGCACCCGGTCTACCGGAACGCGAACGACCAGCTCGCGCTCGGCGCGGCGCTGGAGAAGCGCGAGAGCGAGACGACGCTCCTCGGCGAGCCGTTCTCGTTCTCGCCGGGCGTGGATAACGGCCAGGCCAAGGTGTCGGTGCTGAGGCTGGTGCAGGATTACCTGCACCGCGGCCGCGACCAGGTGCTGGCGCTGCGCTCGACCATCAGCTTCGGCCTCAACGCCATGGGCTCGACGGTGCACAGCGACGCGCCCGACAGCCGCTTCACCGCCTGGCTCGGGCAGGCGCAGTTCGTGCAGCGCCTGTTCGAGCGCGGCGACCAGCTGCATCTGCGCGCCAACTTCCAGCTCTCGAACGATTCACTGCTGCCGATCGAGCAGTTCTCGGTGGGCGGGCTGGACAGCGTGCGCGGCTTCCGCACCAACCAGCTCGTGCGCGACGAGGGCTACACGGCTACGGTCGAGTACCGCATCCCGGTGTTTTCCAATCCCACCGGCTGGCGCAACCTGCAGGCCGCGCTCTTTGCCGACCGCGGCTGGGCGAAGAACAAGGTCGAGCCCAATCCGAGCCCGTCCGGCCTGACCGGAATCGGCTTCGGCTTCATCTGGACGCCGAGCCCACGCTATTTCGCCGAGATCTACTTCGCCGACGGCCGCACCACGCTGCCGCCGCAGACGGGCCACAGCCTTCAGGACAACAGCGTCTATTTCCGCTTCGGCGTCTTCCCGCTGCGTGCGGAAGGAAGCCTGTAAAGCGTCGCCCCCGCGAAAGCGGGGGCCCAGTTTTTCTTGAATCCTGGGTTCCCGCTTTCGCGGGAACGACGGGCTTTCGCGGGAACGACGGCTATTGGCGGAGTGCCGCGCGGTCGAACGCCGCTGCTTCCGTGAGGCCCACCTGCTCGAGGAGCCCGGCGCGCTGCACGCGCAGCTCGCGATTCTCCGGCTGCGCGCTGATCTGCTTCGACAGCTCGTCGATCGCGTCGTACCAGATGCCGGCGCTGGCATAGAGCGCGGGCCGGCTTGCGGGCGATGCTTGCTTCACTTGCGAGCGCACGGAGTCGGTTTCCACGACCCGCTTGATCGTGCCGCCGGCGATGACGTCGTTGGAGCGATGCTCGGCGTCGCCCACCAGTGCGACGAACCATTGGTACTCGACCCCGGGCTTGAGCACCACGCCGTGCTGCTCGAGCGAGAGCGCATGCACGCCGCGCGCGACCGGCGGCTGCAGCGTCAGTGCGAAGACCGGCTTGGAGGCGGCCTCGAGGCTCTCGTTGTTGATGATGGTTAGCTCGACCGGCTTCTGCAGCGCCTCGGACACGTACCAGTAGATGGTCGGCTTGTCGCGCGTCGTGTAACCGGTATCGCTCGGCGCGAGCACGGAGAGCTGCACGCTCTTGGTTGCCGCGCTGCGCGTGCCGCCGCCCACGCGAGTGGCCGGCGCGCCGCGCAACGGCGCGTTGTACGTGATGGCTCCGACCGGCGCGTCGCCTTTCCGGCTGGCGCCCTCGGTGGGCGCCTGCGCGATGTGCTGTGGCGCCTGTGCCACTTGCAGCCGTGCCTCGGGCGCGGCGTACACGGAGCCGGCGGTCGCCAGGGCGGCGAGTACTTGGAGCGCTAAGGCTTTTCTCATAGTTCCTCCACTTTCGTGCTGCAAGGGTACCCCCCCTACAGGGGCGTGTCACCGACGAGCGGCACTGGTTGCTTGTGCGGTATTCACCTCCCCGGCCTGCAGGGCGGCCCCGCCGTTCCGACCATGCACGCGGTGGATGCGCAGGGGCTTCACCTTGCCCTTGAGCTGGAAATCCCCCAGGAACTCGGTGTGGAAGCTCTCGCCCAGGAGGCGCAGGGTCGGCTCGCCGACCAGGATACGGCAAGGGGTGTGCAGGTAGTCCGGGGAAAAGTGCTCGCGCTGGAAGCTTTCAAGACGCGCCCCGGTGTTCACGGTGTCGCCGTGCACGTTGTACTCCATGCGCTGCTCGGTGCCGAGGCTGCCTGCCGTCACCGGCCCGGTAAGGATGCCGATGCGCATGCCGATGAGCGGCAGCCCGCGCTCCTGCAGGCTGCGGTTGAGCGCGACCAGGCGGTTCTGCATGGCGAGCGCGCAATCCACGGCATTCACCGCGTCGCGCGCAACCTCGTCGTCCGTGGTGCGGGCCACCGGCACGCCGAACACCGCCATGATGGAGTCGCCGCTGAAGCGCAGGATCACGCCACGGTGCTGGCCGACGATCGGCGTGATCGCCTCCATGAAGCCATAGAGCCAACCCATCAGAGCCGCCGGCTCGAGCGACTCGGAGATGGTGGTAAAACCGCTGACGTCGCAGAAGAACACCGTCACGGTGAGGCGCTGGGGAATGGGACGGCCGCTCGAGAGGAAATGCTGGCGATCCTGGTAGATCGCCTCGGCGAGCTCGGGCGACACGTAGGCGGAGAAGAGACCCATCAGCCGCGCCCGTTCCTTCTTCTCGCGGCCGGACACATACGCGCTCACCACGCCGGCGGATGCAACCCAGCCCAGCGCTGGCGGCACGAGCGGGATCCACCAGCCGAGCAGGAACACGGCGTGCACCGCCACGACCAGGATGGCGACCCCCGCGGCGACCGCCGCATCGAACCGCCATGCCGACGGTGTCACGAACGCGAGTGTTGCGCCGAGCAGGCACCAGGCGAGGATCCAGAGCGCTTCCGCGCTGTCCGGGAACACCGCGAGCGGCCGGTCGCCTGCGAGCGCGCCGCGCACGAGCTGGCTCACCATGTGGCCGTAGAGCGCGACGCCGTACGTTGATTCCTTGGCGCCGAACATGCCGCTGAACGGCGTGTAGAAGTTGTCCTTCACGCTTTCGGCGGTAACGCCCAGCAGCGCGATGCGATCCCTGACGAGCCGCCGGTCGAACTCACCGGCCAGGAGCTGGCTCAAGCCGATCTCGGCGAACGCCTCCGGGGCGTCGCGGTAGTCCATGAGGATCTGATAGCCGCCGGCGTCCGCGCGCACATAGCCGCCGTCGTTCGGCTCGAACGGGCGCAGCGTCGTGCGCCCGAGCCGCAGCAGCTCCGGGTTCTGCGGATCGCCCTGCGGCGTGACGCCGGCCGACTGGAGGTAAGCGAGCGCCAGGCGAAAAGGCAGCGAGTAGAAAACCGTCTTGCCGTCGTCCAGCATGAGGAGCGCGCGGCGCAGACGGCCGTCGGCGTCGACGACGGTGTCGGTGAAGCCCACGCGATCGCTACCGGCGAGTGCCGCCGGCGGCCGCACGCCCGGATGCTCGCCGCGCGGCAGGAGCATTGCGCCGACGATCTGCGGGTTCTTCGCCAGCACGCTGTTCAGCGCCTCGTGCCCCGGCGGCACCGGCACGTCGCGATAGATATCGAGCCCGATGGCCCGTGCGCCGGCGCGCGACAGCGTTTCCAGCGCCTTTGCCAGCACTTCGTCAGGTACCGGCCAGGTGCCGAGCTCGGCGATGTCTCGGTCGGTGATGGTGACGAGCACGACCGGCGGCTTTGTCGCCGGCGTCCCGGGCCGCAGGCGCAGGTGCCAGTCGTAGGCCGCGAGCTCCAGGCCCTCGAGCGCCCCGGCAGCGCGCAACCCGAACAGGACGGCGAACACCAAGCCGCCTGCAATCGCCACTACCGTCAGCGCCGAACGCACCTCATCCTCTTCCTTAGGCGCACAATAGCGGAAAGTCGCACTTGGGGAGGGGACTGCGTATGAAGGCGGGGGCTTGGGCGCTGTGCTTTGCGCTCGCGGCAGGCAATGTCGCGGCGGCGCCCGATGACGACGCGCGCGAGCTCATGCGTGCGGCGCAAAGCGATCTCGCGGTCGGCCGCAATCCCGACGCGGTGCAGAAGCTCGAGCGCGCGCTCGCGGCGTCGCCGAGCGAGCCGCTCGCGGCCGATGTGCAGGCGAGCCTCGGCAGCGCCTACCTGGCAAGCGGCCGCATCGCCGACGCGGAGCGCACGCTCACTGCCGCAATCGAGCGTGCCCGGAAAACGAACCGGCCGCAGACGCTGGCCGCGGCCCTGAACGACCTCGGCAACCTGCGCGCCGCGCAGGGACGCTTCGCCGACGCACAAGCGAGCTATCGCGACGCGATCGAAGCCGCCGGCGCCGCAGGCAGCAAGCCGCTCGCCGCGCGCGCGTCCACCAACCTGGCGCGTGCGCTCGCCGACGACGGCAAGCGCACCGACGCGAGCAGCATGCTGCCCAAGGTCGCGGCCGACTTGCGTACGCTGCCCGCCTCGCGCGACAAGGCCTACGGGCTCGTGAGCGTCGGGCGCCTGTACGCACGCCTCGGCGACGCTCGCCGCAGCGCCAGCACCCTCGGCGAGGCGCTCGAGGCCGCGGACGCGGCGAACGACGCTCGCGCCCGCTCGACGGCGCTCGGTTACCTCGCCGAGATCTACGACCGCGGTGGGCGAAAAGCGGACGCACTGCAGCTCGCGAGCCGCGCGATCGTCTCGGCCGAGGAGGCCGATGCACCGGAGCTCCTCTACCGCTGGCAATGGCACAAGGCACGGCTCCTGAAGGCGCAGGGCGACCGCGACGAGGCCATCCTCGCCTACCAGCACGCGGTGCGCACGTTCAGCACCGTGCGCGCCGACCTCGCCGCGACGCCAGGGCACGGCACGTTCCGCGAGTCCGTCGGGCCGCTCTTTGCCGAGCTCGCCGACCTGCTGCTCGACCAATCGGGCCGCCTCGACGACGCCAAGGTCGCGGCGAGCTATCTCGCCGAAGCGCGCAGCACGATGGAGCTCTTCAAGGGCGCCGAGCTCCAGGACTACTTCCAGGACGATTGCGTCGCCGCGCTGCGCGCCCGCACTACCGGCATCGACCAGCTCGCGCCGCAGACCGCGGCGCTCTACCCCATCATCCTCAAGGACCGCCTGGAGCTATTGCTCACGCTGCCCGACGGCATGAAACGCTTCACCACGCGCGTCGACGCCGACACGCTCACGCGCGAGATCCGCAGCTTCCGCGTGCTCCTGGAAAAGAGGACCACGGCCGAGTACTACCCGCACGCGCGGCAGCTCTACGACTGGATCATCCGCCCAATCGCGGCGGAGCTCGACCGCCAGCAGGTCACCACGCTGGTCGTGGTTCCCGACGGCGCGCTGCGCACCATCCCGCTCGGCGCGCTGCACGACGGGCAGCAGTTCCTGATAGCGCGCTACGCCATCGCGACGACGCCGGGCCTGACGCTCACCGACCCGCGCCCGCTGCCGCGGCAGAACGCGAAGGTGCTGTTGAATGGCCTGACCGAGGGCGTGCAGGGATTTGCGCCATTGCCGTATGTCGCGCAGGAGCTCGACGAAATCCAGAAGCTCTACGGCGGTCGCGTGCTGCGCAACGGCGACTTCACCGTGCTGAACATGGAGAAAGACCTGGAGCAGACGCCCTACTCCATCGTGCACATCGCCTCGCACGGCCAGTTCTCGGCGGACGTCGACAAGACCTTCCTGCTTACGTACGAGGATCGCCTGTCGATGACCAAGCTCGAGCAGTTCCTGGGCCTCTCCAAGTTCCGCACCGAGCCGGTAGAGCTCCTCGGGCTCTCGGCCTGTGAAACGGCGGCCGGCGACGACCGCGCGGCCCTCGGGCTCGCCGGCGTCGCCATCAAAGCAGGCGCACGCAGCGCGCTCGCCACCCTGTGGACGGTCAACGACCCGGCCGCCGCGCTGGTTGTGTCGGACTTCTACCGGTCGCTGCGCGACCCGGCGATCTCCAAGGCCAAGGCCTTGCAGCAGGCGCAACTCGCGGTGCTCAAGGACCCGCGTTACCGGCATCCAAACTACTGGAGCGCCTTTCTCCTGATCGGCAACTGGCTTTAGAGCAGCGGATGGTCGTCCCCGCGAAAGCGGGGACCCAGTGTTCTTGAACAAGGATAGCTGTCGTCCCCGCGAAAGCGGGGACCCACGCTCATCCCGCCTGATCCGAAAGGTCTCTCCACTCAGGGTTCCCCTGTTCAATCAGCTGGACCTTCCACGCGCGATTCCATTTCTTGATGCGCTTTTCGCGCTGGATCGCCTCG
>DASSLQ010000236.1:0-10064 GCA_035689325.1 Burkholderiales bacterium | reverse complement strand
CGTTCTTGTTGGCGATGATCGCCATCAGCGCGTCGATGCCGTCGTCGATATAGGTGAAGGCGCGCTTCTGCCGGCCGCCGTCGACCAGGTTGATGCGCTCGCCGCGCACGATGTGGCCGAAGAACTGCGTGACGACCCGGGAGCTGCCCTCCTTGGGCGTCGCGAGCGAGTCGAGGCCCGACCCGATCCAGTTGAAGGGCCGAAACAGCGTGAAGTCGAGCCCTTCCTTCTCGCCGTAGGCCCAGATCACGCGGTCCATGAGCTGCTTCGAGCAGGCGTAGATCCAGCGCTGCTTGTTGATCGGGCCGTAGACCAGCGGCGAAGCCTCGGGATCGAACTGCCGGTCGGGCGACATGCCGTACACCTCGGAGGTGGAGGGAAACACGAGGCGCTTCTTGTGCCGCACGCACGCCCGCACGATGGGCAAATTCGCCTCGAAGTCGAGCTCGAAGACGCGCAGCGGCTCCTTCACATAGGTGGCGGGCGTGGCGATTGCCACGAGCGGCAGCACCGTGTCGCACTTCCTGATGTGGTACTCGATCCATTCGCGGTTGATGGTGATGTCGCCCTCGAAGAAATGGAAGCGCGGCTCCTCCAGCAGGTCCGCGATGCGGTCCGTCTGCATGTCCATGCCGTAGACGTCCCAGTCGGTGGTACCGAGGATGCGCTTCGAGAGGTGATGGCCGATGAAGCCGTTCACGCCGAGGATCAGGATGCGTTTCATTTTCTTTCTTCGACTTCGAGGAGGCGCAGGACTTTACCATCGCCGCAGAGCGCGAACCATTCGTTCGCATCCTGGAACGGACCCACGCTGCGACCCGGCGCCGAGCGATCGGTAATCTGCGTGCGATGAATCTTCAGGCGCTCGCAGAACGCACCCGGATAGGGTGGCGCCACCGCGCGCACGAGGTTGTGGATCGCGCGTGCGCTCTTCGTCCAGTCGATGCGCCCGTCTTCGGGCCGCCGGCCGCCGTAGTAGCTGCCCTTGGCGAGGTCATTCGGCCGCAGCTTCGCCTTGCCGGCGAGCAACGGCCCGATGCTCCTGCTCATCACCGTCTCGGCGGCGTCGGTCACGCCGCGGAACACATCGACCGCGAGATCATCCGGCCCGATCGGCACCGCCTGCTGGTCGACGATGCGGCCGGCATCGGGCTTCGCCACCATCTCGTGCAGCGTCGCGCCGGTCTCGGTCTCGCCGTTCAGCACGGCCCAGTTCACCGGCGCGCGGCCCCGATACTTGGGCAGCAGTGACCCGTGCATGTTGTAGGCGCCGCGCTTTGCGCTCGCCAGCACTTCGGGCGGCAGCATGCGGCGGTAATAGAACGAGAAGATGAAATCCGGCGCGATCGTCCGCAGCCTTGGCAGCAATGCGCCGATGTCCGGATCGAGCAGCGTGTCGATGCCTTTGCTGCGGGCGAGGCTCGCGACGCTCGCGAACCAGATGCGTTCCTGCGGATCGTCGCGATGCGTGACGACGAGCGGCACGTCCACGCGCGCCGCCAGCAGCGCGCCGAGGCAGCGCACGCCTACGTCGTGGTAGCCGAAGACGACCGCTTTTGCCAAGCCGCAGACTCGGGCTCGCGCTCGAGCACCGCCTGCACCAGATAGCGCGGGCGCTCGCGCACCTGCTGGTAGATGCGCCCGACGTATTCGCCGACGAGGCCGAGGCCGAAGAGCACGATGCCGATCAGGAAGAACTGCAGGATGTCGCGATCCCAGAAGGTGCGTAGCGTGCCGAGCGGCTCGCCGGCGAGCACGCGTTGGACCATCACCACGAGGTACACAAGCACCGACAGGATCGCGACGCCGATGCCGAAGAGCGAGAACACCTGCAGCGGCACCACCGAGAAGCCGGTGACGAGATCGAAGTTGAGGCGGATCAGGTTGTACACCGAATACTTGGACGTTCCCGCCGCGCGCGCCTCGTGCGCGACCTCCAGCTCCGTCGGCCGGTGCGCGAAGGTGTAGGCGAGCGCCGGGATGAACGTGCTCACTTCCCGGCAGGAATTGATGGCGTCGATGATCGCCCGGCTGTAGGCGCGCAGCATGCAGCCCTGGTCGCTCATGCGGATCCGGGTGATGCGCTCGCGCAGGCGGTTCATGGCGCGCGAGCCGAAGCGCCGGAAGGCGTTGTCGTGCCGCTCGCTCCGCACGCCGCCGACGTAGTCGTAGCCCTCGTCCATCTTGGCGAGGAGCCGCGCGATCTCCTCGGGCGGGTTCTGCAGGTCGGCATCCAGCGTCACGATGCGCTGGCCGCGCGTGCGCTCGAAGCCGGCCATGATCGCCATGTGCTGTCCGAAGTTGCCGTTCAGCAGCACGACGCGCGTCACATCCGGCCGCTTGGCGAACTGCTCGCGCAGGAGCGCCGCCGAGCGGTCGCGGCTGCCGTCGTTCACGAAGATCACCTCGTAGCCGAGCTTGAGCGCGTCGAGCGCCGGATAGAGCCGCGCGAAGAGGGCCGGGAGCCCTTGCTCCTCGTTGTAAACCGGGATGACGACGGAAAGATCCATCTAATTAGTGACAGTCACCATTTTTTTATGATCTTGCTCGCCGCCTCGCAGACCCGGTCGACGTCCTCGTCGCGCATCGCCGGAAAGAGCGGCAGCGTCGCGATCGAGCGCCCGATGCGCTCGGCGTGCGGGAACTGGCCTTCGCGCCAGCCGAGTTCGCGGTAGAGCTTGAAGAGATGCATGGCGGGGTAGTGCACGCCCACGCCGATGCCTTCGTCGCGCATGCGGGCGATGAATCGCGCGCGCTCGATGCGCTCGGGCAGCACGACCTGGAACATGTGCCAGTTCGACTGTTCGTAATCCTCGACCGGCAGCTCACAGCCGAGGTTTCGGTCCCAGCGCTGGAAATAGCGCCGCGCCAGGGCGCGCCGTCGCTCGGTGAAGGTCGCGAGGTGCGGCAGCTGGCCGAGCCCGATGCGCGCGGCGACGTCGGTCAGGTTGTATTTGCCGCCGGGCACCTCGACGTCCATGCCGTCTTCGCCGCTGCGTATCACCCCCTGCAGGCGCAGCTGCTCACAGCGCCCGACGAGCGACTCGTCGGGCAGCACGAGCGCGCCCCCCTCGGCGCTGGTGATGTTCTTGTTCGCATGGAAGCTGAAGGAGACGAAATCGCCAAAGCTGCCCAGGCGCTTGCCGCGCCAGCTCGCGCCGAACGATTGCGCGGCATCCTCGATCACGCGCAGCTCGCGGCGCCGCGCGATGTCGTAAAGACGATCGCGGTCGACCGGCAGGCCGGCGAGATCGACCGGGATGATCGCGCGCGTGGCACGGGTGATGGCTTTTTCGACCGCGTCCAGATCGATGTTGCGCGTGCGCGCCTCGACGTCGACGAACACCGGACGCGCGTCCACCTCGAGCACGACGTTCGCCGTCGCCACCCAGGAGAGCGGCGTGGTGATGACTTCGTCGCGCGCGCCGACGCCCGCGAGGCGCAGCGCCACGGCGAGCGTCGCGGTGCCGGAATTGAAGCAGCGCACCGGCCGGCCGCCGCAGTAGCGCGAGAGCGCTTCCTCGAAGCTCTTGACCTGCGGCCCGGAGGTGATCCAGCCCGAGCGCAGCACCTCGGCGACGCCGGCGATGGTCGCCTCGTCGATCGTCGGGCGCGTGAACGGCAGGAACTCCGGCATCGGCGGATGATACCGAGTTCCGCCTCAGGGCTTCTTGACGATGGCGTACTGCGGCCCGCGCGCCATCACCTGCATCTCCAGGCCAAGCTCGCGGCGCAGCCGTTCCACTTCGTTCACGGACACGAATGCCCAGGCGCGCCGGTCCTCGCGCCAGCGCTGCGCGAAGGTCGCCAGATCGGGGATGAACTTGCGCGGCTCCCAGTCAATGGCGACGCCGAGCTCGTCCCGATAGCCGACCATGATCACCGTGCGGCGCAGGTTCCACGGCAGCGTGTGGTCGTACGTCTCGACCGCATACACGCGCACATCGGGCCCGGGGCGCTCGGGCGAGGCCGCGATGGTGGCAGCAACGCTGAAGCGCGCGCCCATCGTGCCATGCGCCGCGAGGCCGAGCTGCGTCGCGACGAGCGCCCCCGCAGCCATCGCCAGCACCGCGCCCGCCACGCGGCCCTTGTGCGCGAGAACATGGCCGGCGGCGGCGCTGGCGGCGAAGATGAGCGCGCTCACGACGAGCCACGTGCCGTATTCAGCATAGGGACCGCCGGCAGCGTAGCGATGGAGTGCATACGCTGCGCCGAGCGCTGCGATCAGCAGCAGGCCCGATTGCAGGCGCAGCACGCCCGGCGTGAGCGAGCGCGCCGCGAGCAGCGCGAGCGCCGGGAAGATGGGCAGGATGTAAGGCGGCAGCTTGGAGCTCGACGCGGAGAAGAACACGAACACCACGAACGTCCAGCACCAGAGCAAGAGCTCCGCATCGGCTCGCTCGCGCAGCGCGCGCACGACTGCGTGCCCGAGCGGCACGAGCCACGGCACCATGCCGGCCGCGAGCACCGCGACGAAATACCACCACGGGTGCACGCGCTGGTGCATCTCGGTGGTGAAGCGCTGGAAATGCTCCTGCACGAAAAAGAAATGCGCGAACTCCGCATTCTTCGCCGACACGGCGATGAACCATGGCGCCGCGATGGCGAGGAACAGCACCGCCCCCGGGACGATGCGCAGGCGGCGGATCAGCGACCCATCGCGCCTGGCGAGCATGTACAGCACGATGGCTCCGCCCGGCAGCACGATGCCGATCAGTCCTTTGCTCAGCACCGCGAGTGCGCATGCGACCCAGAACCACAGCGCGCGCTGCATGCACAGCGCGAACATCGCGGCCGAGAGGAAGAACGTGACGCTCATGTCGAGCGTGTTCACCTGCCCGAGCACGACGTACAGCGGGCTGCCCGCCAGGATGGCGGCGGCATAGGCGCCGATCGGCGGACCGAACAGCCGATTGCCGGCATAGAAGGTGAGCGCGATGCCGGCGACACCGAGAAGCGCGGTCCAGAGCCGCGCCACCCAGTCGTGCTCGCCCAGCACTTCGAAGAGCGCCGCGGTGGCCCAGTACTGCAGCGGCGGCTTCTCGAAGTACTTGAAGCCGTTCAGCCGCGGCGTGACCCAGTCGCCGCTCGCCACCATCTCGCGCGAGATCTCGCCGTAGCGGCTCTCGTCCGCCTTGTACAGCGGCCGGATGCCGAGGGTGCCGAACCAGAGGAGCGCGAGCAGGACCCAGAGTCCCGCGGTGCGGGCGATCACCCGAAGAGCAAAGCGAGCGCCACGCGGCGCCCCTCGGCCACCAGGATGTTGTACGTGCGGCAGGCCGCCTTGGTGTCCATCACCTCGAGCCCGACGCGCGCCGCGCCCAGCGGCGCGGTCAGCCGCGGATGCGGGAAGCGCTGGCGAGCTCCGGTGCCGAGCAGCACGATCTCGACATCGAGGCGCGCGAGCTCGGCGAAATGCTCCGCCGAGAGATGCTCGAAGTCCGCCGCGTTCCAGTCGCGCACTTCGCCGGCGGTGATGATGACATTGCGATCGCGGCGCGCGCCGTTCACCGCGACGTAATCGTCGCCATAAGCCGTGACGGTGTTCGCGCCGATCGCACCAGTGGCGTGAAGTTTCACTGCTACAATTTTAGCAATGCGTGAATTTTCAAGGATTAAGCGGCTTCCGCCGTACGTCTTCAACATCACCAACGAGTTGAAGATGGCGGCGCGCCGGCGCGGCGACGATATCATCGATCTGTCGATGGGCAACCCCGACGGGCCGACGCCGCCGCACATCGTCGCCAAGCTGGTGGAAGCGTCGCAGCGCCCGGACACGCACGGCTATTCGGTCTCGAAAGGCATTCCGCGGCTGCGGCGCGCGATCTGCGAATGGTACCGGCGCCGCTACGACGTCGAGCTCGATCCCGACAGCGAAGCCATCGTCACCATCGGCTCGAAGGAAGGGCTCGCGCACCTGATGCTTGCATGCCTCGAGCGCGGCGACACGGTGCTGGTGCCGAACCCGTCGTACCCGATCCACATCTACGGCGCGATCATCGCCGGCGCCGACATCCGCTCGGTGCGCATGACGCCGGGCGTCGACTTCTTCGGCGAGCTCGAGCGCGCGATCCGCGAGCTCACGCCCAAGCCGAAGATGCTGATCATCGGCTTTCCCTCGAACCCGACGGCGCAGTGCGTCGACCTCGCGTTCTTCGAGCGCGTGATCGCGATCGCCCGAGAGCACGACATCCTGGTCGTGCACGATCTCGCGTACGCCGACATCGTGTTCGACGGTTATAAGGCGCCCTCGATCATGCAGGTACCCGGCGCGCGCGACGTAGCGGTCGAGTTCTTCACCATGTCCAAGAGTTACAACATGGCCGGCTGGCGCATCGGCTTCATGGTCGGCAACAAGGACCTCGTGCACGCGCTCGCGCGCATGAAAAGTTACCACGACTACGGCAGCTTCACGCCCGTGCAGGTCGCCGCCATCGTCGCGCTCGAGGGCCCGCAGGACTGCGTGGCCGAAATCCGCAAGACGTACGAGAAGCGGCGCAACGTCATGGTCAAGGCGCTGCATGACGCCGGCTGGCTGGTGGAGAAGCCGAAGGCATCGATGTACATCTGGGCGAAGATCCCCGAGTACTACAGCAAGCTCGGCTCGCTCGAATTCACCAAGCGCCTGCTCGAGCAGGCGAAGATCGCGGTCGCGCCGGGCATCGGCTTCGGCGATTACGGCGACGACCACGTGCGCATCGCGCTCATCGAGAACGAGCTGCGCCTGCGCCAGGCGGCGCGCGGCGTGCGCGACATGTTCCGCAAGGACGGATTGCTCCGAGGAGCGGCATGAGGCGCCGCTATAAGGCGGGCGCGCCGTGAAACCGATCCGTGTCGGCCTGCTCGGCATCGGCACGGTCGGCGGCGGTACCTGGGAAGTCCTGAACCGCAACGCCGACGAGATCCAGCGGCGCGCCGGCCGCCCCATCGTGATCACGCAGGTCGCCGAGCGCGCCAACGAGCTCGCGCGCCGCAAGGTCGGCGACCGGGCACGCATCCACGGCGATGCGTTCGAGGTGGTGCGCTCGCCCGAGATCGACATCGTGGTGGAGCTGATCGGCGGCACCACGGTCGCCAAGGACCTGCAGCTCGAAGCGATCGCGCACGGCAAGCATGTCGTCACCGCCAACAAGGCGCTGCTCGCCCATCACGGCAACGAAATCTTCGCCGCGGCCCAGAAGAAAGGCGTGATGGTCGCGTTCGAGGCTGCCGTCGCTGGCGGCGTGCCGATCATCAAGGCGCTGCGCGAGGGGCTGACAGCGAACCGCATCGAGTGGATCGCGGGCATCATCAATGGGACGTCGAATTTCATCCTCTCGGAAATGAGGGAGAAGGGCCTCACCTTCGCCGCCGCGCTCGAGGACGCGCAGAAGCGCGGCTACGCCGAGGCCGATCCGACCTTCGACATCGAGGGCGTCGACGCCGCGCACAAGCTCACCATCCTCTCGGCGCTCGCCTACGGCATCCCGATGCAGTTCAAGAAGGTGTACACCGAGGGCATCGCCAAGCTCACGCGCGAGGACATCGTCTACGCCGAGCAGCTCGGCTACCGCATCAAGCTGCTCGGCATCGCGCGGCGTGCGGCGAAGGGCATCGAGCTGCGCGTGCATCCGACGCTCGTGCCGGCCCGGCGGCTGATCGCCAACGTCGAAGGCGTAATGAACGCCATCCTGGTGAAAGGTGATGCCGTCGGCCCCACCCTTTACTACGGTGCAGGGGCCGGCGCATATCCGACCGCGAGCGCGGTGGTCGCGGACCTTGTCGACGTGACGCGGCTCATCACCGCCGATCCCGAGCACCGCGTGCCGCACCTCGCCTTCCAGCCCGATCAGCTATCCGACACGCCGGTGCTCGCGATCCAGGACGTGGAAACCTCGTACTACCTGCGCATGCGCGTGCTCGACCGGCCGGGCGTGCTTGCCGACATCACGCGCGTGCTCGCCGACTGCAAGATCTCGATCGAGGCGATGGTGCAGCGCGAGCCCGGCGAAGGCGAAAGCCAGGTCGATATCGTCATGCTCACGCATCGCGCGCTCGAGAAGAACGTCGATCAGGCGACCGCGCGCATCGAGCGGCTCGACAGCGTGACCGGCAACATCGTGCGGCTGCGCATGGAGGAGCTGCTGTGAGAGTGCTCGCCCTGCTCGCGGCCGCTGCGCTGGCCGTCTCGGCGGCAGCGCAGGAAAAGCCGCCGGCAAAAAAGAAAAAGCCGGCGCCGCCGGCGAAGCAAATGGCGCACAAGAAGCCGACGCCGCAGCAGCTGCGCAAGTTCGACGAGCTCGAGAAGAAGCAGGAAGTCCAGAAGAAGTAGCGCGTGCTCTACGTCAGCACCCGCGGCGGCGGGAAGCCCCAGCGTTTCTCCGACATCCTGCTCGAAGGCCTCGCGGCCGACGGCGGCCTCTACGTGCCGGAGCGCTTTCCGGCCGCCGATCTCGACCGCTGGCGCCGGCTTTCTTACCCGCAGCTTGCGCTCGCGATCCTGCGCGAGTTCATGGACGACGTGCCGCGGCTCGACGAGCTCGTGGCGCGCACCTACACCGGACGCATCTTCGGCAGCGACGAGGTCACTCCGCTCAAGATGCTGGAGCCCGGCCTGCATCTGCTCGCACTGTCGAACGGCCCCAGCGCCGCGTTCAAGGACATCGCCCTGCAGCTCCTCGGCAACCTCTTCGAGGGCAAGCGCCTGAAGATCCTCGGCGCGACCTCCGGCGATACGGGGACTGCCGCCGAATACGCGCTGCGCGGAAAGCAAGGCATCCACGTTTTCATGCTGTCACCGTGGAAGCGCATGACCGCATTCCAACGCGCGCAGATGTATTCGCTGCAGGACGCGAACATCCACAACCTGGCGGTGAAAGGCACGTTCGACGACTGCCAGGACCTCGTGAAGAAAGTGAACGCCGACGCGGCGTTCAAGGAACGGCAGCATATCGGTGCCGTCAACTCGATCAACTGGGCGCGTGTCGCGGCCCAGGTGGTGTACTACTTCAAGGGCTACTTCGCCGCGACGAAGAGCGACAACGAGCAGGTCAGCTTCGCTGTGCCCACCGGCAACTTCGGCAACATCTACGCGGGCTATGTCGCGCGGCGCATGGGACTGCCGGTCCGGCGGCTGATCCTCGCCGCTAACGAAAACGACGTGCTGCATGAGTTCTTTACCACCGGGCGCTATCGCGTGCGCCGGAAAGCAAAGGCGACTTCCAGCCCGTCGATGGATATCTCGAAGGCGTCGAACTTCGAGCGCTATGTGTATGAGCTCTTCGGGCGCGATGGCGCGCGCGTGCGCGATCTATGGCGTCGCCTCGACGCTGAAGGTGAACTGAACCTCGCCAATTCGCCCTACTGGCCGCGTGTCGCGGAGAGCGGCTTCGTCTCCGGGCGCAGCACGCACGCCGATCGGCTGGCGAGCATCAAGCACGTGTATGGAAAATACCGCGTGATGATCGATCCACACACCGCGGACGGCGTGCATGTCGGCCTCGGGTATCGGGAGCCCGGCGTGCCGCTCGTGTGCCTGGAGACCGCCCTGCCGGTGAAATTCGCCGCGACGATCCGCGAGGCGCTAGGACGCGAGCCCGAGCGGCCGGCGGAGTTTGCCGGGCTCGAGGAGCGGCCGCAGCGCTACGAGGTGATCGAGGCCGATGTGGAGCTCCTGAAGCGCCACATCGCCGCCGCATGAAGACCGAGAAGAACGTGCTCGGCGGCGAGCTGCGCGCGTGCAGCTATGCTCCGCTCACCGGCTACTTCCGCGACGGCTCCTGCTCGACCCACGACACGGATGGCGTCGCGCATCTCGTGTGCGTGCAGGTGACCGAGGAATTCCTGGAGTTCAGCGTCTCGCGCGGCAACGACCTCGTCACGCCGCGGCCGGATTTGCGCTTCCGGGGACTAAAGCCCGGCGACCGCTGGTGCCTGCACGTGCTGCGCTGGATCGAGGCCTGGGAGGCCGGCAAGCCGCCGCGCGTGATCCTCGAGGCAACCCACGAGAACGTCCTCAAGTACGCGCCGCTCTCGGCGCTCAAGCGCTACGCGCTCGACCTGAACTAGTTCCAGGCAGTCACCCC
>DASSLQ010000235.1:0-2974 GCA_035689325.1 Burkholderiales bacterium | reverse complement strand
CCTGGAAGACGTTCTTTGCCAAATCGATCCCAACGCGAATAAGCTTCATGCGACCCCTCCCTCCTATCGACTGGTTGCTCACACTTCCAGTCTGGCACTTAGATGCCGTTTAGGTTGAGGAGGGGTCCATCCCATTGCTTTGGGTCGAAAGCAGACATTAGTTTAGGTCCGATTTCGGGCGAAAGCGGCGCTACTAAGGTCTCCTCCGCGCCGCGATCTACGCCACGCCGCAGAAGATCGGCGCGGTCTCCGACTGTTCGAAAGAATAGCGCTCACACCTCGAGCCATTCCTTGCGCATGGCGGCATTCGTGCGCACGTCCTCGGGGGTCCCCTCGAAGACGATCGCCCCGTGTCCCATGACGTAGAGGCGCTCGGAGATGTCGAGGGTAATGGCGAGCTTCTGCTCGACCAGGAGGATCGATATGCCGCGCTTCCTTACCTCCTGGAAGAACTCGCCGACCTGCTCGACGAGCTTGGGCGCGAGTCCCTCGGTCGGCTCGTCGATCATGACAAGCTCCGGGTCGCCCATCAGCGTGCGGCAGAGCGTCAGCATTTGCTGCTCGCCGCCGGAAAGGACACCGGCGAGCGTCGTCGCCCGCTCCCGCAGGGGCGGAAAGAGATCGAACGTCTGCTCCAGGGTCCAGCGTCCGCCGCCGCGCGCGCTCTTCTGGCCGAGCAGCAGGTTCTGGCGCACGGTGAGCGTCGGGAAGATGTCGCGATTCTCGGGCACGTAGCCGAGTCCCGCGTGCGCGATCTCGAAAGCCTTCAGGCCGGTGAGCTCGCGCCCCTTGAACCTCACCGAGCCCTGCCGCTGCACGAGGCCCATGATGGCGCGGATGGTGGTGGAGCGGCCCACGCCGTTGCGGCCGAGCAGGCTGACGATCTCCGCCTCGCCGACGCGCAGGTTCACGCCATGGAGGATATGGCTCTTGCCGTAGTACGCGTGCAGGTCGCGCACCTCAAGCATGGGCTTTTCCCAGCGCGCCGAGATAGGCTTCCTGTACCGCCGCGTTCGCGCGGATCTCGGCCGGCGTGCCGCTCGCGATGAGCTCGCCGTACACCAGCACCGAGATGCGGTCCGCCAGGTCGAAGACCACGCTCATGTCGTGCTCCACCATGATGAGCGTCTTGCCGACGCTCATCTGGCGGATCAGCTCGACCGCCTGTGCGGTCTCCGTGCGGCTCATGCCGGCGGTCGGCTCGTCGAGCAGGATCACGCTCGCGCCTCCGGCGATCGTCACGCCGATTTCCAGCGCACGCTGCTCGGCGTAGGACAGCGTGCCCGCCGGCTTGTGCGCGCGCTGCGCGAGGCCGATCCTCGCGATGACCTCCTCCACGCGAGCGTTCACCTCGGCAAGCTTCGACAGCCGGTGCCAGAAGGAGTATTTGTACCCGGCGCCCCAGAGCACCGCGCAGCGCAGGTTCTCGTACACCGAAAGGTTGCTGAAGAGGTTCGTGACCTGGAAGCTGCGCGCGAGGCCCTTGCGGTTGATCTCGTAGGGTCGGAGGTTCGTCACGTCCTCGCCGTTCAGCCGGATCGCTCCGGCGCTCACCGGGAAGCGGCCGGAGATCAGGTTGTACAGCGTGCTCTTACCGGCGCCGTTCGGCCCGATGATCGCGTGCCGCTCGCCGGCCGCGATGGCGAGCGACACGCCGTTGATGATGCGCGTCGAGCCGAAGCTCTTGCGCACGTCGATCAGCTGCAGCGCGACCGGGCCGGCGGCGCTCATCAGGCCTTCATCCGGGCCTGCACCTCGTCCCACCGCGCGGCCATGAGGCGTCTCGCATAGTGCAGCGCGACGAGCCCGGCGAGGAGCAGAAGCCCGCAAACGATCCAGACCGGCGCCCGGGTCGCGTCCGTCTGAATCGCGGCGAGGACGAGCGCCGTGCTCTCGGTGGAATCCGACAACCGGTAGACCGACTCGACGATCCCGATTAGGCCCGCGAGCGCGGCTGCGCACGCGGCGAGGCCGGCCGCATAGGGCAGCGCCAGCCTCCCGAGCAGGCCCGCGCGCGCGACGCCGATCTGCGCGAGCAGGAGCGAGGCGACGCCCCCGGGCGCGTACAGCACCATCGCGCAGAAGAAGAGCCCGAGATAGAGCAGCCACGCCTTGGTGACGGAGGAGAGCGCCGCAACAAAGAGGACGAAGATCACGGCGCCCAGCACCGGCCCGAAGAACAGCGGGATGCCGCCGATGAAGGTCGCGAGCAGCACGCCGCCCGAGCGCAGCGCCGAGACGTTCTCGGCGCTGACGATCTCGAAGTTGATGCACGAGAGCGCGCCCGATACGCCGGCGAAGAAGGCCGAAAGGATGAGCTGCAGGAAGCGCACCTTCTGTGTGTCGTAACCGATGAACTCCACGCGCTCGGGGTTGTCGCGCACGGCATTCGCCATGCGGCCGAGCGGCGTGCGCGTGAGCGCGTACATGGCGATCATGCAGGCGAAGCACCAGGCGGCGACGAGGTAATAGACCTGCAGCGACGGCCCGAAGGTCAGGCCGAAGAGCGGCCGGCCGATCGAGCGATTCGTGGAGATGCCGGCCTCGCCGCCGAAGAATCCGGGCACCATGAGCACGCAGGCATAGACCAGCTCGCCGATACCGAGCGAGATCATGGCGAAGGTCGTGCCGGCGCGCTTCGTGGTGACGTAGCCGAAGAGCACGCCGAAGAACATCCCGGCGAGACCGCCGAGCAGCGGCATGACCGGCAGCGGCGTCGGAAAGGCGCCCTTTCCCAGCAGGTTGAGCGCGTGCACCGTGATGTACGCGCCGAGGCCGGAGTACACGGCGTGGCCGAACGAGAGCATCCCGCCTTGCCCGAGCAGCATGTTGTAGCTGAGCGCGAAGATGGCGAGCGTGCTCATCTGCGTGAGGAGCGTCAGCGCGAAGCTGCCCGGGAAGATCCACGGCGCGGCGAGCAGGATCGCCGCCGTGACGACCCAGACGAGCGACGATCCCATGCGCAGGGAAAGCT
>DASSLQ010000234.1:0-4679 GCA_035689325.1 Burkholderiales bacterium | reverse complement strand
CTATATCGGCGGCGGCATCGCCGCGCGGCTGACTGCGCGGCTCGAGCGCGGCGACTTCGTCGAGGCGTTCAACGCCAAGGGGCGCCATGGCACGCTCGCGCGCTCGATGCCGGTACGCCTGATCACCAACCCGAACCTCGCGCTGCTCGGCGCAGCCGAGATCGCTTATTCGGAGCTCGAGCCATGAATATCTGCCTGTCGTTGATCGGCAGCGCTTTCATCTTCCTGCTCGCAGGCGCCGCGTTCGGCGCCCCGGCCGACGAGCGCATGCGGCGCCTCGCCACTGAAAGCGGCTGCACGCTGTGCCACGCCGAGCGGCAGCCCCAGGGCGATGCCGTGGTGCCGCCGGCGCCCGCGTGGACCGACATCGCCAAGCGCTACCACGGACAGCGCGGCGCCGAACAGAAGCTCGTGCAGGTGGTCGTCCATGGCGCCGGCCCGGACAAGCGGCATTGGGAAGGCAAGACGCGCTTCATCGCGATGCCGCCCAATCCGGTAGAGATCAGCGAACAAGACGCGCATCGCCTCGTGCGCTGGATCCTGCGGCGCGGACCTTGACCTGCGTCAAGTTGCGCCGCAGGCCGGTCATTAGCATGAACGCGTCAACCGCCACTGGAGACAAACATGGCCAACATCACCCGCTACAACCCGTTCGAGGACTTGTTCAAGGACTTCGGCAAAGGCTTCTTCGTGAGGCCGTTCGCCTTCCCGGAAGGGACCGAGCTCAACATCAAGATCGACGTCAAGGAAGACGAGAAGGGCTACACCATCAAGGCCGACATCCCCGGCGTGAAGAAGGAAGACATCGAGATCGACGTGGATGACGACCAGGTCACGCTGCGCGCCGAGACCAAGAAGGAAAAGGAGCAGAAGAAAGACGAGAAGGTCGTCTACAGCGAGCGCAGCTACGGCATGGTGAGCCGCAGCTTCACGCTGCCGACCGACGTCGATGCGAAGGGCGCGAACGCTGAATACAAGGACGGCGTGCTGACGCTGACGCTGGCGAAGAAATCGAACGGCTCGGCGAAGCGCATTACGGTTTCGTAACACGTTCACGCATACCGACCAGCTCGGCACGCTGAACGACAGCGTGCCGCTGGGGGAGAAGCTCGCCGCGATCCACCGTGCGCTCGCCGCGGAGCTCGGCTTCATCGACCGCGTGGCGGTCGCGGCGTACGACCCGGCGAGCGATCTCCTCAAAACGCTGCTCGCGAGCCCGCGCACGGGCAACGCGCTCGTGCACTACGAGGCGCGTCTCGCCGATTCGCCCTCGCTTGCCCAGATCGCGCGCGAGCACAAGCCGCGCGTGGTGAACGACCTCGAGCTGTTCCGCGGGGGGCGCCACGCTCACACGCGCGCGATCGCGGCGCAGGGGCATCGCTCGAGCTACACCGTGCCGATGATGTCGGACGGCGCCTTCTGGGGGCTCGTGTTCTTCAATGCGCGAATCGCCGGGGCGTTCAGCGAACCGGTGCTCACGCGGCTCGACCCCTACGCGCACCTGATCGCAGCGCTCGTCATCGGCGAGCGGCTCGCGGCGCGCGTCCTTGCCGCAGCGGTGAAGACGGCGCACGACATGGTGCACTATCGCGATCCCGAGACCGGAGCGCACCTCGAGCGCATGGCGCGCTACGCGCGCCTTATCGCGCAGCATCTCGCTCGGACCGGCGCTGCCGCGCTCGACGACGCCACCATCGAGCGCATCTTCGAGTTCGCGCCGCTGCACGACATCGGCAAGATCGCGCTGCCCGACCGCATCCTGCTCAAGCCCGACCGGCTGACGGCCGCGGAGCACCGGGAAATGCAGCAGCACACGGTGCGCGGCGCCGAGATGATCGGTGCGATCGCGCACAACTTCGGACTCGAGCACTTCGCGGGGCTCGACCTGCTGCGGCATATCGCCGAGGGGCACCACGAGGCGATCGACGGCAGCGGCTATCCCCACGGCCTGCACGATGACGAGATACCGCTCGAAGCGCGCATCGTGGCGGTCGCCGACGTGTTCGATGCGCTCACCAGCGAGCGGCCTTACAAGCGCGCCTGGACCAACGACGAGGCGTTCGCCTGGCTACGCCGCCTGGCGCGCGCCAAGTTCGACGCGCGGTGCGTCGAGGCGCTCATCGCCAACGCGGCGAGAGTCGCGGAGATCCAGGCGAGCTTCCGCGACGCTTAGCATCATGCCGTCAGGCCACGCCTCAGGCCGGCGATATCCAGGATGCGGACGCGCTTCTGGTCGACGGCGATCAGCCCGTCCCTCGCCAGGCCGGAAAAAACCCGGCTGACAGTCTCCATCTTCAGGCCGAGGTAGCTCGCGATTTCCCGCCGCGTCATGCGCAAATGGAACTCGCGGGGCGAGTAGCCGCGGCTCACGAATCGCTCGGATAGGCCGATAAGGAACGCGGCGACGCGTTGCGCGGCGCTCATCGAGCCGAGCAGCATCATCACGCCGTGGTTGCGCACGATCTCACGGGCGAGTTCCGCGTTGAGCGCGCGATGCAGGGAAAGGTCCTCGTGCGCGGTGTGCTCCAGCATCGCCAACGGGATGATGTACACCTCGCTGTCCTCGAGCGCGATCGCCGCGACTCCGTGCCAACCCGTGTCGAGGCTGTCCAGGCCGAGCGCATCACCGACCATGAAGAAGCCCAATACCTGCTCGCGCGCCTCGTCGCTCACGCTGGTCTTGAAGGACCCTCGTTGCACCGCGTAGATCGCGGTGAACCGCTCGCCGGGGTGGAACAGCCGCTCGCCCTTCTTCAGCCGACGAGGAGAACACGTCGGCCTGCCTGCCGCTCGCTGGAAGATATCGTGAAGGCGAGGGTCGGATTGCGCGCGCAGTGGCTGCGTGCGCGCCCCCGCGGCCGTAACGGCTATCGCATCACTTGGCGCCAGCGCCGGCATCCTTGCGCGAAAAAGCACCCATCGGATCGACAGGCAAACCAACCCGGGTGATGAACGACAGCGCCGAAGCGAGCTCGCTGCGGCGAACCGAGAGCGAGGTGATCCTCAGGCCGGGGCATTCGTGAAGGCGGAAGCTCGTCGCCCCTTCGATGAATCTTCCCTTGGCGACGTCCAGCGCGATCGGTGTGCGAGCGTTCGACACGTCGTCGAGGCCGTAGATCGTGATGAGCCGCGACAGCGCGCTCGCCGCGAGATTCAACCCCGCATCGGCATCGTCGGCGCGCTCGGCCGCCGGCGCGCCATGCCACGCGTCGCGGAATACCATGGCGGCGGCGGCCGAAAGGGCGACGTACTGCTGCTCGGCAGCATCGCGCAATCGCTTGTCGTTCGTGGCATCCATCATGGTCACGCCCTCTTTTTAGCAGCAGCCCGCCGCTACAATCTGTACGGTAGCGAACACTTATCCATCTGTCGCAGCGACCTCGAACGTTGCGAAACAGCCCGACCTCAGAGAACCGCTCCGGCACTACAGCGGCCAAACGTACTTGCCGCTCAGCGCTGCTCTACATCACCGAGGACGGCGAGCCGACCGAGGTCGCGGTCATCGGCAACGAGGTGGGCAGTGGTGCGTGGCCCCGAACCGCAAGACAAGCTCGAGGCGCGTTCCTGCGAGTGCTACGCGATCGTCAGGAGGGAGACCGAGCGCCTGTTTGCGGCATGAGCCGCGCGCGGCCGACTCAAAAGTGCGGTGGTGGAAGCCATGGCCGCTGCCACGGGCAAGGACACGTATCCGCCCCATCGGCACGCCAGGAGGCATCCGCCCGCAGTCTCTCGACCTCGAGGCTGATTCGTTGTTCGCTGTCCTCCATACCCGAGCGCCTTGCCGGGAGTTTCCCCGACACACCGCTCGGATATCAAGCCTTACATCGGTCCTACCTCACCCACTTCAGGATCTGCGGTGCCTTGCGAGGCACGCGCGGAACCGCATCCTGCGCCGCACCGACGATGATCGGCGCGACCGCGGCGCCTTCGTCCGCAATGCCGAGCTCCCGCTTGACGTCGGGCGCGTTGAGCACGCCGACGGCGAACCCGATGCAGCAGCTGCCGAGTCCCTTGGCGGTGGCCGCGAGCATCAGGTTTTGCGCGGCGAGCCAGCAGTCGGCGTCGGCAAAGGCGCCGCCCGTGCGACGGCACACGATGATCAGCGTTCCGGCGTCGTAGAAGATGTTGAACGCCGGATCGCTGAGCATCGTCAAGTGCTCGTGGCGCGAGCGGCCGACGGCCGACCCCCAGCCGACGGCGACGCTCGGCTCGAGCAGCATCGCCTTCGCGCGATCGGAATAGCGCCTGAGGCGCGCCTTGTCCTGGATCACCACGAAGCCCCAGGGCTCGAGGTGCATGGCAGTTGGCGCCTGCACCGCAGCGTCGAGCAGCTCTCGGATGACGCTGTCCGAGGGCTGCTCGGGACGATAGGCGCGTACCGCGCGCCGCGAGTAGATGGTATGCAGCGCATCGTATTCCGAGAGGACGTGACTAGCCATGGCGTTCTCCAGTTAGACGGAAGGAAAGACCGGCTCGCGGGCGAGCCGATACCAGCGCCTGATGCCGTTCCAGATTTCCGGCGCGCTTTCCGCGTACCAGTAGAGCTCGCGGTCCTCCGGGTCGATCGCGCCTTCGGCGAGCAGGAAATCGACGTCGAAGGCGCGGCGCCAGTACGCCTCGCCGACGAGAACGATCGGCATCGGCTTGATCTTGCGGGTCTGCACCAGCGTCAGCGTTTC
>DASSLQ010000233.1:0-20021 GCA_035689325.1 Burkholderiales bacterium | reverse complement strand
CGCAGGCGCTGCACCTTGTAGTGCGGCGTCTCGAGGTGCTGGTTGGGCACCATTACGATATTCACCTTCAGCCGCGATTCCAGCTTCTGGATCTCGGCGCGCTTCTCGTTCAGCAGGAACGAGGCGACGTCCACCGGCACCTGGGCGTGGACGGCGCCGGTGTTTTCCTTCATCGCCTCCTCCTGCATGATGCGCAGGACGTGCAGCGCCGTGGATTCAGTGCCGCGGATGAAGCCGGTGCCCGAGCAGCGCGGGCAGTTGATGTGCGCGGTCTCCTCGAGCGAGGGCTGCAGCCGCTGGCGCGAGAGCTCCATCAGGCCGAAGCGCGAGATCTTGCCGATCTGCACGCGCGCGCGGTCGAACTTGAGCGCGTCGCGCAGGCGGTTTTCGACCTCGCGCTGGTTGCGCTGCGACTCCATGTCGATGAAGTCGATGACGATCAGGCCGCCCAAGTCGCGCAGCCGGAGCTGCCGCGCCACTTCGTCGGCCGCCTCGAGGTTGGTGCGCAGCGCCGTCTCCTCGATGTCCCCGCCGCGCGTGGCGCGCGCCGAGTTCACATCGATGGCGACCAGCGCCTCGGTGTGGTCGATGACGATCGCGCCGCCGGAGGGCAGGGCGACCTGGCGCGAATAGGCGCTTTCAATCTGGTGCTCGATCTGGAAGCGGGAGAAGAGCGGGACGTCGTCCCGGTAGAGTTTTACTTTGTTGACATTTCCCGGCATCACGGTCTGCATGAAAGCCCGGGCCTGCTCGTAGATCTCCTCGGTATCGATCAGGATTTCCCCGATGTCCGGCTGGAAGTAATCCCGGATCGCCCGGATGACGAGGCTCGACTCCAGGTAGATCAGGAAGGGTTTCTTAGACTGATCCGTGGCCGCGCTCTCGATGGCGCGCCAGAGCTGGAGCAGGTAGTTCAGGTCCCAGTTCAGCTCCTCCGGGGTACGCCCGATGGCTGCCGTCCGGGCGATTACGCTCATCCCGTCAGGGAGCTGGAGCTGGTCCAGGGTATCGCGTAATTCGTTTCTGTCCTCGCCCTCGACCCGGCGCGAGACGCCGCCGCCGCGGGGGTTGTTCGGCATCAGGACGAGGTAGCGTCCCGCCAGGCTGATGAAGGTGGTGAGCGCCGCGCCTTTGGTCCCGCGCTCGTCCTTCTCGACCTGGACGATCAGCTCCTGGCCTTCGCGCAGCGCATCCTGGATGCGCGCGCGGCCGACGTCGATACCTTCCTTGAAATAGCTGCGGGAGACTTCCTTGAACGGCAGGAACCCGTGCCGCTCCTCGCCATAGTCGACGAATGCGGCCTCGAGGCTGGGCTCGATGCGGGTGATGACGCCTTTATAGATGTTGCTCTTGCGCTGTTCCCTCGATGCTGACTCTATGTCAAGGTCGACCAGCTTCTGCCCGTCGACGATCGCGACGCGCAGCTCTTCCTGCTGCGTCGCGTTGAATAACATCCTCTTCACTTGTTGTTCTCCTGCGCGCGCAGGAGACCGCTCGGCTTTGCTCTCCTAGATTTAAGGACGCCCGGATGCGGGCGATGAGGTCCGTTGGAAAATGCCCTGTGCGCGCTACTAGTAGTATCGCTACTTCCGGTGAGCGAAATTAACCAGCGCTTCAGGCCCGGCTGTGGCCGGGCAGGAGGCGGGTTGCAGGCGCCGGTGCCTAACAAAGTAGGGCTTATGCCGGCTCGTCCTGTGCCTCGCAACTCGAAGCGACGCTAGATCATACTGGAAAATGAATGACTTAAACAAGCCGCGGGCAACCACGCTGGAAGTCGGCGAGGAGAGCGCGGCTCAACGAATAGATAACTTCCTGCTCAGGCGCCTGCGGGGGGTGCCGAAAAGCCATGTCTATCGCGTCCTTCGGAGCGGGGAGGTTCGCGTCAACAGCGGACGCGTGGGTCCGGCCTATCGGCTGCAGATCGGCGACCGCGTCCGCGTGCCGCCGGTGCGGGTCTCGGCCACAGCAAGGCCTGCCAGGCCGGCCGAGTTTCCGGTGGTGCATGAGGATGCGGCGCTGCTCGTCATCGACAAGCCGGCCGGCATCGCGGTCCATGGCGGCAGCGGGGTCAGCTACGGCGTCATCGAATCGCTGCGCGCTGCGCGCCCGCAGGCCAAGCACCTGGAGCTCGCGCACCGCCTGGACCGGGACACGTCCGGCTTGCTAATCATGTGCAAGAAGCGCAGCGCCCTGACCGAGCTGCATCGCCAGCTCCGGGACGGCGAAGTGGAGAAGCTCTATACGGCCATCGTCAAAGGCACGCCGGCCCAGGATGCTTTCACCATGAGCGACCCGCTGCACAAATATGTAACCGACAGCGGCGAGCGGCGCGTGAGCGTCCGGGAAGGAGGTATGGCCGCGCGCACGCAGGTCCGGGTGCGCAAGCGCAGCGCCGATTTCAGCCTGTTGGAAGTACGGCTGCTCACCGGACGCACCCACCAGATCCGCGTGCATCTCGCCCATGCCGGCCACCCAGTGCTTGGGGATGACAAGTACGGCGACTTTGCGCTCAACCGGGAGCTTGCAAAGCGGGGGGTGAAGCGGCTGATGCTGCACGCCGGGCGCCTCGCGTTTGCCCATCCCCTGACGGGTGAGCGGCTGCGGCTCGCGTCGCCGCTGCCCCCCGACATGGCGGCGTTCGCGGAGCGGCTGTGAGGTACGCGCTGCTGGTGTTCGACTGGGACGGGACGATCATCGATTCGGCCACGAGCATCGCGCAGTCCATCCGGCTCGCCGCCGCGGACCTCGGGCTCGAGGTGCCGACGGTGGAGCAGGCACGGCATGTGATCGGCCTCGGGCTGCACGACGCGCTGCGCTCGGCCGTGCCGGGCCTCGCGGCGGAACGAACCGCAGAATTCGTCGCGCGCTACCGCGAGCACTTCCGCGCGCGCGAAGACGCGATGGGACTCTTCGGCGGCATGCGCGAACTGGTCGCCGCCCTGAGCAAGAACCGGGTGCTAGGCATCGCGACGGGCAAGTCACGGCGCGGCCTGGATCGCGCGCTGGAGGCGACCGGCCTGCGGCCGTACTTCCGCGCGTCGCGCTGCGCCGACGAAACGAATCCGAAACCTGATCCGGCCATGCTGCGCGAGCTGATGCAAGCGCTCGAGGTCGCGGCGGACAATGTCCTCATGATCGGCGACACGTCGCACGACATGGAAATGGCGCGCGCCGCTGGCGTCGACGCGCTCGCGGTGACCTATGGCGCGCACCCGGAGCAGGGCCTGCGCGCCTGCGCGCCGCGCGATTGCGTGGCAAGCGTGGCGGAGCTCGGCGAATGGCTCGCGACGCACGGCTGATCTGCTCCTCCGCGGCGCTCGCCGATTCGGGACGCGGCGTGCGCTTCGAGGTGGAATACTTCGGCGAGCCGGCGCCCGCGTTCGCCATCCGCTACCAAGGCGCGGTGCACGCCTATCTCAATCGCTGCGCGCATGTTGCGATGGAACTCGACTGGCAAGAAGGAGTATTTTTCGATGCCGACGGACGCGATCTCCTTTGCTCCACTCACGGCGCGACCTATGACGCCGCCACCGGCCGCTGCGTCGGCGGCCCCTGCGTCGGCGGAAGGCTCCTGAAACTCAATGTGGAAGAGCGCGATGGCATGGTTTACTTCACGGGGTTCGAAGATGACTGAAAACAATCTGAACTGGGAACGCGACCTGATCGCGAAGATCGCCTCCGATGCGCTCGTCGAGCAGCGACGCCGGCGGCGCTGGGGCATCTTCTTCAAGCTGCTCACCTTCGCGTACATCACCATCGTCCTGCTCGTGATGGTGGATTGGAGCAGCCGCGGCGACTTCACCGGCGGCAAGAAATACACGGCGGTGGTGGAGCTGAACGGCATCATCGCGCCGGGCACGGACGGGAGCGCCGAGAACGTGATCCTCGGGCTGCAGGCCGCGTTCAAGGAGAAGAGCACGCAGGGCGTGATCCTGCGGATCAACTCGCCCGGCGGCAGCCCGGTGCAGGCGCAGACCATCTACGATGAGATGCGCCGGCTGCGCAAGAAATATCCCGATATTCCGCTCTACGCGGTGGTGGAGGACATCTGCGCTTCCGGCGGTTACTTCGTTGCCGCCGCTGCCGACCGCATCTACGTCGGCAAAGCGAGCATCGTGGGCTCGATCGGCGTGCTGATGAACGGCTTCGGCTTTACCGGCCTGATGGACAAGCTCGGCGTCGAGCGCCGGCTGATCACCGCGGGCGAGAACAAGGGCATGCTGGATCCGTTCTCGCCGTTGCGGGAGAAGGACAAGGAGTACATCAACGTCCTGATGAAGGACATCCACCAGCAATTCATCAGCGCGGTGCGTGAAGGGCGCGGCAAGCGCCTGAAGGAGACGCCCGACATGTTCAGCGGGCTCATCTGGACCGGCGAGAAGAGCGTGGAGCTCGGCCTCGCCGACGGCTACGGCAGCCTCGACTCGGTGGCGCGCGACGTCATCAAGGCCGAGGACGTCGTCGACTATACGAAGAGGGAGGGCTTCGCCGAGAAGGTGGCGCGGCGCTTCGGGGCCGCGGCGGCAAGCTCGCTCGCGGAGTTCGCGCTGCGCAACTTTTTCATGGCGCCGATTCGCTGAGGTGAATAGCGCACTCGGGCGCGGCGACGTGCGTCGCTGCGCGCTCGCGGCTGCCTGCCTAAGCTGCAGGGCATGAAAACCCATCTGATAGCGCTGGCGGCGGCACTTATGGTGACCGGCTTTGCGATGCTGGTCGTGGATCGCGACATGCGCGATGGCGCCGAGCGCGCGCGGCTTGCGAACGCGGAGCCCGAGCGCGTGGTCGTCACCGCGAGCCGCGAGGACCCGCAGCTCGCCGCCGCGAAATCGGCGCTCAGATTCTAGCGAGCAGCAGGAACACCGCCGGTCGCTTGCCGAGCGCCGCGCGCGAGCGCCGCCAGGCGGCGACCGCTTGCGTGCGGATCGACTCGGTCGGCAGCGTGAGGTCGGCGGCGACGCAAAGGCTCGTCGTCGGCGCGCACGTCTCGAGCAGCGCACCGAGCAGCGCGTCGTTCCGGTAGGGCGTCTCGATGAAGATCTCGGTTTCCTGCTCGCGGCGCGAGCGCTGCTCCAGCTCCTTTATGCGCCGCGCGCGCTCGCCCGCGTCCCGCGGCAGATAGCCGCAGAAGGCGAAACGCTGGCCTTGCAGGCCCGAGGCCATCAGCGCGAGCGTGATGGCCGAGGGTCCGACGAGCGGCACCACACGAAAGCCCGCCGCGTGCGCCGCCTCGACGAGCGCCGCGCCCGGATCGGCGATCGCCGGGCAGCCGGCCTCCGACAGCAGCCCGAGCGGCCGTCCTTCGCGCAGCGGAGCCAGCAACCGCGGCACCTCGCCTGGCGGCGTGTGCTCGTTCAACTCGACGATGCGCACCTCGCGCGGATTCACGCCGACCGCCCCGAGAAACGCGCGCGCTGACTTGGCGTTTTCTACAACGAGATCCTTTAGCTCTCGAATGCGCTGAAGCGCGGCGTTCGGGAGAGAGCTTTCCGGTGTGCCACCAAGAGGCGTTGGGATGGCAAAGAGCGAGGGCGACGAAATCGTGGTCTGTCCCTGGCCTTGATTCTGGTATGGGTTCAGACGACGGGCATGCCGGCGCGCTCGAGCATGGCGCTGAGCGCGATCAGCGGCAGGCCGATGAGCGACGTAGGGTCATCGGTCTCGATGCGTGCGATGAGCGCGATGCCGAGACCCTCGGCCTTGGCGCTGCCGGCGCAGTCGAACGGCTGCTCGCGGCGCAAATAGTTTTCGATGCGTGCATCGTCGAGTTGGCGGAAGTGCACGCGGCAGGGCACGACCTCGGACTGCACGCGGCCGTTGGCGGCGTCGAGCAGTGCCACCGCGGTATGGAAGTCCGCGCTCTTGCCGCTGAGCGAGCGAAGCTGGCGCGCGGCAGTGGCTTGGTCGCCCGGCTTGCCGAGGACGCGGTCGGCGCTGGTAGCGACCTGATCGGAGCCGATGATGAGCGCGTCGCGATGCGTTGCGCGCACCGACTGCGCCTTCAGCGCGGCGAGCCTGAGCGCCGTATCGGCGGGCGCTTCGCCCGCGAGCGGCCGCTCGTCGACCTGCGGCGCGGCGACCGCGAAGACGAGCGCAAGGCGCTCGAGGAGCGCCTTGCGGTAAGCGGAGGTAGAGGCAAGAACGAGGCGCCGCGGCTGAGCCATCACATTGTTTTAGCGGGGGAAACGATGATATCATCCGCCGCTTCATGTCGCACCAGCCGGTCATCGACGGTTTTGAGTTCGCGACGGCCGGTGCGACGCAGGAAGGGACACTGCCCCTCGGCAGCTTCCCGCGACTCCAGGATGTGCTCGTGTCCGACGCCGGCCACGTGCGCTATTCCGTGCGCGGGGTGCGCGACCAGCGCGGCCGTCCGAGCCTCGAGCTGCGCGTGCGCGCGAGGCTGCAGCTGCGCTGCCAGCGCTGCCTCGCGCCGCTTGCCTACGAGGTGAACGAGCAGGCGCTGCTGGTGCTGGCGGGCTCGCAGGCGGAAATCGACGCCGAGCCGCTCGACGTCGACAGCCCGGATCGCGTGGTGGCAGGGAAGGAGATGGACCTGCGCGTGCTGGTCGAGGACGAGCTGATCCTCGCATTGCCCTACGCGCCGCGCCACGAAGCTTGCGAGGCGCGGCCGGAGGGCAGCGATCGCACTGCGAGTTCGCCGTTTGCCGGCCTGCGCGGCATGATGCAGCGCAAGCACTGATCAGAAAAGGAGCTACAACATGGCAGTCCAGCAGAACAAGAAATCGGCGTCGCGACGCGGCACGCACCGCTCGCACGATCACTTGAGCGCGCCCGCGGTCGCGATCGAGCCCACCACCGGCGAGACGCACCTGCGCCATCACGTGAGCCCGACCGGGTTCTACCGCGGCAAGAAGGTCGTCCGCGACAAGAACGAATAACTGCGGGCGAGTAAGTCGCTGGTCACCCTCGCGGTCGACTGCATGGGCGGCGATCATGGCCCCCATGTCACGGTACCCGCGGCGCTCGAGTTCCAGGCCCGTGTTGCCGATGCCGACATCGTGCTGGTCGGCGCGCGCAACGCAATCGAGGCCGAGCTCGCGGCGCACGGCGCGGCGGCCGGCGCGCGCCTGCGCGTGCGGGCGACGACCGAGGTGGTGGGCATGGACGAGCCGCCCGCGCTCGCGCTGCGGTACAAGAAAGATTCGTCGATGCGCGTCGCAGTCAATCTGGTCAAGAATGGCGAGGCGCATGCTTGCGTGAGCGCGGGCAATACGGGAGCGCTGATGGCGATCTCGCGCTTCGTGCTGAAGACGATTCCGGGCATCGACCGGCCGGCGATTGCCACGGTGCTGCCCAATATGAAGGCGAAGTTCACCTACGTGCTGGATCTCGGCGCCAATGTCGATTGCACGCCCGAGCAGCTGATGCAATTCGGCGTGATGGGCGCGATGCTGGTCGCGGCGGTCGAGCATCGCGAGCGGCCGACGGTGGGGCTGCTCAACATCGGTGTCGAGGACATCAAGGGCAACGAGACGGTGAAGCGCGCGGCGGAGCTCTTGCGCGCGAGCGGGCTCAATTTCTGCGGCAACGTGGAAGGCGACGACATCTATAAGGGGACGACCGACGTGGTGGTGTGCGACGGCTTCGTCGGCAACGCGCTTCTCAAGGCCTCCGAAGGCGTGGCGCGCATGATCGTCGGGTTCCTGCGCACCGAGTTCAAGCGCACTGCCTGGAACAAGTTCAGCGCGCTGCTCGCGACGCCGGTGGTCAATGCACTGCGCGCGCAGATGGATCCTGCGAAGTACAACGGCGCGAGCCTGCTCGGCCTGCGCGGCATTGTCATCAAGAGCCACGGCTCTGCCGACCGGCGCGCGTTCGGCTATGCGCTCGAGCGCGCGCTCGACGAGGTAAGGAATAACGTGCCGCAGCGCATCGCCGCGCGCATGGCCGAGCTCGTCGCTCCCATTCCGGCTGCGGCGCCCGCGCCATGATCTACTCGCGCATCGTCGGCACCGGCAGCTACCTGCCGCCGCGCGTGATGACGAACCAGGAGTTCGCCGCGCGCCTCGACACGAGCGACGAGTGGATCCGTACGCGCACCGGCATCGTGCAGCGGCACATTGCGGACAAAACCCAGACGTCGAGCGACCTTGCGCTCGAAGCGAGCCGCCAGGCACTGCAGGCAGCCGACACCCGCCCGGGCGATATCGACCTCATCGTGCTCGCGACCTCGACTCCCGACTACGTTTTCCCCAGCACCGCGTGTCTTCTGCAGGCAAAGCTCGGCATCAAGGGCTGCGCCGCGTTCGATGTGCAGGCGGTGTGCAGCGGCTTCGTCTACGCGCTCGCCACGGCCGATGCCTTCATCAAGAGCGGAACGCACAAGCGGGCGCTGGTGGTCGGCGCCGAGGTGTTCTCGCGCATCCTCGACTGGAACGACCGCGGCACCTGCGTTCTTTTCGGCGACGGCGCCGGCGCCGCAGTGCTTGCGGCGGGCGCAAAGCCCGGAGTGCACGCGAGCGTGCTGCGTGCGGATGGCAGCCATGCCGAGATCCTCTCGGTCCCGGGTAACGTGTGCGGCGGGACGATTGTCGGCACGCCGTTCCTGCGCATGGACGGCCAGGCGGTGTTCAAGTTCGCGGTGCGCGTGCTCGAGGAGTCGGCGCGCGAGACGGTGGCGGCGGCGAAGATGACGCTCGCCGACGTCGACTGGCTGATCCCGCACCAGGCCAACGTGCGTATCCTCGAAGCAACCGCCAAGAAGCTTGGCCTGGCGCGCGACAAGCTGGTCGTCACGGTTGATCACCACGGCAATACCTCCGCCGCATCGGTGCCGCTCGCGCTCGACGAATACATCCGCGCCGGCAAGATCCGCAGCGGCCATCGCGTGCTGATGCAGGGTGTCGGCGGCGGCTTCACCTGGGGCTCCTCGCTCGTCACGTTATGAAGCTCGCCATGGTCTTTCCCGGGCAGGGGTCGCAGGCGGTCGGCATGCTCAAGAGCTACGCCGGCTTGCCCGAGATTGCCGCGGTGCGCGCCGAAGCCGCGGAAGTGCTGGGCGCGCACTTCCTGCCGCTGCTCGACGCAGGACCGGCGGAGGCGCTGAACCAGACGGTGAACACACAGCCCGGGATGGTGACCGCGGGTTATGCAGCGTACCGCGCCTGGCGGGCGCTCGGCGGACCGGCGCCGGAGATCGCCGCGGGCCACAGCCTCGGTGAATACACGGCGCTGACCGCGGCGGGCGCGCTGCGCTTTTCGGATGCCTTGCCGCTCGTGCATTTCCGAGCGCAGGCGATGCAGGAGGCGGTGCCCGCGGGCGAGGGGGCGATGGCCGCGATCCTCAATCTCGACGACGAGCAGGTCGTCGCCGCGTGCGCCGAAGCGGGCGGCACGGTGCAGGCGGTGAACTTCAACGCGCCGGGCCAGGTCGTGATCGCCGGCGAGAGGGCAGCGGTAGAGCGCGCGATCGAGACGTGCAAGGCGCGCGGCGCGAAGCGCGCGCTGCCGCTGCCGGTGAGCGCGCCGTTTCACTCCACGCTGATGGCGCCCGCGGCCGAGCGCCTCAAGGGCCACATCCGCGGCCTGCACATGGCGCCGCCGCAATTCGCGGTGCTGAACAACGTCGATGTCGCCATCGAGCAGGACCCCGCGCGCATCAAGGCTGCGCTCGTGCGCCAGGCGGCCTCCCCGGTGCGCTGGGTCGAGACCATCCGCAAGATGGTCGAGTTGGGCGCGACGCACATCGTCGAGTGCGGGCCGGGGCGCGTGCTCGGCGGCATGACCAAGCGCATCGCGCCGCAGGTGCAGTCGCTCACGCTGCATGATCGGGCGTCGCTGGAAGCTGCCGTGCAGGCGGTGAAAGCAGCATGAGCGCGCTCGCCGGCAGGCTCGCGCTGGTCACCGGCGCCTCGCGCGGCATCGGCCGCGCCATCGCCGAGGAGCTGGCGAGGCAGGGCGCCAAGGTGGTCGGCACCGCCACCACGGCGGAGGGCGCGGCGAAAGTGCCGGGCATCGGAAGAGTGCTGAACGTGCGCGACACGGCGCGGACGGACGCGCTCGTTGCCGAGATCGAGAAGGAGCACGGCGCCCTCGCCATCCTCGTCAACAATGCCGGCATCACGAAAGACAACCTGGCGCTGCGCATGAAGGACGCGGACTGGGACGAGGTGATCGAGACCAACCTGCGCGCCGTGTTTCGGCTGTCGCGCGCGGTGATGCGCGGCATGATGAAGGCGCGCTGGGGGCGCATCATCAACATCACGTCGGTGGTCGGCGAGGCCGGCAACGCCGGGCAGGCGAATTACGCCGCCGCCAAGGCCGGCGTGGTCGGCATGACGAAGTCGCTCGCGCGCGAGCTCGGCAGCCGCAACATCACGGTGAATTGCGTGGCGCCGGGATTCATCGATACCGATATGACGCGCGCGCTTTCGCAGGAGCAAAGGAGCGCGCTGCTTGCGCAGATACCGCTCGGGCGGCTGGGCGACGCGGCCGACGTCGCCGCCGCGGTCGCTTACCTCGCATCACCCGGCGCGAGCTATGTCACGGGCTGCGTGCTGCACGTCAACGGCGGCATGTACATGGCGTAAAATACGCCCCCTTTTCAAGGAGAGAGTCGATGGCGGAGAACATCGAGCAAGCGGTCAAGAAGATCATCGCCGAGCAGCTCGGCGTGAACGAGGCGGAGATCAAGAACGATTCCTCGTTCGTCGATGATCTGGGCGCCGATTCTCTTGACACCGTGGAGCTCGTGATGGCGCTCGAGGAGGAATTCGAGACCGAGATTCCAGACGAGGAAGCGGAGAAGATCACCACCGTGCAGCAGGCCATCGATTACATCAAGGCGCACGCCAAGGCCTGAAGAGCGCCCGCTTGAAGTGAGCCGCCGCAGAGTCGTCCTTACCGGTCTCGGCATCGTCAGTCCCATCGGCACGAGCGTGGCGCAGGCCTGGGAGGCCGCGCTTGCCGGCACGGGCGGCATCACGCGCATCACGCGCTTCGACCCTTCGCGCCTCGCGAGCCAGATCGCGGGCGAGGTGAAGAATTTCGACGTCGCACCCTACATGTCGCCGAAGGAAGCGCGCCGCATGGACCTCTTCATCCACTACGGCATGGCGGCCGGGCTGCAGGCCTGGCGCGACTGCGGCCTGAGAATCACGCCGCAGAACGCCGAGCGCGTGGGGGTCAATTTCGGCTCGGGCATCGGCGGCCTGCCGATGATCGAGACGATGCACGACGAGCTGACGAAGAACGGCCCGCGCCGCATCTCGCCGTTCTTCATCCCCGGCAGCATCATCAACATGATCGCCGGGCTCCTTTCCATCGAGCTCGGCGCGAAGGGGCCCAACATCGCGATTGTCACGGCGTGCACCACCTCGACGCACTGCATCGGCGAGGCGATGAAGTCGATCCGCTACGGCGAGGCCGACGTCATGATCGCCGGCGGCGCCGAGGCGGTGGTGACGGAGCTCTCGATCGGCGGGTTCGCCGCCGCCCGCGCGCTCTCCACGCGCAATGACGATCCGGCGAGCGCGAGCCGCCCGTGGGACAAGGACCGCGACGGCTTCGTGCTGGGCGAAGGCGCGGGCGCGGTGGTGCTGGAAGACTACGCGCATGCCAAGGCACGGGGCGCGCGCATCTACGCCGAAGTGCTCGGTTACGGCATGTCGGCCGATGCGCACCACATGACGGCGCCGCCGGAGGATGGCGACGGCGGCTACCGCGCGATGCGCAACGCGCTGAGGGACGCCGGGCTTTCGGCCGACACGGTCGACTACATCAACGCCCACGGCACCTCAACGCCGCTGGGCGACATCGCCGAGACCATCGCCATCAAGCGGCTGCTCGGCGAGCGCGCGCACAAAGTCGCGGTGAACTCCACCAAGTCGATGACCGGCCACCTGCTCGGCGCTGCCGGCGCGGTCGAGGCGGTGTTCACGGCGCTTGCGCTGCGCGACCAGGTCTCGCCGCCGACCATCAACCTGCGCACGCCCGATCCGGCGTGCGATCTCGATTACGTGCCCAACAGCGCGCGGCGCATGCCGATCAAGGTGGCGCTCTCGAACTCGTTCGGCTTCGGCGGCACGAACGGCACGCTGGTCCTCGGGCGCGCTTGAGCGCCCTGCGCCTGCAGCTCGCACCCTCGCGGCCTCTTGCGGCGCTCATCGTGCTCGCGCATGCAGCGGCCGCCGCTGCGGTCTACGCGCTGATCAAAGGTCCGCTCGGGGTGGCCGCTTCGATCGGCTTTGTCGCGCTCGGCGCAGCCGCCGCGTGGAGCCGGGCGCTCCTCGCCGCGAGCAATTGCGTGCGCGCCATCGAGCTTGGCGGCGCCGAGCCTGTCTTCGAGCTTGCGAACGGCGAGCGCATTGCGGCCCCCGTGGCGGCGCGCCGCTACGTGACGCGCTATGTCGTCGCTCTGCCGCTCGGCGGGAAGCTGCGGCGCACGCTCCTGGTCAGCGCCGACATGCTCGGCGCCGAAGAGTTCCGGCGGCTGCGGCTTTGGGCGCTGTGGAACCGCCTGCCCGCCGTGGCGCCGAAGCAACTTGCCGCCTAGCGGCCGGCCGTGGAGCGCTTCGAACTATTTCACGCAAGCCGCGTCTATGGCACATAGGCGTTGCAGACGGGGTGGGGAGCCCTCGCCGCGCGATGGCTGAGCGCGACGTCGACCAGCAGCTGGTCGCGCGAGCGCAGCGTGGCGACAAGCGGGCGTTTGAGCTGCTTGTCGAGAAGTACCAGCGCAAGTTAGGCCGTTTGCTCTCGCGGTTCATCCGCGACCCGGCCGAGGTCGAAGATGTGACGCAGGAAGCGTTCATCAAGGCCTACCGCGCACTCCCTGCGTTTCGTGGCGACAGCGCTTTTTATACGTGGCTGTACCGTATTGGAATTAACACGGCCAAGAACTACCTCATGGCCCTGGGGCGGCGGGCGCCGACCTCGACCGAGGTGGAGGCCGAAGAGGCGGAAGGGTTCGAAGAAGGCGAGCAGCTGCGCGACATCAACACGCCGGAGAGCGTGCTGCTGTCCAACGAGATCGCGGAGACGGTGAACCGCACGATCGAGTCGCTGCCCGAGGAACTGCGAAGAGCGATACAGATGCGCGAGATTGAAGGGATGAGCTACGAGGATATCGCGCAAGCCATGGATTGCCCGATCGGCACCGTGCGCTCGCGCATCTTCCGCGCGCGCGAGGCGATCGCCGAGGAGCTCAGGCCGCTGTTGGGCACGCGCAAGGACAAGAGATGGTGACGGGGGCGGCATGACGGAAAAGATTTCTGCACTGATGGATGGCGAGCTCGAGGGCCGCGCCGCGGACGAGGCGCTCGAGCTGTTGCGCGGCGACCGCGAGGCCGCGGACACCTGGCGCCTCTATCACCTGATGAGCGACGCGATGCGCGGCCAGCGGCAGCTCCTCTCGCCGGGCTTCGCCGAGCGCTGCGCAGCGCGGCTCGCCACCGAGCCCGCCGTGCTCGCGCCGGGAGCGCTTCCCGGCCGCACGCTGCTGCAGCGCTATGCACTCGCGGCCGCGGCAAGCCTTGCGGCGATCGTGCTGGTCGGCTGGCTCGCGCTTGCGCCCCGGCCGCAGCCGCAATCGCAGCCGCCCGTGGCCCAGGCGCGGCCCCCCGCAATCACCGTCTCGCTGCCCGACGCGGCCAATGACTATCTGCTCGCGCACCAGGGCTTCTCGCCGCGCATGTCGCTGCAGGGCATGGCGCCGTACGTGCGCACCGTAGCCGAGCGTCCCGACGAGTCGCCGAAGTGAGCGCCTGGCGCTCGGCGGCGCTGCTGTGCCTGCCGCTGTTGTCCACGCTGGGGACGGCGCAGGCGCAGACCGACGCGCTCGGCTGGCTGCGCAAGATCCAGGACGCGACGCGCAGCCTTTCCTATAGCGGCACGTTCGTCTACCAGCACGGCGGGCGCGCCGAGACCTCGCGCATCACGCGCCTCGCCGCCGCGGACACCGAGCGCCTTGAAGTGCTCGATGGCATGCCGCGCGAGCTCGTGCGCACACGCGATACCGTGCGCTGCTATCTGCCGGAAAACCACGTCGTCAAGGTCGAGCGGCGCACGCCCGACCGCAATTTCCCGGCGTTGCTGCCCGGCGAGCTCAATACGCTGCTCGCCAACTACGAGCTCTCGCTCGGCGAGTTGCGCCGCATCGGCGGCTTCGAATGCCAGGGGGTGGTACTCGCGCCAAAGGACAACCTGCGCTACGGCTACCGTCTGTATGCAGACACGGCAAGCGGCATGCTGGTGCGCGCCACCACGGTCGATGCCGCCGGCAACCAGATAGAGCAGTTCACCTTCACGCAGCTGGCGATCGGGCGCGTCACGCCCGACATGGTGAAGCCGCGCCATGCCGGCACCGGCTGGCGGGTGGAGGATGCCGCGACCTCGCCCGCGCGCCTGGACGGCTGGAGCGTCAATGCGGACCTGCCGGGCTTCCACAAGGTTGTCGAGCTCACGCGCCGCATGGGCGAGTCCAAGCCCGTGGGACAGCTCGTCTTTTCCGACGGCCTCGCCGCCGTCTCGGTCTTCATCGAGCCGCTCGCGCCGAGCCGCGAGCCGCCGCGCACCGGGCTCGCCAGCCTCGGCGCGATCCATATTTACACCCGGGAGGTCGCGAATCACATGGTGACCGTCGTGGGCGAAGCACCTGCCGCAAGCGTGCAGCGCATCGCCAACGCGGTGCAGTATCGCGTTCCCAAGAACTAGGAGAGCAACATGACAAGCCTCAGAGCCATGGCAGCGCTATGGCTGGCAGCGTTCTGCCTCGCGGCGCAGGCGCAGCTGCCCGATTTCACGCGCCTGGTCGAGGATCAGGGCAACGCGGTGGTCAACATCAGCACCACGCAGGCAGTGCGCCGGCCGACTGCGCTGCCGCAGGTGCCGGGCATCGAGGACGAGGAGGTACTGGAGTTCTTCCGCCGCTTCATTCCGCGCCAGCCCGGTCCCGGGCAGCCCGCGCCCGGCCCCGGCCCGCGCTCCGAGAGCCGTTCGCTCGGCTCCGGCTTCATCATCAGCACCGACGGCTACGTGCTCACCAACGCGCATGTGGTGGACGCCGCCGACGAGATCACCGTCAAGTTCACCGACAAGCGCGAGTTCAAGGCAAAGCTGATCGGGGCCGACAAGCGCACCGACATCGCGCTCCTCAAGATCGAAACCACGGGGCCTTTGCCTGCCGTGCGCTTCGGCGATCCCGGCAAGCTCAAGGTCGGGGAGTGGGTGGTGGCCATCGGCTCGCCGTTCGGGTTCGAGAACACCGTCACCGCCGGCATCGTCAGCGCCAAGGGCCGCTCGCTGCCACAGGAGAACTTCGTGCCGTTCATCCAGACGGACGTCGCCATCAACCCGGGCAATTCCGGCGGGCCGCTGTTCAACCTGCGCGGCGAAGTGGTCGGCATCAACTCGCAGATCTACAGCCGCACCGGCGGCTTCATGGGCCTGTCGTTCGCCATCCCGGCCGACGTGGCGCTGGACGTGCAGAAGCAGCTGAAGGAGAAGGGTCGCGTCGCCCGCGGACGCATCGGCGTCGTGATCCAGGAAGTGACGCGCGACCTCGCCACGTCGTTCGGCCTCGATCGCGCGCGCGGCGCGCTCGTCAACCAGGTCGAGAAGGGCAGCCCGGCGGAGAAGGCCGGCATCGAGACGACCGACATCATTACCGCCTTCGACGGCAAGCCGGTGGAGAGCTCGAGCGACCTGCCGCGCATCGTCGGCGCCACGCGCCCGGGCTCCACGGCGGCCGTCGACGTGTGGCGCAAGGGCCAGACCCGGAAGCTCTCGCTCACCGTAGGCGAGCTGCAGGAGGAGCGCGTCGCGGCGCTCGACAAGCCGCGACCCCAGAAGTCGGCCGAAGCGCAGGCAAACCGGCTGGGGATCGTGGTGGCCGAACTCACCGCGGACCAGAAGAAGGAGAAGCAGCTCGCGAGCGGCCTGATGGTGACCGACGTGCGGGCCGACGCGCGCGCCGACGTGCGCAAGGGCGACATCCTGCTCACGCTGGTGCACAAGGGGCAGCAGACCGAGCTCAGGTCGGTCGAACAGTTCAACAAGCTCCTTGCTTCGCTCGACAAGAACGCGGTCATCACGCTGCAGGTGAAGCGCGGCGAGAGCACCGCGTTCGTCACCGTCGCGGGCCTTACCGATAAAGGCTAGAGGACCGCTGCGCCTGTACGGGCGCGCCGGCTGCCACCTGTGCGAAACCATGGCGCGGACGCTGCGCGCCTTCGGCGTCGCCTTCGAGGAGCTCGATGTCGACGCCGATCCGGCGCTTGCGCGGCGCTACGGCGAGCGGGTCCCGGTGCTCACCGACGCCGCCGGCGCCGAGCTCTGTTACGGCCGGCTCGAGCCTGCCGTGCTGCACTTATTCCGATAGCTGCCCGCGCAAATCCAATAAAATAGCGCCCCTGAGGAGGGTGCCGCGGCACCCTCTTTTCTTATGCCGCAGAGCCACATCCGCAACTTCTCCATCATCGCGCACATCGACCATGGCAAGTCGACGCTCGCCGACCGCTTCATCGAGATGTGCGGCGGTCTTGCCGAGCGCGAGATGGGCGAACAGGTGCTCGACTCGATGGAGCTCGAGCGCGAGCGTGGCATCACCATCAAGGCGCAGACGGCCGCGCTGCAGTACAAGAGCAAGAATGGGCAGGAGTATCTGCTTAACCTGATCGATACGCCCGGACACGTCGATTTCTCCTACGAAGTAAGCCGCTCGCTTGCCGCCTGCGAAGGCGCCGTGCTGGTGGTGGACGCCTCGCAGGGCGTCGAGGCACAGACCGTGGCGAACTGCTACACCGCCATCGAGCAGGGCGTGGAGGTCATCCCGGTGCTGAACAAGATCGACCTGCCCTCCGCCGACCCGGCGAAGGCGATCCAGGAGATCGAGGACGTGATCGGCATCGCCGCCGCAGACGCGATCCGCGCCAGCGCCAAGACCGGCGAGAACGTCGCCGAGATCCTGGAGGCGGTCATCGCGCGCGTGCCCGCGCCCAAGGGCAATCCCGAGGCGGCGCTCAAGGCGCTGATCATCGATTCCTGGTTCGACAACTATGTCGGCGTCGTAATGCTGGTGCGCGTCGTCGAAGGGACGCTGAAGCCAAGGGAGCGCATCCACCTGATGAGCACCGGCGCAGACTATGTCTGCGATCAGGTCGGCGTCTTCACGCCGAAGTCCAAGCAGCGCGAGTCGCTAGCCGCCGGGGAGGTGGGGTTCGTCACGGCGGGCATCAAGGAGCTGCGCGCGGCAAAGGTCGGCGACACGATGACGCATGCCGACAAGCCGGCGGCAGTGCCGCTCCCCGGCTTCAAGGAAGTGAAGCCGCAGGTGTTCGCCGGTCTCTACCCGGTCGAAGCGAACGAATACGAGGCGCTGCGCGACGCGCTCGAGAAGCTGCATCTCAACGATGCCTCGTTCCACTACGAGCCGGAAACGTCGCAGGCGCTCGGCTTCGGCTTTCGCTGCGGCTTCCTCGGTCTGCTGCACATGGACATCGTCCAGGAGCGTCTCGAGCGCGAGTACGGCATGCACCTGATCACGACCGCGCCCTCGGTGGTCTACGAGGTGGTGCTGCGTGACGGCAGCGTCCAGCAGATATCGAATCCCGCGCGCCTGCCGGCAGCGGAAACGATCGCCGAGATCCGCGAGCCGCTGATCGCCACCAAGGTCTTTGTGCCGCAGGATTATGTCGGCCCGGTGATCACGCTTTGCACCGAGCGCCGCGGCACGCAGACCAACATCCATTACTCGGCGCGCCACGTGGTGATTTCGTATGACCTGCCGCTCAACGAGGTCGTGCTCGACTTCTTCGATCGCCTGAAGTCGCTGACGCGCGGCTACGGCTCGCTCGACTACGAGTTCAAGGCGTACCGCGCTGCCGACATGGTGCGGCTCGATATCCTCGTCAATGGCGAGCGCGTGGACGCGCTGTCGACGATGGTGCACCGCTCGAACGCACAGTATCGCGGACGCGAGCTGGTCACCCGGCTGCGCTCCCTGATTCCGCGCCAGATGTTCGACGTCGCGGTGCAGGCCGCCATCGGCGGCCATATCATCGCGCGCGAGAACGTCAAGGCGCTGCGCAAGAACGTGCTCGCCAAGTGCTATGGCGGCGACGTGACGCGCAAGAGGAAGCTGCTCGAAAAACAGAAAGAGGGGAAGAAGCGCATGAAGCAGGTCGGCTCGGTTGAAATTCCGCAGGAGGCATTCCTCGCGGTGCTGCAGCGGGGCGACGCATGAACTTCGCGCTGCCTTTATGAATTTCGCCCTGTTTCTGCTGATACTTCTGGTCGTCACCGGGCTCGTCTGGGCGATGGAAGGCGTGACGCTGCGCCGGCGCCGCGAGGCGGCAGCGGCCGCGGCGCTCGCGCGCCTCGACACGGAGCTGCGCCAGGAGCCCGACGATAAACGTGCGCGCGTGCGCGAGGAGCGGCGCGCGGCGCTGCTGAAGCAGCCGTGGTGGGTCGAGTACTCGGTCTCGTTCTTTCCGGTCATCCTCATCGTCTTCCTGCTGCGCTCGTTCCTGGTCGAGCCCTTCAAGATTCCGTCGAGCTCGATGGTGCCGACGCTGCTGGTGGGCGACTTCATCCTCGTGAACAAGTACGCGTACGGCATACGCCTCCCGGTGGCGAACAAGAAGGTCGTCGAGATCGGCGAGCCGCATCGCGGCGACGTGATGGTGTTCCGCTATCCGGAGGATCCGACGCTCGACTACATCAAGCGCGTGGTCGGGCTGCCCGGCGACCGCATCGAGTATCGCAACAAGCGCCTCACCATCAACGGGCGGCTCGTGCCGGAGCGGCAGATCGACGACTATCTCTCGCGCGAGCGCATGCAGTTTTCGCGCCGCTTCATCGAGACGCTCGACGGCGTCGAGCATGAAATACTTCTCGAAGACGACGCGCCCGCGGCCGTGCTGCCCTCACGCGCGGCGGCCGGTAATTGCAACTACAATATGAACGGCCTCGCGTGCACTGTGCCGCCGGGGCATTACTTCGTGATGGGTGACAACCGCGACAATTCGAGCGACAGCCGGGTCTGGGGGTTCGTTCCGGACCAGAACATCGTCGGCAAGGCCTTCTTCATCTGGCTGAACCTGAACGAGCTCGGCCGCTTCGGAGCGTTCCGCTAGGGGCAGGGAGGCAACATGAGCGGTAAACAACAAGGCTTGAGCCTGGTAGGTCTGATCATCGGTCTCGTCGTTCTGGCGATGGTCGCGCTTTTCGGCATGAAGGTGATTCCGTCTTACCTGGAGTTCCGCGCGGCGAAGAACGCGATCGACGCCATCGCGCGCGAGCGTCCGGGCGCCACCGTGGCCGACGTGCGGCGCGCGTTCGAGAACCGCTCGGCGATCGACGACATCAACACGGTGAAGCCCTCCGACCTCGAGATCACCAAGGAAGGCAACGCCATCGTCATCGGCTTCTCGTACCGCAAGGAAGTGCCGCTCTTCAACAACGTCGGCCTCTACATCGACTACGCGGCGCGCGCCGGAGGGCAGTAGATCGGCCCGCGGGCCGCGGACCTCGAGGGCGCGCTCGGCCACCGCTTCGCGAGAGCGGAGCTCCTCGAGCAGGCGCTGACGCACCGCAGCCACGGCTCGGCTCACAACGAACGGCTCGAATTCCTGGGCGATGGCGTGCTCGGCTGCGCCATCGCCGAAGAGCTCTACCGGCGCTTTCCGGACCTGCCTGAAGGAAAGCTCACGCGCCTGCGCGCGAGCCTGGTGCGCGCCGAGGCGCTCGTCGAGCTCGCGCGCGAGCTCGGCCTGCCGGCGCTCGTGCGCCTGGGCGAAGGCGAGCTGAGCGCCGCGCCCGAGCCGCGCGCTTCGATCCTCGCCGACGCGCTGGAAGCGCTTTTCGGCGCGGTGTTCGTCGACGGCGGCTATGGCGCGGCGCGCGACGCAGTGCTGCTCGTCTTCGGCGAGCGGCTTGCGCGGCTCGACCCCGAGCGGCCGGCGAAGGACGCGAAGACCGAGCTGCAGGAGTTCCTGCAGGCCGTGCACCGTGCGCTGCCGGTGTATCGGCTCGCCTCGGTGCGCGGCGCCGCGCACCGCCCG
>DASSLQ010000232.1:0-7678 GCA_035689325.1 Burkholderiales bacterium | reverse complement strand
TCGTAGTAGGCCTGCAGCGCCGCGGCGAGCGCGCCATGGCCGCGCTCGCGCCGCCGCCGGGCGCGATAGGCGCGCACGGTGGCCGGCAGTGCCATGATCCGGCCGGAGAGCCGCACCGCCGCGTACAGGATGGCGAAGCTGGCGAGCGCTGCCAGCGCGAAGAAGAGCATCGTGACTTCGACGCGGTAGGGCGGGTAGACGAAGAACACGTAGCCCGCGTCGACCCGGCCCAGGATGACGAGCGCCACCGCCGCGGCGAACACGGCGAGCAGCCAGACGAGCGATCTCATCCCGGGGTGCGTTCGCGGCGCGACTTGTAGCCACGCACCGCGTCGAGGCTTTCCGAAATCGTCGGCATATCGAACGTGATCGAGATGCCGGAGAGCTGCTTGAGCTGCGCCACCGCATCGGCGGTCGCCTTCGAGCGCGGCTCGAAGTAGCGCTGCAGCCACGCCTCGGCGGTGCGCAGGTCCTCGCGGTAGCCCGCTTCATCGCGCGCGAGGAGCGAGGCGCGCGCATTGAGCAGTCTCAGCCGCAGGTTCTCGCGCACGAAATACGCTTGCGTGGGCGGCAGCAGCGGCGGCTCGCTCGCGTCGATGCGCCGCACCACGACGAGCTGCGAGAGCTCGGTCCACACTTCGGCACCGAGCCGCGCAAGCAGTCCGCCATCGGCCGCGGGCGCCTTGGCCGGCATCTCGCGCTCGCTGCGCTCCTCGAAGGCGAGCGGCAGCGAGTCGATCGAAGCGATCAGGTTGTCGAGGCGCATCGCCATCGCCGGGAAGTCCACCGTCGGCGCCGCCTTCAGCCGCTCGATGTCGCGCGCCAGCGCCCGGCGGATCGGCGCGAACTGCGGCCGGTCGGCGCGCGCCAGGCGCGCCTCCGCGAGCTGCAGCGCGAGCAGCGCCGCGCGCACGTTGCGGGCGAGCTGCAGCTGCTGCGACGCGATCGCCAGCACCTGCTCGATCTCGGCGAGCTGCCACTCGTCGCGATTGCGCGAGAGATCCTGGTAGAGCGCTTCGAGCGCGAGCTGCTGGCTCTGCGACTCGGTAATGCGCGCCTCGAGCTGGCCGAGCCGCACCTGCGATTCGCGCACCGCTTCCTGTGCCGTGCGCGCCACCGAGCGCGCCTCGCGCGCATCCGACTCGATTTCGCGCAGCCGCCGCGCGAGCTCATCCTGTGTCGCGGCGATGCGGCTGCGCGTGTCGTACCACGCCAGGGCAGCGAGCGCCGCCGCGAGCAGCACGGCAACGAGCACGAGCGTCGAAATGCGCGATGAGCGTGCCGGCGTTGCGGGATCAGTCTCGGGCATCGAAATATGCTACCAGCCGCTCGAGCATCTCGTCGTCGCCGCCAGCGGCGAGCACGACCTCTCGGGCGCCGAGCGCGCGCGCATGCCTGGCAATGCGCTCGTGTGGCACGAAGACCGGCAGCACGGCGATGAGCTCCGCGCCACCCATGGCGCTGAAATTGTCGAGCGCCTGCGCCGAGAACACCGTGAGCGCGTGCACCTCGCCGCGCCGCCATGCCGCCACGAGCGGCGCCGCGTCGGCCGCCGGCCTCGCGCGCCGATAGCACACCGCGTGCTCGACCAGCGCGCCGCGCGCCGCAAGCGATTCGGCGAGGAGCTCACGTCCGCCTTCGCCGCGCACGATGAGCACGCGCTTGTCGCGCAGGTCACGCATTTCCGGCAGCGCGAGCAGCGCTTCGCTATCGGCCCCCGCCGTGGGGGCGATGACCGCTGGCGCGCCCGCACGCTCGAGCTCACGGCGCGTACCCTCGCCGACCGCGGCTGCCAGGCGCGGCGGCCACGGCGGCTGTGCCGCCAGCGCGATGCGCACCGCGGAGGGGCTGACGAAGAGCGCCACGTCGTACTCAGCGAGGCGAGCGAGCGTTACGGGTGCAGGCAGCGGCTGGATCTCGATCGCCGGGAAGACGATGGCGCGTGCGCCGCGGCGCTCGAGCAGGCGCGCGAAAGGCTGCGCCAGATCCCGCGGCCGCGTGATCACCAGGCCGCGCCCCGCAAGGCTCATGGCACGCGCGGCAGGATCGCGTCCGCGCCTTGTGCGCGCAGCGACTGCGCAGCGCGCGCGCCGACCTCCTCCGGATCGGTGCCGGCAGCGTGGGCGCGCAGCACGCGCCGGCCGTCGGCGGAAGCCACCAGCGCCTGGAGCTCGATACGGCCAGCGGCCACCACGGCGTATGCGCCGAGCGGCAGCGCACAGCTGCCGCCGAGCGCGCGGCTCACCGCCCGTTCGGCGAGCACGCACCGGGTGGTGCTCGCATCCGCGAGAGCCGTCAGCGCAGCGACGACATCGGCACGCGCGCCGCGACACTCGATGCCGAGGGCGCCCTGCCCCGGTGCGGGCAGGCTCTCGTCGATCGCAAGGCGGCTGGAAATGCGCGCGGCCAAGCCCAAGCGCACAAGGCCCGCCACCGCCAGCACGATGGCGTCGTAATCGCCGCGATCGAGCTTGGCGATGCGCGTCTCGACATTGCCGCGAAGCAAGCGCACCTCCAGGCGCGGGTAGCGCTCACTGACCTGCGCTGCGCGCCGCAGGCTCGAGGTGCCGACGACGGCGCCAGGCGGCATGTCGGCGAGTGCGCGGTAGCGGTTGGAGACAAGAGCATCGCGCGGATCCTCGCGCGCGGTGATGGCGGCCAGCGTGAACCCCTGCGGCAGCTCGGCGGGCACGTCCTTCATCGAGTGCACGGCGAGATCGGCGCGGCCATCCGCCATCGCGGTCTCGAGTTCCTTCACGAACAGGCCTTTGCCGCCCGCCTGGTCGAGCCGCCGGTCGACGAGCTGGTCGCCGCTCGTCGTCATGGGCAAGAGCTGCACCTGCATGCCGGGTTGGAGCCGCTCGAGCCGCTCCTTGACGTGTCCGGCCTGCCACAGCGCGAGCCGGCTCGCGCGGGTCGCGATAACCAGTCGGTTCACGGCTATTTGTCCGCGACCAGCTCGCGCACCGTCGGCCACTGCCGGCGGCTCACCGGCAGCCGCTCCGCGAAGCCGTCGAGCACGACCTGCCAGTGCGCCTCCTCGTCGCCGCCGCCGGTGCGCTCGAAACCGCGGATCGCGGCGCGCGCGACCAGGCAGTTGCGATGGATGCGCACGAACGGGCCGCTGAACTCGCGCTCGAGCGCCACCAGCGACTCCTCGATCAGGTACTCACGCTCGCGCGTGCGCACGGTGACGTATTTCTGCTCGGCGCGCAGGAAAAGAATGTCCTTCACCGGGACGAGCACGATGCGGTGGCGCTCGGCGACCGACAGGTATTCGCGCGGCGCGCCGGCCGCACGCTCGAGGTTTTCGCGCCGCGGCGCCCCGGTTGCGGCCGCCTTCTTGAGCGCGGCGGCGAGGCGCTCGGCGCGCACCGGTTTCAGCAGGTAATCGAGCGCGCTCAGCTCGAACGCGTCGATGGCGTGCTTGTCGTGCGCGGTGACGAAGATGACGGCGGGGGCGTCTTCCATGCTGGTGACGTGCCGCGCGAGCTCGAGGCCATCCATGCCGGGCATGCGGATGTCGAGCAGCAGCACCTGCGCGGCGCTCGCCGGCAGGCGTTCGAGTGCCTCGATGCCGTTCTTCGCCTCGCCGGCGACAATGTTCGGCACGTCGGCGGCGATGTCCTGCAGGAGCTCGCGCATGCGCTCGCGCGCCGGCGCCTCGTCATCGGCGATAAAGACCCGGATCATGTGCGGCGGTAGGGAATCTCAATGTCCACGCGGTAACGGCCGTTGCCAATGCGCGTCTCGAGCCGCGCCTCGGCGTCGAAGAATAGCGCGAGCCGCTCCCGGATGTTCTCGAGCGCCATGCGGTTGCCGGCGCGCTGGCCGCCCGCTTCGAGGTACGGGTTCTCGATCGACGCCTGTACCCGGTCGCCGCTCCGCTCGATACGCACCAGCACGTCGCCCGGGCCCGTGCCGGGCTCGACGCCGTGGTACACCGCATTCTCCAGAAGCGGCTGCAGCACCATCGGCGGCAGCAGCGCATCGGAAGGCGCCGCGTCCAGCTCCCAGGTGATGCGCAGCCGGTCGCCCAGGCGCAGCTGCTCGATGTCAGCATAGCGCTCGAGGAGCGCGATCTCGTCGGCGAGCCGCACGAACTGCCGCGCGTCGGCCATCAGCGTGCGAAAGAGGTCGGCGAGGTCCTCGAGCGCGCGTTCGGCGCGCTTCGGATCGCGCCGGATGAGCGCCAGCACCGCATTCAGGCTATTGAACAGAAAGTGCGGGCGGATGCGCGCCTGCAGCGCCTGCAATCGCGCCTCGGCGAGCGCCGGCGAAAACGCCTTGGTGTGCAGGTAGAAGTACGCAAGCAGCGAGGCCGCCGCAAGCACCGTGATCGCCAAGGTGCGCGGCAGGCTCGGCACCGTCTCGCCGACGAACGCGCGCACCACGCCGTGATAGATGCCGGCGATGAGCGTGACTATGGCCACCACGACGACGCAGCCCACCCAATAGCGCAGGCGCGCGAGCGACGCTGAAGCGGCGAAAAGGACGATCAATTGCACGAGCAGCAGGGGCTCGAGAAACGCCGCGGCGTACATGAAACGATCGAACGCAGGCGCGAAGGCGTTCGTCGCGTAGAGCGCCCCCGCGATCGCCAAGCCGTTCACGCCGACCAGCACTCTCGCCATGACGGCGAGGTTGCGGAAGTCGGGCAGAACGTCCGGATAGGCGTTTTGCCTTATACTGGGCATGGTTACGAACAAGTCTTAAACCGTATTCAAGCCATTGTGCGAGCATGCCGAGCAAGCCGCAACCTTGGTCTGGCCGCTTCCGGGAGCCGGTCGACGAGCGCGTAAAGCGTTTCAGCGCCTCGGTTGATTTCGATCGGCGGCTCGCCCGGCAGGACATCGCCGCCTCCCTCGCCCACGCGCGCATGCTGGCTCACGCCGGCATCATCAAGAAGGCGGATCTTACGGCGATCGAGCGCGGCCTCGCGCGCATCCGCCGCGAGATCGACAAGGGCGAGTTCAGCTGGTCGCTCGACGCCGAGGACGTGCACCTCAACATCGAGCGCCGGCTCACCGCGCTCGTCGGCGAGGCAGGCAAGCGCCTGCACACCGCGCGCTCGCGCAACGACCAGGTCGCCACCGACCTGCGGCTCTGGCTGCGCGAGGAGATCGACGCCACCGACAAGCTCGTCGTCGGCCTGATGCGAACGCTCATCGCGCAAGCCGAGCGCCATGCCGCGCTGGTAATGCCGGGCTTCACCCATCTGCAGGTAGCGCAGCCGGTGACCTTCGGGCATCACCTGCTCGCCTATGTCGCGATGCTCGAGCGCGATCGCGAGCGGCTCGCGCAATGCCGCGCGCGCGTGAACCAGCTTCCGCTGGGCGCAGCCGCCCTTGCCGGCACGAGCTTCCCGATCGACCGCGCGCGCGTCGCCAAGGAACTGCAATTCGAGGGCGTGAGCGAGAACTCGCTCGATGCGGTGGCTGACCGCGACTTCGCCATCGAGTTCTGTGCGTGTGCCGCGATCGCGATGATGCATCTGTCGCGGTTCGCGGAGGAGCTCGTGCTGTGGTCGAACCCGCGCTTCGGCTTCGTGCGGCTCCCGGAGCGCTATAGCACCGGCTCCTCGATCATGCCGCAGAAGAAGAACCCCGACGTACCGGAGCTGGTGCGCGGCAAGACCGGCCGCGTATACGGCTCGCTCGTCGCGCTGCTCACGCTGATGAAGGCGCAGCCGCTCGCGTACAACAAGGACAACCAGGAAGACAAGGAGCCGCTTTTCGACGCGGTGGACACGCTGAAGGACTGCGTCGCCATCTTCACCGGGCTCATCCAGGGACTCGCACCGGTGGCGCGCGCCATGCGCGCCGCGCTCGCCGAAGGACATGCCACCGCCACGGATCTCGCCGACTACCTCGTGCGCAAGGGCGTCGCCTTTCGCGACGCGCACGAGGCGGTGGCGCGCGCGGTGCGCGAAGCCGAGCGCCGCGGCACGGACCTCGCCCGGCTGCCGCTCGCGACGCTCAAGCGCTTCTCTGCGCAGATCGGCGCTGACGTGCGCCGCGTGCTCGCCCCTGAAGGCTCGGTCGCCGCGCGCAATCATGTCGGCGGCACCGCGCCCGCGCAGGTGCGCCGCGCCGCCGCCCGCGCGCGCAAGCGCCTCGGCAGCGGATGACCGGAGAGGCGCTTCTCGCGCAGATCGGCAAGTATCCGGTTCGCCGCAAGCTCGGCGAAGGGGCGACCTCCGAGGTCTACCAGTGCTACGACCCGTTCAACGATCGCGACGTCGCGATCAAGGTCGCGTTCCCGGAGAAGTTCCAGGACCCGGAGCGCGGCCGCCTCTACAAGAAGCTGTTCCTCACGGAAGCCTCGCTCGCCGGCAAGCTGCAGCATCCGCACATCTGCCAGATCTACGACGCGGTGGCGGAGGACAAGCTCCATTACATCGTCATGGAGTACGTCGACGGCGGCACGATCGAGAAATACTGCCGACCCGAGGCGCTGCTGCCAGTCGAGCGCGCGGTCGAAATCATCTTCAAGTGCACGCGGGCGCTCGAGTTCGCGCAGCGCCTGGGCATCACGCACCGCGACCTCAAGCCCGCCAACATCCTGCACACGGGCGAGACGCAGGTGAAGATCACCGATTTCGGCGCCGCGCTGATCGCGAGCGGCGATACCACGCAGATTCTCGCCATCGGCTCGCCGGCTTACATGTCGCCGGAACAGGTCAAGGAGGCGGAGCTCGACCATCGCACCGACATCTACTCGATCGGCGTGGTGATGTATCACCTGCTCACCGGCCGGCTGCCGTTCCAGGGCACCAACAACTACAGCCTCGTCTACCAGATCACCCATTCGCAGCCTGCGCCGCCGTCGCGGCTGCGGCCGGCGCTCGCGCCCGAGGTCGACGCGCTGGTGATGCGTGCGATGGCGCGCGAGCCGGCCGAGCGCTTCCAGGAGTGGGCGGACTTCTCGCGCGAGCTCACGCACGTGCTGCGGCCCGAGCGCAGCCTTGCGCGCAAGGCGCAGCGCTTCGCCGACTCCGACCGTTTCGAGACGCTGCGCACGCTCTCTTTTTTCGAGGAGTTCTCCGACGCCGAGCTCTGGGAGGTGGCGCACATCTCGACGTGGCGGCACGCGGATGCGGGCCAGGCGCTGATGAAGGAAGGCGAGCCGGGCGAGGAGTTCTGCATCCTCGCCGAGGGCGAGGTGACGATCACCAAGCGCGGCACGCTCCTCAACGTGCTCGGTCCGGGCGAGCCGTTCGGCGAGATGGCCTACCTCTCGAAAAAGGACAAGCGCCGCGGGGCGGATGTCACGGTCAGCGCCGAAGCCGACATCATCTACATTCCGACCGCAAACCTCGCGCGCGTCTCCGAAGGCTGCCGGCACAACTTTGACCGCGCCTTCATGGCGATCCTGGCCGATCGTCTCGCCATGGCCAACCTGCGCCTTTCCGGCGTCTAGGCCGAGATACGGCGTGGACCGCGTCGCGAACTATCCGATCGTGCGCAAGCTCGGCGAAGGGGCCACCTCCGAGGTGTTCCTGTGCCAGGATCCCTTCCGCAACCGCGAGGTCGCAGTGAAGCGCATTTTCCCGGAGGCGCTGCGCGACCCGGTGCGCGGGCGGCTTTTCCGCAAGCTGTTCTTCACCGAGGCTTCGCTCGCGGGAAAGCTCGAGCATCCGCACATCGCGCAGATCTACGACGCGGGCATCGGCGAG
>DASSLQ010000231.1:0-10449 GCA_035689325.1 Burkholderiales bacterium | reverse complement strand
TTTCATTCACCTGCGCCGGGTTCGCCTTGCCGCCGCTTGCCTTCATCACTTGCCCGACGAGCGAGTTGAACGCCTTCTTATTGCCGGCGCGGTAGTCGGCGACCTGCTGCGCGTTCGCCGTAATCACGTCGTCCACTAGCTTTTCGATCGCGCCTGCATCGCTGATCGGTTTCAGGCCTTCGCGCTCCACGACGAGTTGCGGCGCTACGCCGCTTTCCCAGCTTGCCTCGAAAGCTCGCTTCGCCATCTTGCCGGTGAGCTGCCCGCGCGCCACCTGCCCGACGAGCCAGCCGAGATCGGCGGGCGAAATGCGGCTCTCGGCGATGTCGCGTTCTTCGCGGTTAAGCGCCGCTGCGAGCTCGCCCGTCTGCCAGTTGGCGCCCAGCTTCGGGTCGACGCCGGAAGCCTTGACCATCGCCTCGTAGTAATCCGCGCTGGCACGGCTGGCGGTTAGTACGCGAGCGTCGTACGGCGACAAGCCGTATTCGCGCACGAAGCGCTCGCGTCGCACCTCGGGCAGCTCGGGCAACGTTGCCCTGACCCGCGCGATTTCGTCGTCCGTGATCACGAGTGGCAGCAAGTCCGGATCCGGGAAATAGCGGTAGTCGTGCGCCTCCTCTTTGGTGCGCAGCGACCGTGTCTCGTCGCGCTCGGGATCGTAGAGCCGAGTCTCCTGCGCCACGCGGCGGCCGTCTTCCAGCAGCTCGATCTGGCGGCGTGCTTCGTATTCGATCGCGCGCTCCATGAATCGGAACGAGTTCAGGTTCTTCAGCTCGCAGCGCGTGCCCAGCGGCGCGCCCGGCCGGCGCACCGAGACGTTGGCATCGCAGCGAAATGAGCCTTCCTGCATGTTGCCATCGCAGATGCCGGTCCAGACGACGAGCGCGTGCAGCGCGCGCGCGTAGGCGACGGCCTCTTTCGCGCCGCGCAGCTCGGGCTCGGAGACGATCTCGAGCAGCGGCGTGCCCGCGCGATTGAGGTCGATACCGGTCATGCCGTGGAAGTCCTCGTGCAGCGATTTGCCGGCGTCCTCTTCCAAATGCGCGCGCGTGAGATGGATGCTCTTCTCACCCTCCCTGGCCGCGATGCGGATCGTGCCGCCCTGCACGATCGGCTGCTCGTACTGGCTGATCTGGTAGCCCTTCGGCAGGTCCGGGTAGAAGTAGTTCTTGCGCGCAAATATCGAGCGCCGGTTGATCGTCGCGCCGACAGCAAGGCCGAAGCGGATCGCATGCTCCACGGCGGTGCGGTTCAGGACGGGCAGCACGCCCGGCAGCGCGATATCGACAGCGGAGGCCTGCGTGTTGGGCGGCGCGCCGAAGGCGGTGGCGGCGGCAGAGAAGATCTTGCTCTTCGTGAGCAGTTGCGCGTGGGTCTCGATGCCGACGACGACTTCCCAGCTCACGATCAGCGCGCCTCGCCGCGCAGCAAGCGGCAATTGCCGCGGCGATCGATGAACAGCGGCTCCAGATAGGCTTGCGAGCCGCACTGCTCGGTGCAATTCTCCGCCACGACGTGCACGTAGTCGCCGAGCTCGCGCAGCGTGACGTTGCAGCGGCCGGCGCTAAAGCGCAGCCCGCCCTTCAACGGCTGCTGCCGTACGCCGGCGATGCTGCAGCGATGCCCGCCCGGCGCGACGCTCGAGCGCCAGTCGAAGGAATGCAGCTTGCCTTGCTCGATGCTGTAGCTGAGGGTCGACTTGTACTGCGCTTCCTGAGCGTCGCAATGCACGGCGGCGCTGTAGCCGGCCATGTCCGGAAACTGCTCGCTGAACTCGAAACGCTCGCGTTCCTGCCCGCCCGGCGCGTAGCGCTCGCCCTTGAAGACGCCGCCGCGCCAGGTGCCACGCAGCTCGCCGGTCGGCGCGCGTCCAAAGAGGATCGCGGTCGTGCCTTCGCGCAGAGTGGTCACGCCGATCTCGGGACTCGATTCGCCGTCGACGAAGCGGCGCTGCAGCGTCGGCAGAACGATGTACTCGCCGGCGAGCTGCCAGGCGCCGTCGGCGCTGCGGCTCGTGTTAAGGACGAGCAGCGCCGGCCGGCTGCCCATCTGACCGACGAGCTCGCGCGTTTCGGCTTGCGCTGCGGCGGCGAGCGGCGCGAGCAGCGCGAGCGCGGCGAGCCTCATAGCGGCGTCTCGCGCGGCACGCGCAGATGCCAGTCGGCCGCCTGCTGGTAGCGGTGAGCAATGCCGAGGAGGCGCGCCTCGGAAAAATAATTACCGGTGAGCTGCAGGCCTACCGGCAGGCCGGCGGGATCGAAGCCGCAAGGGATGGACAACGCGGGCACCCCCGCAAGCGGCGCGGAGACGGTGAAGATGTCGTTGAGGTACATCTGCACCGGATCGTCGACCTTGGCGCCGATCGGGAACGCGGTGGTCGGCGACGTCGGGCCCAGGATCACATCGCAGCGCTCGAAGGCCTGCGCGAAATCGCGCGCGATCAGGCGCCGAACCTTCTGCGCCTGGACATAGTAGGCGTCGTAGTAGCCGTGCGAGAGCACGTACGTTCCGACGAGGATGCGGCGCTTGACCTCGGCGCCGAAGCCTTCGGCTCGCGTACGGCAATACATGTCGATGAGATCGCGGTATTCGGCGGCGCGGTGACCGTAGCGCACGCCGTCGAAGCGCGAAAGATTGGATGAGGCTTCCGCCGGTGCAATGACGTAGTACACCGGCACGCCGAGACCGGCGTTCGGCAGCTCGAGCTCGACGCGCCGGGCGCCGCGCGATTCGTACCAGCGCACCGCGCCCTCCACTGCGGCGCGCACGCCGGGAGCGATGCCCTCGCCGAAGTATTCGCGCGGCAGCCCCAGGCGCAGGCCGCGCAGGTCCATGTCGAGGAAGCGGCCGTAGTCCTCCTTCGGCCGGTCGAGGCTGGTTGAGTCGCGCGTGTCGAAGCCCGCCATCGCGTTCATCAGAAGGGCGAGGTCGGACGCGCTCTTCGCAAGCGGTCCGGCCTGGTCGAGCGACGAGGCGAAGGCGACGATGCCGTAGCGCGAGACCACGCCATAGGTCGGCTTCAGGCCCGAGACGCCGCACATGCCGGCGGGCTGGCGCACCGAGCCGCCGGTGTCGGTGCCGGTCGCCGCCGGCACGAGCCGCGCCGCGACCGCGGCCGCGGAGCCGCCGGAGGAGCCGCCCGGCACGAGCCGCTTGTCCCACGGGTTGCGTACGGGGCCGAAATGCGACGCCTCGCTGGAGGAGCCCATCGCGAACTCGTCCATGTTGCACTTGCCGACGAGCACGGTACCGGCCTGCTCGAGCTGCTCGACGACGTGCGCGTCATAGGGGCTCACGTAGTCCGCGAGCATGCGCGAGCCGCAGGTCGTGCGCAGGCTACGGGTACACAGAATGTCCTTGTGCGCTATCGGAACGCCGGTCAGCGGGCCGCCTTCCCCGCGCGCGCGGCGCTCGTCCGCGCGCCGCGCGGCCGCAAGCGCTTGCTCTTGGCCCACGCTGATGAAGCAGTTCAGCTCGCGCGCGAGCCGGTCGATGCGCGCAAGGCACGCGCGTGTCAGCTCGACGGCGGAAATTTGCCTCGCCGCGAGCGCGTCCGAGAGTTCCGAGACCGTCGACGCGAGCACGCTACTCGATCACTTTCGGCACGAGGTAAAGGCCGTCTTCGACCGCCGGAGCGACAGACTGGTAGAGCGCGCGGCGGTCCTGCTCGCGCACTTCGTCGGGGCGCAGGCGCTGCCCTTGAGGCGAATGCGGATCGCCGGCGTGCGACATGGGCTCGATACCGCTCGTATCGACCGCTCGCATCTGCTCGATCAGTCCGAGCACGCGGTTCAGCCGCTCGAGTACCGCCGCTTCTTCGGCCGGCTCGATGGCGATGCGCGCCAGACGCGCAAGCCGTCGCACGTCGTCGGGGGTTAGCGACATTTCTTTCGGACCAGGGAAGCTCGGGGGAAAATGCCTTATCGCCCGTAGCTTCGTTAGCGTATCATAGCGGCCATTTTGGGGACCTTGGCGCGAAGGCTAAGGCCCGATTTAGTAAACGAAAAAGCGGAAACTCATAAGGCTCCACCCTTGGCCATGCTCGGATTCCTGCGCAGCTACTTCTCCAACGACCTCGCCATCGACCTCGGCACCGCCAACACCCTCATCTACGTCCGCGGCAAAGGCATCGTGCTCGACGAGCCCTCCGTCGTGGCGATCAGACAGGAAGCCGGGCCGAACGGCAAAAAAACGATACAGGCGGTCGGCAAGGAAGCGAAGCAGATGCTCGGCAAGACCCCGGGCAACATCATCGCCATCCGGCCGATGAAGGACGGCGTGATCGCCGACTTCACCGTCACCGAGCAGATGCTGAAGCAGTTCATCAAGAAGGTGCACGACAACAAGCTCTTCTCGCCCTCTCCGCGCATCATCATCTGCGTGCCCTGCGGCTCGACGCAGGTCGAGCGCCGCGCGATCCGCGAATCGGCGATTGGCGCCGGCGCGGGGCAGGTGTACCTGATCGAGGAGCCGATGGCTGCCGCCATCGGCGCCGATCTGCCGGTGGCGGACGCAACCGGCTCGATGGTGGTCGACATCGGCGGCGGCACGACCGAAGTCGGCGTGATTTCGCTCGGCGGCATGGTGTACTCGGGCTCGGTGCGCGTCGGCGGCGACAAGTTCGACGAAGCGATCATCAACTACATCCGCCGCAACTACGGCATGCTGATCGGCGAGACCACCGCCGAGCTGATCAAGAAGGAGATCGGCTCCGCCTTCCCGGGGTCCGAGGTGCGCGAGATGGAAGTGAAGGGGCGCAACCTCGCCGAGGGCATTCCGCGCAGCTTCACCATCAGCTCCAACGAGATTCTCGAAGCGCTCACCGAGCCGCTCAACCAGATCGTCTCGGCGGTGAAGTCCGCGCTCGAGCAGACGCCGCCTGAGCTCGGCGCCGACATCGCCGAGAAGGGCATGGTGCTCACCGGCGGCGGCGCGCTGCTGCGCGACCTCGACCGGCTGCTGATGGAGGAGACCGGCCTGCCGGTGATCGTCGCCGACGACCCGCTCACCTGCGTCGTGCGCGGCTCGGGCAAAGCACTCGAGAAGATGGAGCACTTCGGCCCGATCTTCACCAACGATTAGAGTGTAGGGGGTGGACCATACCCCCCCGCCATTCTTCAAGCGCGGACCGGCGCCTCTCGTCCGCCTTTTCTTCTTCGCTTCGCTCTCGCTTGCGCTGCTGGTAATCGACGCACGTTTTCGTTACGTGGAAGGTCTGCGCAGCTGGCTCGCGCTGGCGGCGTATCCGCTGCAGCGCGCCGCTACCGCGCCGTTCGATCTCGTCATGCGCGTGGGCGAATACTTCTCGACCCAGGCGAGCCTGCTCGAGGAGAACGAGCGGCTGCGCGAGCGCGCGGCGGCGAACGCGCAGGACGCGCAGCGCTACCGTGCAGCCGAGGCCGAGGCAGCGGAGCTGCGCCGCTTGATCGGCGCAGGCGAGAAGCTGCCGGTGCAGGCGACCCCGGCGGAAGTGCTGTACTTGAGCCGCGACCCGTACGCGCACAAGCTCTTCATCGACCGCGGTTCGGCGCAAAACATCCGGCCCGGCAGCCCGGTCGCCGACGAGATAGGGGTGGTCGGCCAGGTGACGCGCGTGCATGCGCTGGTCTCGGAGGTGACGCTGCTCACCAACCCCGACCAGGCGATTCCCGTGGAAGTGGTGAGGAATGGCCTGCGCGCGGTCGCCTTCGGCGGCGGCAACGCCGGCACGCTCGAGCTGCGCTACATGCCGGCGAATGCCGAAGTGCGCACCGGCGACCAGCTCGTCACTTCAGGCATCGACGGCGTGTACCCGGCCGGCCTCGCAGTGGCAACGGTGACTAGCGTGGAGCGCGATATCGAGCACAGCTTCGCACGCGTCGTGTGCAAGCCGGCCGCCGGTGTCGATCGCGGCCGCTACGTGCTCGTGCTGACGAGCGACGTCGTGCGTCCGCCACGCCCGGATGAGACGCAGGCGGGCAAGGAACGTCGCGGCGACAAGTCGCGCCGCGCCCGGATGAAGGACAAGGCGGCGGAGAAGCAGGGCGATGATCCCCAGTAGCTCGCAGATCCTGCTGCCGGTGCGCATGAGCACCATCATCGGCTCGTTCGCGGCGGCGCTGTTCCTCAATTTCCTGCCCTGGCGCGATCTGCGCCTGGTGCCGGACTTCGTGGCGCTGGTGCTCGCGTTCTGGTGCGTGCGCCAGCCGCGGCTCGTCGGACTCGGCCTGGCCTGGACGCTCGGGTTGCTTTCCGATGCGGGCAACGGCGTGCTGCTCGGCCAGCACGCGCTTGCGTATTCGCTGCTTGCTTTCCTCGCGGTCTGGCTTTCGCGGCGTATCCTGTGGTTCGGTCCGATGCTGCAATCGTTGCACGTGGCGCTCATCCTGCTCGTCACGCAGATGGCAGTGCTGTTCGTGCGCCTCGCCGCCGGCGATTCCTTTCCCGGCTGGCCGATCTTCGTCGGCCCGCTGCTCGGCGCGACGCTCTGGCCCGCGGTGACCTGGCTGCTGCTGCTGCGGCAGCGCCGGCCGCCGAGCGAGCAGGCAATTTAGATGACCCGCCACGATGCGCGGTAGTGAGATCCGCAACTCCGAGCAGGAGCTCCACCAGTTCCAGTTGCGCGTCGGCATCGCTGGCGCGGTGGTGATCGCCGCGTTCGCGCTGCTCGGCGCGCGCTTTCTCTGGCTGCAGGTGTTGCAGCACGACGTCTACCAGGCGAAGGCGGAGGACAACCGCATCTCGATCGTGCCGGTGACGCCGAATCGCGGCCTGATCGTCGACCGCAACGGCGTGGTTATCGCGCGCAACTATTCAGGCTACACGCTGGAAATCTTCCCTCGCCGCGTACGGAACATCGAGCGCACCATCGACGAGATCACCGAGTACGTCGACATCAACGCGCGCGACCGTGCGCGCTTCAGGAAGCTGCTCGCCGAGACGCGCAACGCCGAGAGCCTGCCGATCAAGAACCGCCTGTCCGACGAGGAGGTGGCCAAGTTCGCCGCCAACCGCTATCGCTTCGAGGGCGTGGAGATCAAGGCGCGCCTGTTCCGACAGTATCCGTTCGGCGACGTTGGCTCGCATGTGCTCGGCTACCTCGGCCGCATCAACACCCAGGACCAACAGAAGCTCGAGGACGACGGCGTCGGCGCGAACTACCGCGGCACCGACTACATCGGCAAGGCGGGCGTCGAGGCGACCTACGAAGCGGAGCTGCATGGCACGACCGGATTCGAGCAGGTGGAGATCGACGCGGCCGGCCGCGGCATCCGCACGCTCTCGCGCACGCCGTCGCAGGCCGGCAATAACCTGACGCTCGAGCTCGACATGCGGCTGCAGCAGGTCGCGGAGATCGCCTTCGGCGACCGGCGCGGCGCGCTCGTGGCGATCGATCCGTCCAATGGCGGCGTGCTGGCGCTCGTCTCCAAGCCCGGCTTCGATCCGAATCTCTTCGTCGACGGCATCGATCCGCAGTACTGGGCCGAGCTCCAGAGCTCGATCGACAAGCCGCTCAACAACCGGGCGATCTCCGGACTGTACCCGCCTGGCTCGACGATCAAGCCCTACCTCGCGCTCGCCGCGCTCGAGACCGGCAAGCGCCGACCCTCGAACAGCATCTTCGACCCCGGATACTTCGATTTCGGCGGCCGGCGCTTCCGCGACGACAAGAAGGGCGGCCATGGCGTGGTCGACATGTACAAGTCGATCGTCGAGTCCTGCGACACCTACTATTACCACCTCGCGAACGACCTGGGCATCGACCCGATCGCGCGCTTCCTCGGGCCGTTCGGCTTCGGCTCGAAGAGCGGCATCGATCTCGCCGGCGAATTCGCGGGCGTGCTGCCCTCCCCCGAGTGGAAGCAGAAGCGCTTCAAGCAGCCGGCGCAGCAGAAGTGGTTCCCGGGCGAGACCATCTCCATCGGCATCGGCCAGGGCTATCACTCGTACACGCCGCTGCAGCTCGCGCAGGCGATGGCCATGCTCGCCACCGGCGGCACCATGTACAAGCCGCGGCTCATCGCGCACATCGACAATGGGCGCACGGGCGACCGGCGCGAGGTGCCCGCCGAGATGTTGCATACCGTCACGCTCCGGCGCGACAACGTCGAGTTCATCAAGCGCTCGATGGCCGGCGTCATCAAGGAAGGCACGGCCGCGCGCGCCTTCGCCGGCGTCACCTACACGGCCGGCGGCAAGACCGGCACTGCGCAGGTGATCGCCATCAAGCAGAACGAGAAGTACGAGGAATCCAAGGTGGCCGAGCGCCACCGCGACCATTCGCTGTTCATCGCGTTTGCGCCGCTCGAGAGCCCGCGCATCGCGCTCGCCATCGTGGTCGAGAACGGCGGCTTCGGCGCGCGCGCCGCGGCGCCGCTCGCGCGCACCGTGCTCGACTACTTCATGCTCGGCAAGGTGCCGGCGGGCATGGACCAGCCGACACCGGAAGACGAGGGCGCCGCCGGCGAAGAGGACGAGAGCGACTGATGGAGCTCGCGCGCCTTCCGCTGCGCCGCATCGGCCTGCGCCTTGCCGAGGGCATCGACAGCACGCTGCTCGTACTGATGCTCGCGCTCTCGATGCTCGGGCTGCTCGCGCTGTTCTCGGCAAGCTATGAGCAGCCGGCGCGCGTGGCGAACCAGCTCGCCAATCTCGCCGTGGCGCTCGTCGCCATGTGGCTCGTCGCCCAGGTGCATCCGCAGACCATGATGCGCTTCGCGGTGCCGGCGTACGTGATCGGGCTCGCGTTCCTCGTCGCAGTGGCGCTCTTTGGCGACGTGGTGAACGGCGCCCGCCGCTGGCTGCACGTGGGCGTCACCCGCTTTCAGCCTTCCGAGATGATGAAGCTCGCGCTGCCGCTGATGCTCGCCTGGTATTTCCACAAACACGAGACGGCGCTAAAGCTGCGCAATTTCGCGGTGGGCGCGCTGCTCCTCATCGTGCCGCTCGGGCTGATCGCGCGGCAGCCCGACCTTGGCACCGCCGCGCTCGTCGGCGCCGCCGGCTTCTACGTCATCTTCTTCGCCGGCCTCAGTTTGCGGGTGATGGGCACCATAGCCGGTCTGGGCATCGCCGCGCTGTTCCCGCTGTGGGGCATGCTGCACGACTACCAGAGGAAGCGCGTCCTGACACTGCTCGACCCGACGACCGATCCGCTCGGCGCCGGCTACCACATCATCCAGTCCACCATCGCAGTGGGCTCGGGCGGCCTGTGGGGCAAGGGCTGGCTGAACGGCACGCAGGCGCACCTCGAGTTCATTCCCGAGCGCCACACCGACTTCATCTTCGCAGTGTTCTCCGAAGAGTTCGGCCTCATCGGCAACATCGTGCTGCTCGTCCTCTACGCCCTGCTGGTCGGCCGTGGCCTTGTCATCGCCGCCAATGCCGCCACCGTGTTCGCGCGACTGCTCGCCGGCGCGATCTCGCTCATGTTCTTCACTTACGCCTTCGTCAACATGGGCATGGTGTCCGGCATTCTCCCGGTGGTCGGCGTGCCGCTGCCCTTCCTGTCCTACGGTGGCACGGCACTGCTCACGCTCTTCATCGGCGCCGGCATCCTCATGAGCATCCATCGGTACCGAAAGCTGGTTCAGACGTAGCGTTTTCCGCTTCGCAGCAAATTTTGAAAGCTGCTCCCGCATCATGAAACGGGGGTCAGCTAAGCCCATGTAACGCCTTGTTTTTGTAACGGACAAATAGGCCACATGGCGTGTTGCTGCGCGCCATCCCGGCCGCGCACACTTCGCGCTACCGACACCTAATCCATGGAGCTTCCGTGACACAGCGAGAAAAACAAATCGCAGCGCTCGAAAAAGACTGGAACGACGACCCGCGCTGGAAAGGCGTGAAGCGCGGCTACAGCGCCGCCGACGTGGTGCGTCTGCGCGGCAGCTTGATGGTCGAACACACGCTCGCCAAGCGCGGCGCCGCAAAGCTCTGGCGCCTGATGCACGAGCGGCCGTTCGTGAATTCGCTCGGCGCGCTCACCGGCAACCAGGCGGTGCAGCAGGTGAAGGCCGGCGTGCCGGCGATCTATCTCTCGGGCTGGCAGGTCGCCGCGGACGCCAACGATTCGCTGCAGATGTACCCCGACCAATCGCTCTACGCGGTTTCCTCCGTGCCGACGGTCGTTCGCCGTATCAACAACGCGCTGGCGCGCGCCGACCAGATCCAGTGGATGGAGGGCAAGGGTGACGTCGACTACTTCGCGCCGATCGTCGCCGATGCGGAAGCAGGCTTCGGCGGCGTGCTGAACGCCTACGAGCTGATGCGCTCGATGATCGAAGCCGGCGCCGCCGGCGTGCACTTCGAGGACCAGCTCGCGTCGGTGAAGAAGTGCGGCCACATGGGCGGCAAGGTGCTCGTGCCCACGCAGGAGGCGGTGCAGAAGCTGGTCGCGGCGCGCCTCGCTGCCGACGTCGCGGACGTACCCACGGTGCTGCTCGCGCGGACCGATGCCGAGGCGGCCAA
>DASSLQ010000230.1:0-26431 GCA_035689325.1 Burkholderiales bacterium | reverse complement strand
GTCGGCGTCGCCGTGCTCGCGCGCGAGCACCGTCAGGCGCCGGAACGTGTGGCTGACCTTCAGCTCCTCGCTCATGCCCATGCCGCCATGGAGCTGCACCGCCTCCTGGCTCACGTGGCGCACGGCGTCCGCGATCTTGATCTTGGCCGCGGAAATCGCGCGCGCGCGCTCGCGTGCATCGCGCTCGGCATCCGCCTTGCTCGCGGCGAGACAAGCCATCGAGCGCGCCTGCTCGAGCGAGATGAACATGTCGACCATGCGATGCTGCAGCGCCTGGAACGTGCCGATCGGCACGCCGAACTGCCTGCGCGTCTTCAGGTACTCGAGCGTCGTGTCGCAGGCGAACTGCATCGCGCCGACCGCTTCGGCGCAGAGGAGCGCGGTGCCGAAATCCATCGCCTCTTCGAGCGCGGCGAGCCCGCCGCCGATCGGCTGCGCCGGCGTGTCGCGCAATACCACATCGCCGGCCAAGCGCTCGTCTACCGTGCGATAGGGCTTCAGCTCCACTGCGCCGCGCTCCACGAGATACAGCCCGATGCCGGCGTCGTTGCGCGCGCTGACCACCAGCCGATCGGCGAGCGGCGCGCCGATGACGGCGCTTTTTTCGCCGCTCAGCTTGTTCCCGGCGGCGCGCACGCGCACGGTGTCCAGCGCATACCGCGCGCCCTTCTCGCCGTGCGCGAGCGCGAGCTTCGCGCGCCCCTCGACCACCGCCGCAAGCAGCGCGCCCTGCTGCGCGCCGGAGCCGCCGCGCTCGATGAGGTGCGTGGCGAGCACGAGCGGCAGGTAAGGCTCGACGACGAGCGCGTCGCCGAAGGCTTCCATCACGCCCATCAGATCGATCGCGCCGCCACCGAAGCCGCCGTGGTCGGCGCCGAGCGGCAGGCCCATGAGGCCCATCTCGGCGAACTGCGCCCACGCGTCGGCGCTCCAGCCCTCGCCGGCGACGATCTTCCTGCGCGACTCGAAGTCGTAGTTCTTCGCCAGGTAGCGTCGCACCGAATCGGCAAGCAGCTGCTGCTCTTCGTTGTAGTCGAAGTTCATGGGCCTGCCGTTACGCTCTATAACCCAAGGGTGGCCTTGGCAATGATGTTGCGCTGGATCTCGTTCGAGCCGGCGTAGATCGTGGTCTTGCGCATGCTGAGATAGCGCTTGCGCACCGCCACCGACAGCGGATCCGACGCCGCGGGATCGGAGGCCTCGAGCATCAGCTCGGTCAAGCCCTGCTGGATCTCGGTGCCCTTGATCTTCAGCATCGAGACGTCGGCGCCCGGCGGCTGGCCGCTGCGCCGCATGCGGTCGAGGAAGCGCAGATTCGTGATCTCGAGCGCGATGAGCTCGACCTCGAGGCGCGAGAGCCGGTCGCGCCAGCGCTGGTCCGTCATCAGATGCGCGCCGTAGCGCTTGAGGTAGGCGAGCTGGCGCTTCGATTCGCCGATGCGCCCGGTGTTCATGCGCTCGTAGCCGAGGAGATACTTCGCCACGGTCCAGCCCTTGCCCTCCTCGAACACCAGGTTTTCGGCGGGGACCTTGACGTCGTCGAAGAACACCTCGTTCACTTCGTGCGCGCCGTCCATGAGGATGAGCGGCCGCACGGTGGTGCCGGGCGTCTTCATGTCCATCAGCAGGAAGGAGATGCCTTCCTGGCGCTTCTCGAGAGTCGGGTCGGTGCGCACCAGGCAGAAAATCCAGTCGGCGTAGTGCGCAAGCGTGGTCCAGATTTTCTGCCCGTTAACCACGTAATGGTCGCCCTGGCGCAGCGCCCTGGTTTTCAGCGAGGCGAGGTCACTGCCGGATCCGGGCTCCGAGTAGCCCTGGCACCAGAAATCGTCGCCGTTGTAGATGCGCGGCAGGAAGCGTTTCTTCTGCGCCTCGGTGCCAAACCGCAGGAGCACCGCCGCGCACATGGTTACGCCGAAGGGAATGATCGGCGGCGTGCCGGCATAGCCGAGCTCTTCCTCGAAAATGTAACGCTGCACCACGTTCCAGCCGGTGCCGCCCCACTCGCGCGGCCAGGCCGGCGCTACCCAGCCTTTCTTCGCCAGGATCCGATGCCAGCGCAGCAGCTCGTCCTTGGACAGGTGCTCGTACTTCTCGACTTTCTCGCGCAGCTCGGAGGGCAGATTCGCGCCGAGCCAGGCGCGTACCTCATCGCGGAACGCCAGCTCCTCGGCGGAGTAATTGAGGTCCATGACGGCGGGAAGGGCGCAGTCTAGCGCACCACCGCACCTACAGGATGCTCACGCCGCCATCGGCGACGATGCACTGGCCGGTGATGAACGCGGCCGCGTCGGATGCCAGGAATACCGCGATGCCGGCGATGTCGCGCGGCTCGCCCAGACGCTTGAGCGGCGTTGCGGCGATGCGCTCGCCGCGCCGCGCCTCGTCTTCCCAGAGCGCACGCGCGAAGTCGGTTTTGATAAGCCCCGGGGCGATGGCGTTGACGCGCACGTTCTTCGGCCCCCATTCCGCGGCGAGGTTGCGCACCAGGTGGTGCCCCGCGGCCTTCGAGACGCCGTAGGCGCCGATCACCGTATTCGCGAGCAGCCCGCCGATCGATCCCACGAGCGTAAAGCTGCCACCGCCCTGGCTCGCCATGGTGGGCAGCGTAATGGCAGCGAGCCACAGCACGCTCTTCACGTTGTTGCCGATAATCTTGTCGAATGCTTCGTCGGCGATGCTGGTGAGCGGCCCGTAATACGGATTGGTGGCGGCGTTCGCCACGACAATGTCGATGCGCCCCCAGCGCGCTAGAGTGGCGTCGGCGAGCGCCTGGAGATCCTCCTTGCGAGAGACATTGCACGGCCGGGCAAGCACCTCGTAGCCCGCGCGCTCGAATTCGGTGCCCACTGCGGCGCAAGCGTCTGCTTTGCGGCTGGAAATCGCCACGCGCGCGCCGGCGCGCGCCAGCTCCTCGGCGATGGCGCGGCCGATGCCGCGCGTCGAGCCGGTGACCAGCGCGACCTTGCCGCTCAGGTCGAAGAGCGAGCCCATTTCACATTGCGAAATCTCGTACGACTAAGTTGACACATCGCCGCGCATCGACAGAATAGCGAAACGCGAAACACCCCGCTTTAACTCCCAAGAAACACAGAGGAAGGAAAGAAAGACGATGGGCGCTCCAGAACCCGCGGCACCGCTTTCGCCACCGGTCGCTACTTTCAGCTATGAGCATGAAGGCGATCGGCAGTTCGCGACTACGCTGGCCCGCGGCCTCGAAGTGCTGCGCTGCTTCACCCCGCTCGAGCCCCTGCTCGGCAACAAGGAGATCTCGGTGCGCACCGGGCTGCCGAAGCCCACGGTGTCGCGCCTGACCTACACGCTCACCAAGCTTGGTTACCTGCGGCACAACATGCGCCTGGGCAAGTACCAGCTCGGTTCGGCGGTACTCTCGATCGGCTATCCGCTGCTCGCCTCGATGAACGTGCGCCAGGTGGCGCGCCCGCTGATGAAGGAGCTCGCCGATTACTGCAATGGCTCGGTGTCGATGGGCGTGCGCGACCGGCTCAACATGGTCTACGTCGAGTCCTGCCGCAGCGGCAACGGCATCACCACGCTGCCCGACATCGGCACGTCGGTGCCGATCTCGCAGTCGGTGATCGGCCGCGCGTTCCTCGCCGCGTGCACGCCGCCCGAGCGCGAGGCGGTGCTTAACCACATGAAGGTGAAAGAGCCCGAAGCGCATCGCAAGTACCGGCCCTCGATCGACAAAGGTCTGGAAGACATCCGCGCGCGCGGCTTCTGCGCCTCGACCGGCGAGCTGCGCCGCGAGGTGCACGCCGTCGGCGTGCCGATGCGCCGCACGGTTGACGGCGAGATCGTCGCCTTCAACTGCATCGTGCCCGCGTTCATGGTGAAGAAGGGCCAGCTCGAGGACGACCTCGGGCCGCGCCTGGTCGCCATGGTGCGCAACATCGAGGCCTCCTTAGGCTTGCACTGAAAGATCTTCTCCAGTACTTCTACGCGTTAGACGATGATGCGAAGCTCGCGCTGACGCGCAGCGGGCGCATCGTCCTCATTCTGCTGGTCGCGTGGCTGATCCTCGCCGTCGCCGGCCGCATCATCCGCACCTTCCGCAAGGTGATGGAGCGCCGCTCGCCCGGCCTGGACGAGCTGCGCCGCATCGACACCGTCGGCCGGGTATTCCGCTACACGGCGGGTGTGGTGGTGATCCTGGTCGCCGGGATGCTGATTCTCGGCGAGCTCGGCATCTCGATCGCTCCGATCCTCGCCACCGCCGGCGTCGCCGGCGTCGCCATCGGCTTCGGCGCGCAGAGCCTGATCAAGGACTACCTGAGCGGCTTCTTCATGCTGGTCGAGGACCAAGTGCGCGAGGGCGACGTCGTCGAGATCTCCGGCAAGGCGGGCGAGGTCGAGGAAGTGACCTTGCGCTACGTGCGCCTGCGCGACGCGGAAGGCGTCGTCACGTTCATTCCGAACGGCGAGATCAAGATGGTCGTCAACCGCACGCGCAGCTACGCGTACGCGCTGATCGACGCAGCGATCGCCGGACACCACGACGTCGAGCCCGCGCTCAAGGCGATGCGCGAAGTGGGCGCGAGCCTGCGCAAGGATCCGGTCTTCGGCCGCATCATCCTAGACGACATGGAAGTCTGGGGCGTCGATCGCTGGGAGCTTTGGGGCCTTGGCTTGCGCGGCCGCATCAAGGTGCTGCCGCGTGAAAAGGACAGCGTGCGCCGCGAATTCCTCAAGCGCCTCGCCGGCGCCTTCGAGGCGAACGGCATCAAAGGCCCCTAGTTGAAATCGTCGTTCCCGCGACCCTTCACTTGCCTCAATTCAAGACCTGACCCCTTGCTTCTCGGCCCAGCGGGAGATGATGTCGTGGAGGCGCCGCACGCCATCGGTGAGCGCTGCGGGCCCCGGCTGCAGGATCTCCGCCGATTTCACTTCGTGCAGCTCGGCGTCGCGCACTGCCGGCACCTCGCGCCACCCTGCGCGCGCGGCGACGCGTTCGGGCCTGAACTTCTTGCCGCACCAGGACGCGATCATCACATCCGGCTGCCGCTCGAGCACCGCGTCCGGCCGCACGATGCGGCCGCTCGCTGCCTGCGAGCGCGAAAGCTCCGCGAATATATCGTCGCCGCCCGCGATGCCGAGCAGCTCGCTCACCCAGCGGATGCCGCTGATCATCGGCTCGTCCCATTCCTCGAAGTAGACGCGCGGGCGCCGCGGTAGCCGCGCAGCCGCGGCGCGCACCTCGCTCAAGCCGGCTTCGAGCTGCGCGAGGAGCGCCTGCCCGCGCTCCGCGGCGCCGACCATCGATGCGAGCACGAGCACCATCGAGAGGATCTCGTCCACCGAGCGTTGATTGAAGAGCACGACATTCAATCCGGCTTTCGCCAGGTCGCGCGCAATGTCCGCCTGCAGATCGGAGAAGCCGAGGACGAGGTCCGGCCGCAGCGCCACGATCTTGTCCTGCTGCGCGCTCAGAAACGCGGAGACGCGCGGCTTCTCGCGGCGCGCGCGCGGCGGGCGCACGGTGTAGCCGGAGATGCCGACGATGCGGCGCTCTTCCCCCAGCAGATAGAGCGTCTCGGTGGTCTCCTCGGTAAGGCAGACAATGCGCTCGGGATAGCGCGCCGGCATTCGGTATTATCCCGAGCATGGGCCCGCTCGCCGGCGTCAAGGTGCTGGAATTCGAAGCCATCGGCCCTGCGCCCTTCGCGGGAATGCTGCTCGCCGACATGGGCGCCGACGTGCTGGTCGTCGACCGCCCGGGCGACGCGGGGCTCGGCCTGAAGCGCGAGCGCTGGCAGGACGTGATGCTGCGCGGCAAGCGCTCGGTCACGCTCGACATGAAATCGCCGCGCGGTGCGGAAGCCGCGCTCGCGCTGATCGCGCGAGCCGACGCGCTGATCGAAGGCTTCCGTCCCGGCGTGATGGAGCGGCTCGGCGTCGGTCCCACTGAAGCGCTGAAGGCGAATCCGCGCCTGGTTTACGGCCGCATGACCGGCTGGGGGCAGGAAGGGCCGCTCGCGCCGCGCGCCGGCCACGACATCAACTACATCGCGCTCTCCGGCATCCTCAATGCCATCGGCCGCCGTGGCGAGGCGCCGGTGCCGCCGCTGAACCTGATCGGCGACTTCGGCGGCGGCGGCATGCTGCTCGGCTTCGGCGTGGTGTGCGCGCTGCTGGAAGCGCAGCGCTCGGGCAAAGGCCAGGTGATCGACGCGGCGATGGTGGACGGCGCGGCGCTCCTCGCCGCCATGTTCGCCGGCTTCCTAGCCGCGGGCGGCTGGTCCGAAGCGCGCGGCGAAAACATCCTCGACAGCGGCGCGCCCTGGTACGACGTCTACCGGACCGCGGATGGCAAATACGTCGCCATCGGCGCGATCGAGGACAAATTCTTCGCCGAGCTCTGCGCGCGCCTGAAGCTCGGCGACCTGCCCGCGCAGCACGATCGCGCGCGCTGGCCCGAGATGCGGCGCCGCTTCGCCGAGACCTTCCAGACCAAGACGCGCGACCAATGGTGCCGCTTGTTCGAGGGCTCCGACGCCTGCTTCGCGCCCGTGCTTTCCTGGTCCGAAGCGCGCGCGCACCCGCATAGCCGCGCGCGCGCCGCCTACGCCGAGCTTGCCAAGGTGCCGCAGCCCGCGCCGGCGCCGCGCTTCTCGCGCACGAGACCCGAGCTCCGCCGCGCGCCCCCCGAGCGCGGCCAAGGCGGCGGCGATGCGCTCGCCGACTGGGGCTTCGCCGCCGACGACATCGCCCGCCTGAAAACGCTCGGCATCGGCTTTCTTTAGAATCGCGTGCCATGCTCGGACGCCTGATGCCCCGCGAGGGGAGGTTCTTCGATCTGTTCAACGCCCACGCGGAGCGCATCGTCGAAGGCGCGCGCGAGCTCGCGGCGATGATGGCGCGCTTCGACGAGCTCGAGATCCACGCGCAGCGCATCGACGGCGCAGAGCGCGCAGCGGACAAGATCACGCACGAGACGATCACGCTCCTGCACCGCACCTTCATCACGCCGTTCGACCGCGAGCAGATCCACGCGCTCATCACGCGGATGGACGACATTCTCGACCTCATCCAGGACGTGGCCGAATCGATTGCGCTTTACGACCTGCACTCGGTGACGCCGGAGGCCAAGCAGCTCGCCGAGATCTGCGAGCTGTGCTGCGAGCGCGTGAAGTCGACGGTGGCGCTGCTCACCAACGTCAGGGACTCTCAGGCGATCCTCAAGATGTGCGAGGAGATCGACCGGCTCGAGTCCGACGCCGACCGGGTCATGCGCGCGGCCATGTCGAAGCTGTTCCGCGAGGAGAACGATCTCAAGCAGGTGATGAAACTGCGCGTCATCTACGACCTGCTCGAAACGATCACCGACCGCTGCGAGGACGTGGCGAACGTCATCGAAGGCATCGTCATCGAGAACTCCTGATGGAGTCGGCAGGGCAGCCGAGCCTCGGCATCGTCGTCGGGCTCGTCGTCGTCGCGCTGGCGTTCGACTTCATGAACGGCTTCCACGACGCGGCGAATGGGATTTCCACGGTCGTGTCGACGCGCGTGCTGAAGCCCTACCAGGCGGTAGTGATCGCGGCCTTGATGAACTTCATCGCCGTCTTCATCTTTCATCTCAGCGTCGCGGCGACCGTCGGCAAGGGCATCATCGATACCGCCATCGTCGATCATCACGTGGTGCTGGGCGCGCTGGTCGGCGCGATCTCGTGGAACATCATCACCTGGTGGTACGGCATCCCCTCATCGTCCTCGCACGCGCTGATCGGCGGCCTGGTCGGCGCCGGCGTCGCCAAGGCAGGCAGCTGGGCTCTCATCCCCGCCGGCATCCTGAAGACGGTGGCCTTCATCTTCATCTCGCCTGCGCTCGGCTTCGTCATCGGCTCGGCGCTGTTTCTCGCCGTCTCCTGGATCTTCGTGCGCGCGACGCCGAGCCGCGTCGACCGGCTGTTCCGCCGGCTGCAGCTCTTCTCGTCGTCGCTCTACAGCCTTGGCCACGGCGGCAACGACGCCCAGAAGACGATCGGCATCATCTGGATGCTGCTGATCGCCGGCGGCTACACCGCGCCGCAGGCGGCGACGCCGCTCTGGGTGGTGATCGCCTGCTACCTCACGATCGGCGCCGGCACCATGTTCGGCGGCTGGCGCATCGTCAAGACCATGGGGCAGCGCATCACCAAGATCCGCCCGGCGAGCGGCTTTTGCGCCGAGCTTTCCGGCTCGATTGCGCTTTTCCTCGCCACGAGCCTCGGCATCCCGGTGTCGACCACCCACACGATCGCCGGGTCGATCGTGGGCGTCGGCGCCACGCAGTCGGTGTCAGCGGTGCGCTGGGGCATCGCCGGCAACATCGTCTGGGCCTGGATCCTCACCATCCCGTGCTCGGCCTTCATGGCCGGGCTCGCGTGGTGGGTGGCGCGGACCGTGCTTGCTAATTAGTGCTCGTCATGCTCGCCGCGGTGATGCTCGGCGCCGGCGAGCGGCCGCACCTGGAAATCCACCCTGAAGTTGCCCAGGTGCTGAAACTTGAGCGTCGCCGGCACGCTCATGCCTTCCTTCATCGGCGCCTTTATGTTCACGAACATGAGATGCGCGCCGCCGGGCTTGAGCTCGAGCGTGCCATGCGCCGGCACGTCGTAGCCCTTCACCTCTCGCATGCGTGCAACGTCACCTTCGTGCACGGTGACGTGCGTCTCGACGCGCTCCGCAGCGGGTGATGTGACGCTGACCAGCCGATCGGCCGTATCGGCGCTGATGACCAGGTAGCCGGCCGCGGTCCTTGCGCCGGGTGGTGTCGCGCGTATCCAGGCATCCTCGACGGCAATTTGCGCCGCCGCCGGCGTGGCGGCAAGCGCGAGCAGCAGCATCAGGTATTTCACTTGGCTCGTTCCCTTTCCTGTAGTTCGCGCCAGAGGATCTTGCCGGTCGCGGTCTTCGGCAGTTGCTCGACGAACTGCACCAGTCGCGGCACCTTGAACGCCGCCATGCGGCTGCGCGCCCATTCGATGATCTCCTCGGCCTTCACATCGGGGGAGCGCGGCACGATCACTGCCTTCACCGTCTCGCCGCGATAGCCGTCGGGTGCGCCGATGACGCACGCCTCCTTGATTCCCGGATGGGCGTAGAGCATCGCCTCGACCTCGGCGGGCCAGACCTTGAAGCCGGAAGCGTTGATCATGCGCTTCAGGCGATCGGTGATGAAGAAGTAGCCTTCCTCGTCGTAATAGCCGAGGTCGCCGGTACGGAAGAAGTTCTTGCCGTCGTGCTCAATGAACGCCTCGCGCGTCGCCTGCTGCTGGCGCCAGTAGCCTTTGAATACCTGCGGGCCGTGCACGATGATCTCGCCGACCTGGCCGGGGGCGAGCTCCGCTTTGGTTTCCAGGTCGATGATGCGCGCGTCGGTGTTGAAGAACGGAATGCCGGCGCACTGGCGCTTCGGGCGCTGCGGCGGGTTGATGTGCGACGGCGCCATGGTCTCGGTGAGCCCATAGCCCTCAACGTACGGCTGGTGGAACACCGCCTCCAGCTTGCGCGCCAGGGCCTCGGGCATCGCCGCGCCGCCGCCGCCGAGCACGCGCAGCGAGCTGATGTCGTATTTCGCGAGCTGCGGGTTGGAGATGAAGTCCACGAGCATGGTGGTGATCGCGGACCAGTTGGTGACGCGCGCGCGCTCGATCTGCATCGCCGCGCAGTCGCGGTCCCAGCGCGAGAGCAGCACGATGCTCGAGCCGCGGTAGATCGGCGCATTCATGCCCGCCTGCATGCCGGTCACATGGAACATCGGCAGCGCCGAGAGCACGACCGAATCGCCCTCGTCGCCGCGCCAATGCATGTACGGCATCGTCGTCGCCTGCACCGTGGCATGAGTATGGATGCAGCCTTTTGGCTTGCCGGTCGTGCCGGACGTATAAGGCAGCACCGCGAGATCGTCCGGCCCTGCGGTGTGCGCGGACGGCTCGAGTCCAGCGCCGATTGCGTCGCGCCATGCAATCGCAGCGTGCTCGGCACGCGGCGCGCGCACGAAGTCCGGGACTGGCAGGTCGGCGCCGGCGCGCAGGTAGTCGGAATAAGCGGCGACGATGACGTGCGGCACACCGAGCGGTGCGATACGCTCGTAGAGCTCCTGGCCGACGATCGCCACGCGCGTCTGCGCATCATCGACGTAATGGCGCAGCTCCTCCGTGCGATTCATCGGATTGACCGGCACCACCGCGGCATCGGCGCGCAGGATCGCGTAATAGGCGATCACGAATTGCGGGCTGTTCTGCAGGTAGAGCAGCACGCGATCGCCCTTGCCGACGCCGCATCGCCGCTGCAGGAAACCGGCGAGCGCATCGGCTTCGCGCTTGATGTCCGCGTAGGAAATGCGCGTGCCGTAGTAATCGACCAGCGCGCGATCGGGGTGCTTCGCCACGCTGAGCGCGAGGTTGCTGTACACGCTGTCGCGCGGCAGATCCAGCGTCTGCGGTGCGCCGGGCGGCCAGTGCGCGAAGTGCCGCGTGAACGTCATAGCGCGTAGCGCGCGACGGCCTTCTCGTCCCAGGAGATGCCGATGCCCGGGCAGGACGGGATAAGGACGTGGCTGTCCTTCAGCTCGACCGGCTCGGCGAGGATCGCGTTCGCCCAGTCGACGTACTCGAGCCAATGGCAGGTCGGCGTTGCCGCCAGCAGATGGCAGCTCACTTCCGGAAAAAGATGGCTCGACATCTCCATGCCCGCGCCCTGCGCGAGCGCGGCGGCACGCATCCAGCCGGTGACGCCGCCGATGCGCTCGGCGTCCGGCATGACGTAGTCGCACGCGCCGGCCGCCAGCGCCTGCGCCATCTGCTCGGGGCCCATGAAGTTTTCGCCGAGCTGGATCGGCGTCGCGATCTCGCGCGTGACGCGCGCGGCGCCGGCGTAGTCGTCGGCGCGGAGCGGCTCCTCGATCCAGTAGACGCCGCCTTCCTCGTCGATCATGTGTCCGCGCCGGATGGCTTCAGCGACGCTCAGCACCTGGTTGAAGTCGACCATCAAGGTGATATCGGGACCGATCGCCTGCTTCACCGCGCGCAACGCCTCGAGATCCTCGCGCGCCTCGCCGCGTCCCAGGCGCAGCTTCACCGCGCGGAAGCCTTCCGCGACCAGTTCGGCCGCCTCCTTCACCAGGCGATCGAGCGGCATGATGCCGAGGCCCTTGGAGTTGTATGCCGGGATCGGCCGTGGCGTCGCGCCCAGCAGCCGCACGAGCGGCTGGCCGAGCGACTGCGCATGCGCATCCCACGCCGCCATGTCGATGCCGGACATGGCGAAAAGCACGATGTTGTGCACGCCGAGGAGCGTGTAGCGCGCGCGCAGCTTGCGCTCGATATCGAACGGCGCCACCTCGGCGCCTTTCACCATCCCGGCCATGGCGTCCACGAGCTGGGCGATCGCGGCAAGCGCATGCTGACCGGGACTGAAGAGGTAGGAGCGCCCGACGATGCCGGCGTCGGTCTCCAGATCGATGAGCAGCAGCGCCGCCGCCGTCAGTGCGCCCGTGCTCGTCGTGAGCGGACGTCGCATCGGCGCCGCAACCGCACGCGAGCGGATGTGCGTGATCCTCATTTGCCAGTGAAGCGCGGCTTGCGCTTCTCCATGAACGCACGGCGTCCCTCTACATAGTCGGCGCTCTTCGCACAGCGCTCGATAGCGGCGCGCATGCGTGCCAGATCCGGCTCGCCCTCGGCCCTCACGTACTGCTCGAGGATCGTCTTGGTGTTCGCGATGGCAAGCGGCGCGTTCTTGCACAGCGCCTCGATCACGCCATCGACATGGCGCTCGAGCTCGCCATCGGGCAGCACGCGATGCACGAGGCCCATGGCGCGCGCCTCCTCCGCCGGGTAGCGCCTGCCGAGGAACATGATCTCGCGCGCCCACGCATGCCCGACGGTTTCGAGCAGGCGCTTGTGGCCCTCGATGTTATAGCCAAGGCCGAGCTTCGCCGCCGGGATGCCGAACTCGGCGGACGCGCCGCAATAGCGCAGGTCGCAGGCGAGCGCGATCTCGACGCCGCCGCCGAGGCAATAGCCGTAGATCATGGCGAGCGAGGGCTTGAGCGAGTCCTGGATCGCGTGCAGCACGCGGTCCAGGAGATCGTCGTACTCGGCGACCGCGCCGCGCTCCGAGCGCGCGCTTTCGAATTCCGAGATGTCCGCACCCGCGGCAAACGCCTCGGTGCCCGCGCCGCGAAAGGCGACGCAGCGCACCTCGGGATCGCGGTCGAACTGGGCCATCGCCGACGGCAGCGCGCGCCACATGGCGCCGCTGATTGCATTCTTCTTCGCCGGCTGGTTGAACACGATCCAGCCAACCGCGCCGCGTTTCTCGACGAGGAGGCTCATGGCCTGCCGGCGGGTCCGTAAAGCGACGGCACGGTGCTGCGCGGATCGCGCGGGCGCCATTTCCCGGTTTCCACCTGGTGGAGGAAGGTCTCCAGCAACTGGTTGAAAAGCGCCGGTTCCTCGAGATTGATGGCGTGACCGCTCTTCGGGAACACGACGAGGCCGGCGGTCGGGATCGCGCGCTTGAGGAAGATGTTGGCTTCCAGCGATGGCTCTTCTTCATCGCCCTGCATGAGCAGCGTCGGCACCGTCATCTTCTGCAGGCGCTCGCGCAGATCGTAGAACGACGGCCGCCGGCATTGCACGCCGAGCAGCGTATTGGCTGCGCCAAGCGCCGAATGCTCGTTGAACCACGCGAGGTATTCGGCGAAGGAGCGCGGATCCTTGAGCTCGAGCTGGACGCGCTGCGGACCGACGCCATAGGTGGCGACGAACTTCGCCATGCCGTCGCGCCGGATGCGCTCGGCATTGGCGCGCGAATCGTCCTGGAATTGCCTGTGGTGGGCGGGATGCGAGCCATAGGCGCCGCCCGCGACCGTGATGGACAGCGCGCGCTCGGGATAGTGCATGCCGAAATGCAGCGTAGCGAAGGCGCCCATCGAGAGACCGACGACATGCGCGCGCTCGATCTTCAGGCCGTCGAGCACGGCTCGGATGTCGTCGCGCGCGCGCTCCTGGGAATAGCGGTTCCAGTCTTCCGGTACGTCCGAGGGCGGATAGCCGCGCGCGTTGTAGCGAATGCAGCGATACAGCCGCGCGAAGTAGCGCACCTGCGGCTCCCAGCTGCGCAGATCGCCGCCGAATTCGTGCACGAAGACGAGCGCGGTGCCGGCGCCCGTCTCCTCGCAATGCAGGCGGACACCGTCGTCGGTGGTGATGGTAGGCATGTGGCATTCTATGTTCATGAAAGCCGTCCTCTGCAACCAGTACGGGCCGCCGGAGTCGCTCACGCTCGAAGAGCTGCCGTCGCCGAAACCCGGCCCTGGCGAAGTGGTGGTGACGGTCAAGGCGGCGAGCGTCAACTTCCCCGATGTGCTCATCATCCAGAACAAGTACCAGTTCAAGCCGCCGCTGCCGTTTTCGCCCGGCAGCGAGCTCGCCGGCGTGGTCAAGGAGGTCGGCCCGGGCGTGAGCGGCTGGAAGGCCGGCGAGCGCGTCATCGCTTTCACGACGTACGGTGCCTTTGCCGAGGAGGTGAAGGCTGAAGCGGCGCGCCTGCTGCCCCTGCCCACGGGGATGGATTTCGTGCACGGCGCCGCGTTCCTCCTCACCTATGCCACGTCGGATCACGCGCTGCGCGATCGCGGCGCCCTTAAGGCCGGCGAGTTGCTGCTCGTGCTGGGCGCGGCCGGCGGCGTGGGGCTTGCGGCGATCGAGATCGGCAAGGCGCTCGGCGCGCGTGTGATCGCCGGCGCGTCGAGCGAAGCGAAGCTCGCGGTCTGCCGCGAGCACGGCGCGGACGCGACCATCAATTACGCAGCGGAAGACCTGCGCAAGCGCGTCCAGGAGCTCAGCGAGGGACGCGGTGTCGACGTGGTCTACGACCCGGTCGGCGGTGCCTACACCGAGACTGCGTTCCGCTCGCTCGCCTGGCGCGGGCGCCTACTGGTGGTCGGCTTCGCCGCGGGTGAAATTCCGAAGCTGCCCCTCAACCTGCCGCTGCTCAAGGGCGCATCGGCGGTCGGCGTTTTCTGGGGTGACTTCGCGCGACGCGAGCCGCAGGCATTCGCGGACAGCGTGCGCCAGCTCGGCCGCTGGTACGGCGAAGGGCGCCTGCGGCCGCATGTCTCGCAAACGCTGCCGCTCGAGAAAGCGGCCGAGGCGCTCAAGCTCCTCGCCAGCCGCGAGGCGAAGGGGAAAATCGTCCTTACGACGTAGGTGGTTTGCCGTCGCCCGGGCCGAGCGGCCGCTGCATGATGATGGTGTCCACCCAGCGGCCGAACTTGAAGCCGACCGAGCGCAGCGTGCCGACGCGCAGGAAACCGAAGCGCGCGTGGAGGTTGATCGACGGCGCGTGGCTGCTGTCGCCGATCACGGCGATGAGCTGGCGATAGCCCTGGTCGGCGACCTGGCGGATCAGTTCACCCAGGATCGCGCTGCCGACGCCGCGACCTTCGGAGCCGTGTCGCACATAGACCGAATCCTCGAGGCTGTAGCGGTACGCCGAGCGCGTGCGGTAAACCGAGCAGTAGCCATAACCCACGAGCACACCGCCGAAATCCGCGGCGAGCCAGGCCAGGCCGCGTCCGCGCACGTCGTCGAAGCGGCGGCGCATCTCGGCGACCGAGGGTGGCTCCTCCTCGAAGCTCGCGAGGCCGTGCAGAACGTGGTAAGCATAGATCTCCTGCATGGCCGGCACGTCATCGGGCGACGCCGGCCGCAGCTCGATGCCCTCACCCAGAATACGCGGGCTCCTCGCGATCGAGGATGCGCTTGAGCGCGCTGAAGTGGGCGCCGGCGTACTGCGGCGCATCGGCACGCATCAGCCGGCAGGTACGCTCCACCACCTCGGGCCGCACGGCGCGGCGCTTGCCGCCCATCATGCGCGCGAGCACCTGCAGCCGGCAGGCGCGCTCCAGGTAGTAAAGCAGATCGAACGCCTCGGCCACCGTCGGGCCGACCACGATCACGCCGTGATTGGCAAGGAAAAGGACTCGCTTGGAGCCAAGAACGCGCGCGAGGCGATCGCCCTCGGCCTCGTCGACCACCAGGCCGTTGTAGATGTTGTCGTAGGCGATGTCGTCGTGGAAGCGCAGCGCGTTCTGCTCGACCATCTCGAGGCGCCCATCTTCCAGCAGCGTGAGCGCAGTCGCGTAGGGCATGTGGGTATGCAGCACACAGGCGGCGTGCGGACTCGCGAGATGGATGCGCGAGTGGATCCAGAACGCGGTCTTCTCGTATTCGCCCTCGCCGGCGAGCACGCGGCCAGCCGCGTCGAGCGTCAGCAGATTCGATGCGGTGACTTCGCTCCAATGCAGCCCGTAGCGGTTGAGGAGGAACGTGTGCCCATCCGCCAGCATCACGCTGAAGTGGTTGCAGACGCCTTCATGCAGGTCGAGGCGCACCGCGAGGCGGAAGGCCGCCGCCAAATCAACGCGCGCCGCGCGCTCGAGCGCGCTCGCCGTCAGTTCTCCTACGCTCCCCATTGCCGGCGATTATCGCAACAAAAACAAATGGGGACAGACCCGAAGGTCCGTCCCCATTCATATTTGCTGCCGCCGACTACTGGTGCTTCTTGTCGTAGTTGGTGCCGGCTTCGTGGCCAGCGTAACCGCCGATGGCCGCGCCGCCGAGCGTGCCGAGCGTGCTACCGCCCGTCACCGCGGAACCGACCGCGCCGCCTGCCGCCGCGCCGCCGACCGTGCCGACGGTCTCACCGCGGCCCCAGCCCGAGCACGCGGACAGGCCGAGCATGCCGGCAACTGCACATACCGCAATCAAGGACTTCACCATGTTCACCTCCGTGTAAAAGTGTTGACAGGGCCCGCGGCTCAGGTGCAGCCGCGCAGCAGGAAGATGACGAACAGCACCGGGATCGGCACCCCGAGCAGCCAGAGCAGGATGTATCCGAGCTTGCCTTCCTGACGGCGCCGCCATTGCTGCAACTGCTCCATGCGAGGCTCCAATTGGCTGTGATGTGGCAAAGGCAGCAAATGCCGTGCCGTTAGGCCCTGCCGTGCGGTGTGGGGATTTCCACTACAGCCGCATTTCCACTACAGTCTCTGCTAAGTACAAATAAAGGAGGCCCCCATGACCTGGTGGAGCTTCATCGAGCGGATCATCGTGCCCACCGTGATGCTGTGCCTGCTGGTGGGCGGGGTGGCGGGATTCGTGTTCGGCTGTGCCCTCGCCCTGCGTAGCGGCCCCACGCTGCAATTCATCAATCGCATGAACCGCTGGGTCTCGACCCGTGAGGCGCTAAGGCCGCTCGAGGAGCCGCACCAGATCGACCCGGCGCCCGAGAGCCCCTATCGGCGCTTGCTCGGCGCCTTGTTCATCGTCGGCGGCGCGCTGACGATCTACTTTCTGCTGACGCGGCTGCAGGTCGCGCGTCTCGTCGATGCGAAGCGCGCGCTCGGCCTGGCGATCGTTCTGGACGCGACCAAGGCCGTGTTCCTCGCCGGCGGCGGGTTCGCGCTGGTCGTCGGTGCGCTGATGGTGTTCTGGCCGCAGGGGCTCGCCGCGATGGAAGCGCGGCTGAACCGCTGGTATTCCACGCGGCGCCTGGTCGCAGCCGAGGAGCGCATGCACACGCCGCTCGAGCCGCGCGTCGAGGCTCATCCGCGAGAGGCGGGCTGGATCATCGCCATCGCGTCGCTCGCGATCGCCATCGCCATGGCGTGGCTGCTGGTCACGCGCGTGATGCACTAGCGGCGGCGGCGCCCGCGGGCGCCCCCAAACCATCAGAAAGTCGTTTTACGGAACCGGGATGAATTTCTCGACGCTGGCGATTTCTTCGTCGCCGAGGCCAAGGTCGATCGTCTCGTTCGTCAGCCAGCGCTCGAGGAACTGCGCGTAGTTCGGGCTGCCGAGCACGCCGCTCGTGCCACCGGGCCAGATGTCGGCCGCGCGCGTGCCATCATGATCCGCCTCGGCCACCATGCGGTGGGAAGGTATGACTGTGAACATGAAGTCGTTGGGCCCCTTGCCGCGCGCGTTGTGGCTCGCCGCATCGACCGTCTGAAAGCCGCCGTCCGTCGGAATGCCGATCACACCGGGAAGCGGTGGCGGGAAAGCGCCCCCTGCTGGCGGAATGCTGAACGCGGAGTCGAGCGGATGGGCGAACACAATGCGATGCAGCCGCCCCCAGCGATAGTCATCCTGATTCGCCGAGCCGAAGAACGCGGCCGACGCCAGCATGTCGAGCCCTCCGCGCAGGCTGCTCAGGATGACGTAGTCGCGCCGGTCGGTCGCTCCCGCGATACCCGGTACGGCAAAGAAGTTCACGCCCGAGGCGCCGATCCCGCCATTCGTCGCGAAGTTATCGAGCAGGTTGCGCAGCGCCGCCAGGCTGTCGAAATCGTCGGGCGCCGGCAAACCGGTGATCGAGCCGTTGATCACTGTGCTCAGCATGCGCGAACGCCACGCGGCGTAGATCGAGGCAGCGACGCTCGCCTGCACTTCGCTCGCCGAGGGCGGCTGCAGCGCGCCCGCGACGTCGGCAGCATCGTAGCCCTGCGTGATGCCGGTCGGCGTCGAGCCGTCCCAGCGGCGCAGGCGCCCCACCGCTTCGGCGACCCCGGCGTCCGCGGCCAGCGCGCGCAGCTGCGGCTCGGCCGATGTGAGCGCGCGGTCAAACGCCCCGAGGATGTACGGCGTGAACACCTCGGCGTCATGCAGTATCACGTCAGCCTGGATCGCCTGCATCTCCTTGAACGAGACGCGGCGGTCGCCGCTTTCGAAGTACTCGTGCAGCCGCTTCTCGATGCGCGCGACACGGAAGCCGGCTTTCCAGGAGTACGCCGTGTACGAGATACCGCCACCGGGCCGCAGCTGGTTGAGCGGATTGTTGTCGCGCGTCACGCCCGACGGATCGTTGTTGGCGTTGACGAAGTAGCCGGCCGGCGGATTGACGATTTGCGGCAGCTCGCTGAAGGGCAGGACCTCGAAGGTGCTCGCCTGGTACGGCTGGGGATGCGTGACGGGCAGCCACTCGTTCCCGCCTTGGCCATTGCGCACGAACCAGGGAGGCACGCCGTTCACCGTTCCGGCCTGCAGGTCCTCGCGCACCGGGATCTCGCCGGAAGTGAAGTAGGCGATGTTGCCGCGCACGTCGATATACACGAAGTTCTGCGAGCCAACATCGAAGCGCTGCAGCGCAGCCTTGAAATCCTCGAGGTTATGCGCGCGGTTCATCAGCAGGAACGCTTCGAGCTCCTGCGTCGGCCCGTTGCCGACATACTGGACGCTGAGCGCCGCCCCCGTCGTTGTGTTCAGCGAAATGATCGGCCCGTGCCGCGGCACAACCAGGGTGGCGCCGGCCGTGACTAGCGGCAGGCAATCGTGCGTGCATCCTGGGGGGCTGCCCACTACGTTAGCAAAGAATTGCTCCGGGATCGCAGTCACTGGCTCCAGCGCGCCCTTGTAAAGCGTCGCAAAGCACGGCAGTCCTGGGGACGGTACTGGGCAAGGCACCGGCACTACCTGCTCCGCGAAGACGTCGGTGACGTCGACAAGGTTGTTGGTCGAGCCCCACGCGATCCAGCGGTTGAAGCCGTGGATGATCCCCGGCGTCCCGGCAACGCTGCTGCCGAACACCGGCTCGCCGTCGGTCTCGAGTCCGATCGGATAGAACACCGAAGGCGTCGCCACCGCGAGGTGAGGATCGTTGGCGAGGAGCGGGCGTCCATCCCTCGTCAGAGCGCCGGAGACCGCCCAGAGATTCGAGTTACCGCGCTGCTCATGCTTCAGGATTCCCTGGAATGCCGGGAGGTCGCGGACGCGGTCGAGGTATTCACGCATCAGGCTGACGTGCGCTTCGCTATGCAGCCCCTCTTGTGCGCGCTCCATGCCGCGCTGTCCATGGTCACCGGCCGGGAAGGATGGAGGAGCCATCTTCGCGTCTGGCACGGTTGCGTTCGGTTCGAATGCTGCCGAACGCCAAAGGTCCTGCGAGTAAAGCGCCGAGCCGGCCGACGGACCGAACGCCCCAATGTAGGACTGCAGGGCCACCGTGCGGTCAATGTCGAGCTCGAACGCAAGCGAGAAGGCGAGCAGCTTGGCGATGACGATGCTGTCCACCGGCGTCCATGGCGCTACCTGGGTCAGGTGCAGCGCACCGTATTCCGGCGGCAGGGGAGTGAGGACGCCAAGCCGTGCATTCACACCTTCGGCGTACGCGTCGAGTGCGGCGCGGAAGAACGGCGACGCGGCAGTGTAGGAGAGCTCGGCACTGCGGCGAAGGCCGAGCGTCCGAAGCTGGACGTCGGTCGGCAGTGCGGCGGTGCCCACGAGCTCGGCGAGCGTGCCGCTTGCGAGGCGCCGGTTGTAGTCCATCTGGAAAAGACGATCTCCGGCGTGCACCCAGCCCTGCATGAAGTACAGGTCGTGGTCGTTGTGGGCACGGACATGCGAGATGCCCTCGGTATCAATCGTGATGCGTGCGGGGTTCTGGAGTCCGGCAAGGCGCTGGGGGTCGCCGGAATCTGCGAAAGCTGCATTGCTTAAGCACAGCGCCACTGCCCAGGCGAAAAGTCGCGGCATTGGATCCTCCCTCGTTGTGATTGGCACGCTAGCACTAACGTTGTCGTGCGCAAATCCCGTAGGTCTGGGATGCGCCGTGCTTGGGCGCGCCTACTGGACGGTAGGCTTCCTCCTCCTGAAAAGCCTGCGGCGACGCTACGCCTGCACTAATGCAGTGTCAACGGCAATAAAAAGGGCGCCCGCAGGCGCCCTTCTTATCGTTACGTAGCGCGGCTTAGCTGCCGCCGCCGGCTGCTGCAGCCGTGGTCGTCGCCGTCTCGGCAGGCGACGCCTCGGGCGCCGCTGCCGGCACTTCGGCAAGCACGGGTTCCGCAGCCTGCGCCTTGCGGATGTTGTGGTACGCGAGTCCGGTGCCCGCCGGGATCAGGCGACCGACAATCACGTTCTCCTTCAGTCCGCGCAGCTCGTCGCGCTTGCCCATGATCGCCGCTTCGGTCAGCACGCGCGTGGTCTCCTGGAAGGAGGCCGCGGAGATGAACGAGTCGGTCGAGAGCGACGCCTTGGTGATGCCAAGCAGCATGTTGCGGTAGGCCGAGGGCTTCTTGCTGTCCTTCTGCGCCTTCTCGTTCTCCTCGAGCACTTCCGCGCGCTCGACCTGCTCGCCCTGGATGAACGGCGTGTCGCCCGGCTCCTCGATCTCCACGCGCCGCAGCATCTGGCGCACGATCACCTCGATGTGCTTGTCGTTGATCTTCACGCCCTGCAGGCGGTAGACGTCCTGCACCTCGTCGATGATGTAGCGCGCAAGCTCCTCGATGCCGAGCAGGCGCAAGAGATCGTGCGGATCCACCGGCCCGTCGACGATCATCTCGCCCTTGTTCACCACCTGGCCGTCGTGCACCAGCAGATGCTTGTCCTTCGCGATCAGGTACTCGTGCTCCTGCTTGTCGAGGTCGGTGATCACCAGGCGCTGTTTGCCCTTCGTGTCCTTGCCGAAGGAGACCGTGCCCGTGACTTCCGCGAGGATGCCCGCGTCCTTCGGCGAGCGCGCCTCGAAGAGCTCGGCCACGCGCGGCAGGCCGCCCGTGATGTCGCGCGTCTTGGACACTTCCTGCGGGATGCGGGCCAGCACTTCGCCCACCTGCACCTGCTGCCCGTCGCGCACGGCGATTACCGCGCCCACCGGGAAGCTGATGTTCACGGCATGGTCGGTGCCGGCGATGCGCACTTCTTCGCCCGCCTCGTTGATCAGCTTCACGGAGGGCCGCTGGCCCTTGCTCGCGGCGGTCGTGCGGCGCTTGGCGTCGATCACCACGAGGGTCGAGAGGCCGGTGACGTCGTCGATCTGCTTGGCGACGGTCGCGCCCTCTTCCACGTGCTCGAACTTCACCGTGCCGGCGTACTCCGTGATGATCGGCCGATGGTGCGGGTCCCAGCTCGCGAGCTGCTTGCCGGCGCGCACCGTGTCGCCGTCGGCGACCGCGAGCAGCGCGCCGTAGGGCACCTTGTGCCGCTCGCGCTCGCGCCCGTTGTCGTCGGCGATGATCACCTCGCCCGAGCGCGAGATGACGATCTTCTCGCCCTTCGCGTTGGACAGGTAGCGCATCGTGGCCGTAAAGCGGACGGTGCCGGACGACTTGGCCTCTACGTGGCTCTGCACGGCGGTTCGCGATGCGGCGCCGCCGATGTGGAAGGTGCGCATGGTGAGCTGCGTGCCCGGCTCGCCGATCGACTGCGCGGCGATCACGCCGATCGCCTCACCGACGTTGACGAGCGAGCCGCGGCCAAGGTCGCGCCCGTAGCACTTGGCGCACACGCCCCAGCGCGTTTCACAGGTCAGCGCGGTGCGCACCTTCACCTCGTCGATGCCGAGGTTGTCGATCGTTTCCACTGCCGTCTCGTCGAGCAGCGACCCGGCCGGATACAGCACATCCTGGGTTTCCGGATGCAGCAGGTCGTTCGTCAGCACGCGGCCGAGGATGCGCTCCTTCAGCGCCTCCACGACCTCACCGCCTTCGACCAGCGCCTTCATGGCGAAGCCGTTCTGCGTGCCGCAGTCGTCCTCGGTCACGACCAAGTCCTGCGTGACGTCAACCAGGCGGCGCGTGAGATAGCCCGAGTTCGCGGTCTTCAGCGCGGTGTCTGCCAGGCCTTTGCGCGCGCCGTGCGTCGAGATGAAGTACTGCAGCACGTTCAGGCCTTCGCGGAAGTTCGCCGTGATCGGAGTCTCGATGATCGAGCCGTCGGGCTTGGCCATCAGGCCGCGCATGCCGGCGAGCTGACGGATCTGCGCAGCGCTGCCGCGCGCGCCGGAATCGGCCATCATGTAGATCGAGTTGAACGCCTCCTGCTTCACCCGCTTGCCGTGGCGGTTCTCGACCTCTTCCGAGCCGAGCTGGTCCATCATGACCTTGCCGACCTGCTCGCCGGCGCGCGACCAGATGTCGACCACCTTGTTGTAGCGCTCGCCCGCGGTGACGAGGCCCGAGGTGTACTGGTTCTCGATCTCCTTCACCTCGGTCTCGGCCGCCTTGATGATCTCCTGCTTCTGCTCGGGGATGCGCATGTCGTGCACGCCGAACGAGATGCCGGCGCGCGTAGCGATGCTGAACCCGGCCTGCATAAGCCTGTCGGCGAAGATCACCGTCTCGCGCAGCCCACAGCGGCGGAAGGCCGCGTTGATGACGCGCGTGATCTCCTTCTTCTTGAGCGACTTGTTCAGGAGCTCGAACGAGAGGCCGACCGGCAGGATCTCGGAAAGGAGCGCGCGACCCACGGTCGTCTCATAGCGCGTTACCTTCTCAATGATCTCGCCGTCCTCGGCGTAGTCCTTCTCCTTGATGCGCACCCAGACACGCGCGTGCAGGTCGGCCTGGCGCGAGTCGTAGGCGCGATGCAGCTCCGCGAGATCGGCGAAGCTCATGCCTTCGCCCCTGGCGTTGATCTGCTCGCGCGTCGCGTAGTACAGGCCGAGCACGATGTCCTGCGAGGGCACGATGATCGGCTCGCCGTTTGCCGGCGAGAGCACGTTGTTCGACGCCAGCATCAGCGTGCGCGCTTCCATCTGCGCTTCGAGCGACAGCGGCACGTGCACCGCCATCTGGTCGCCGTCGAAGTCGGCGTTGAACGCCGCGCACACCAGCGGATGCAGCTGGATCGCCTTGCCCTCGATCAGCACCGGCTCGAAGGCCTGGATGCCGAGGCGGTGGAGCGTCGGCGCGCGGTTGAGCAGCACCGGATGCTCGCGAATGACTTCCTCGAGGATGTCCCACACCTCCGGCACTTCCTGCTCGACCAGGCGCTTCGCGGCCTTGATGGTCGTGGCGAGGCCCAGCAGTTCCAATTTATTAAAGATAAACGGCTTGAACAGCTCGAGCGCCATCTTCTTCGGCAGGCCGCACTGGTGCAGCTTGAGCTGCGGGCCGACCACGATCACCGAGCGGCCGGAGTAGTCGACGCGCTTGCCGAGCAGGTTCTGGCGGAAGCGCCCGCCCTTGCCCTTGATCATGTCGGCGAGCGACTTGAGCGGACGCTTGTTCGCGCCGGTCATCGCCTTGCCGCGGCGGCCGTTGTCGAGCAGCGAGTCCACCGCCTCCTGCAGCATGCGCTTCTCGTTGCGCACGATGATTTCGGGCGCTTTCAGCTCAAGCAGGCGCTTCAACCGGTTGTTGCGGTTGATCACCCGGCGATAGAGATCGTTCAGGTCGCTGGTGGCGAAGCGGCCGCCGTCCAGTGGCACGAGCGGACGCAGCTCCGGCGGCAGCACCGGCAGCACTTCCATGATCATCCAGTCGGGCTTGATGTTCGAGGCCTTGAAGCCCTCCAGCACCTTCAGCCGCTTGGCGAATTTCTTGATCTTGGCGTCGCTCGAGGTCGCGTCCAGCTCCTTGCGCAGGTTGTCGATCTCCTTGTTGAGATCGAGCGCGCGCAGCAGCGCCCGGATGCCTTCCGCGCCCATGGCAGCCTGGAAGTCGTCGCCGAATTCCTCGACCTTGGCGAGATAGTCGTCCTCGGTGAGGAGCTGCGTGCGCTTGAGCGGCGTCAGGCCCGGGTCGGTCACGACATAGGCTTCGAAGTACAGCACGCGCTCGATGTCGCGCAGCGTCATGTCGAGCACGAGGCCAAGCCTGGAGGGCAGCGACTTGAGGAACCAGATATGCGCGACCGGCGAAGCGAGCTCGATGTGGCCCATGCGCTCGCGGCGCACCTTGGCGAGCGTCACTTCCACTCCGCATTTTTCGCAAATGACGCCGCGGTGCTTCAGGCGCTTGTACTTGCCGCACAGGCACTCGTAGTCCTTGATCGGCCCGAAGATCTTGGCGCAGAAAAGCCCGTCGCGCTCCGGCTTGAACGTACGGTAGTTGATGGTCTCGGGCTTCTTCACCTCGCCGTAGGACCACGAGCGGATCTTCTCGGGCGAGGCGAGCCCGATCTTGATCGCATCGAACTCCTCGTCCTGCTGGACCTGCTTGAAGAGCTCAAGTAGCGCTTTCATTAGTACCTCTCCAGATCGATGTCGATGCCAAGGGAGCGGATCTCCTTTACGAGCACGTTGAATGACTCGGGCATGCCCGCGTCGATCTTGTGGTCGCCCTTGACGATGTTCTCGTACACCTTGGTGCGGCCGGTGATGTCATCGGACTTGACCGTGAGCATCTCCTGCAGCGTGTACGCCGCGCCGTAGGCCTCCAGCGCCCAAACCTCCATCTCGCCGAAGCGCTGGCCGCCGAACTGCGCCTTGCCGCCGAGCGGCTGCTGCGTGACGAGCGAGTATGGCCCGGTCGAGCGCGCATGCATCTTGTCATCGACCAGGTGGTGCAGCTTGAGCATGTGCATGTAGCCGACCGTGACGTGGCGGTCGAATGCCTCGCCGGTACGCCCGTCGAACAGCTGCACCTGCCCGGTGGTCGGCAGGCCCGCCATCTCGAGCATCGCGTTGATCTCGGTCTCGGCCGCGCCGTCGAACACCGGCGTCGCGAACGGCACGCCTTCCCTCAGGTTCTCGGCGAGCTGCTGGATCTCCTCGTCCGTGAGCTTCGCCATTTCCTCTTCACGGCCGCTCGAGATGTAGATGCGCTCGATCAGCTTCTTCATCTCCGCCTTCTGCTGCAGCTTGACGAGCTCGCCGATCTTGAGGCCGAGGCCCTTCGCCGCCCAGCCGAGGTGCGTCTCGAGGATCTGGCCGACGTTCATGCGCGAGGGCACGCCGAGCGGGTTCAGCACGAGGTCCATCGGCGTGCCGTCCGCCATGTGCGGCATGTCCTCGACCGGCACGATCTTGGAGATCACGCCCTTGTTGCCGTGGCGCCCGGCCATCTTGTCGCCCGGCTGCAGGCGCCGCTTCACCGCGACGTACACCTTCACCATCTTCAGCACGCCCGGCGGCAGCTCGTCGCCCTGCGTGAGCTTCTTCTTCTTCGCCTCGAACATGGCGTCGAACTCGCGGCGCTTCTGACCGAGCGAGTCCTTCAGGCTCTCGACCTGCGCCGCCGCTTCCTCGTTGGCAAGGCGAATGTCGAACCAGTCGTAGCGCTCCATGCTGACGAGATAGTCCTTGGTCACCTTGGTGCCCTTGGCGAGCCGCTTGGGTCCGCCGTTGGCCACCTTGTTGGTGAGCAGGCGCTCCAGGCGCTCGAACGTGTCGTTCTCGACGATGCGCATCTGGTCGTTGAGATCCGTACGGTAGCGCTTCAGCTCGTCCTCGATGATCGACTGACTGCGCTTGTCGCGCTCGATGCCTTCGCGCGTGAACACCTGGACGTCGATCACCGTGCCGCTGATGCCGGAGGGCACGCGCAGCGACGTGTCTTTCACATCGCTCGCCTTCTCACCGAAGATCGCGCGCAGCAGCTTCTCTTCCGGCGTGAGCTGGGTCTCGCCCTTCGGCGTCACCTTGCCGACCAGCACGTCGCCCGCCTCGACCTCGGCGCCGATGTAGACGATGCCGGACTCGTCCAGCCGGACGAGCTGCGCCTCGGAGAGGTTCGAGATGTCGCGCGTGATTTCTTCCGGTCCCAGCTTCGTGTCGCGGGCCACCACAGTGAGTTCTTCAATGTGGATCGAGGTGAAGCGGTCATCCGCCACGACCCGCTCGCTGATCAGGATCGAGTCCTCGAAGTTGAAGCCGTTCCACGGCATGAACGCGACCAGCATGTTCTGGCCGAGCGCGAGCTCGCCGAGGTCGGTGGAGGCGCCGTCGGCCACCACGTCGGCCTTGGCGATGCGCTCGCCCTGCTTCACGATCGGGCGCTGGTTGATGTTGGTGTTCTGGTTGGAGCGCGTGTACTTCGTGAGCTTGTAGATGTCGACGCCCACGTCGCCGGCGGTGGTCTCGTCGTCGTTGACGCGCACGACGATGCGGTTCGCGTCGACGTAATCCACCACGCCGCCGCGCAGCGCGACGACGCAGGTGCCGGAGTCGATCGCGGCGGTGCGCTCCACGCCCGTGCCGACCAGCGGCTTTTCCGGCCGCAGGCAGGGCACCGCCTGGCGCTGCATGTTGGAGCCCATCAGCGCGCGGTTGGCGTCATCGTGCTCGAGGAACGGGATCAGCGACGCGGCCACTGACACGATCTGCGACGGCGCGACGTCCATGTACTGCACTTCCTCGGGCGACTTCAGCTCGAACTCGTTCTTGAAGCGGCAGGACACCAGCGTGTCGGTGAGCTTGCCGTTCTTGTCGACCGTCGCGTTCGCCTGGGCGATCACGTAGTTGCCTTCCTCGATCGCCGACAGGAAGTGGATCTCGTCGGTGACCTTGCTGTCGACGACCTTGCGATACGGCGTCTCGAGGAAGCCGTACTCGTTCGTGCGCGCGTAGAGCGCGAGCGAGTTGATGAGGCCGATGTTCGGGCCTTCCGGCGTCTCGATCGGGCACACGCGGCCGTAATGGGTCGGGTGCACGTCTCGCACCTCGAATCCCGCGCGCTCGCGCGTCAGCCCGCCCG
>DASSLQ010000229.1:0-11438 GCA_035689325.1 Burkholderiales bacterium | reverse complement strand
CTAAGGCTGTAGCTGGAATTCCGGGACGGAGCCCGAACTACGCGGGTCGTGCCTGGAGGGAGTTCGGGCTCCGTCCCGGAATTCCCTCAGGGCTGTAGGGCGCGGTTTACTTCTTCGAGGTCTTCGTCGCGCAGGCTGCCGGCGGCGGCCTTGAGCTTCAGGTGATTGATGATTGCGTTGTAGCGCGCCACCGCGAGATCGCGCCGCGTCTGGTAGAGCTGCTGCTGGGCGTTCAGCACGTCGATGTTGATGCGCACGCCGACCTCGTAGCCGAGCTTGTTCGAGTCGAGCGCGCTTTGCGACGAGACCAGCGCCTGCTCGAGCGCGCCGACCTGCGCGTTGCCATTGATCACGGCGAGATAGGTCTGGCGCGTGGTGAGCGCCGCCTGCCGGCGCTGGTTCTCGAGGTCCTCGCGCGCCTTGAGGTAGTTGGCCGCCGCCTCGCGCTCGCGCGAGCTGAGCGCGCCGCCCGCATAGAGCGGCAGCGAAAACTGCAGCCCGATCTGGCCGTTGAGCGTGTCGCGGCCGACCGGAATCGTGATCGAGCCCGTGTCGCGCGTCGTACCGTATTGGCCCACGAGATCGAGCGTCGGCCATTGCGCGCCGCGCGCGCGCTTGAGCTCGAGCTCCGCCACCTCGGTGGCGGCTTCCTGCGCGAGCACCGGATAGGCCTGCTTCTCGGCGATATCCACCCAGCTCTGCATGTTGTCCGGGCTGGGCGGAGGCAGGCGGATATCGGTGCGCAAGGGCTTCAGTAGCGCGTATTCCTTGCCGCCGACGGTCTGCAGCGCGCGGCGCTTGCTCTCGAGATCGTTCTGCGCCGCGATCTCCTGCGCAATGATCAGGTCGTAGCGCGCCTGCGCCTCGTGCGTATCGGTGATGGTCGCGGTGCCGACCTCGAAGTTGCGCTTCGCGGCGGCGAGCTGCTCGGAGATCGCTGCCTTCTGCGCGCCGACCAGCGCGAGCGTGTCCTGCGCGGTAAGCACGTCGAAGTAGGCCTGCGCGGTGCGCAGCGCGAGGTCCTGGCTCGCCTGCGCGAACGTCGCTTCGGTCTGGCGCACCTGGTAGTCGGCCTGCTGCCACTGCGCCATGTTTTGCGGACGGTACACCGGCTGGCTGAACGTAAGCACATAACCGTAGTTCTGCACGCTGCGGCCGAAGCTCGGTGTCACCGCCGTGTCGCGCGAGCGGATATCGAAGCGCGTCGCGGCGGCGTTGGCATTGAGCGTGAGCGTCGGGAGAAGCAGCGAGCGGCCCTGCGGGATACGCTCGCGCCCCGCCTCGAGCGTGTAGCGCGCCGAGGCGAACACGGCGTCGTAGCGCTGCGCATCGCGATAGACCTGGAGCAGGTCCTCCGCGGCGGCCGGGCACGCGGATACGGCCGCCAGCAGGCCGCAAACGCTAGTAAAGCGGTACAGCCGGATCGACGGTCCGCGACCAGCCATCCACGCCCCCCACCAGGTTATGGACCTTGTTGTAGCCGTTCTTTTCGAGGAAAGCCGCCACCTGGAGACTGCGGCCGCCATGGTGACAGATGGCCACGATGTCCTTCGATTGGTCGAGCTCCTCCAGCCGGCGCGGCAACTCGCGCATCGGCACGAGCCGGGCGCCGGCAATGCGCGCGCGCTCGTATTCCCACGGCTCGCGCACATCGAGCAGCACCGGCTTTTCGCGGCCCGCGTCGGCGAGCCACGCAGCGAGCTGCGCCGGCGTGATCTCCTTCATGCGGCTAGAACCGGAACCGCGGCCGCTGCTCGGCGTTGACGAGCGGCGCGATCACGGTCTCGAAGAGGTCCAGGCTGTGAAACGCCCCGGGCGTGGTGCAGGTGACAAGGCGCGCGCTCATCACCGGCGGCTCGCCCACCACGGCGAAGAGGCGCCCGCCGATTTCCAGCTGGTCATAGAACGCGCGCGGCAGCACCGGGGTCGATCCGGTCAGCACGATCACGTGATAGCGCGCCTGGCGCTCCCAGCCGCATGCCGCGTCGCCGATCTCCAGCGTCACGTTCTCGGCGCCGTGGCGCTCCAGGTTACGTCGCCCGAGCGCCGCCAGCGCAGGCTTGATCTCCACCGAAAACACCTGCGCCGCGCGGTGCGCGAGCAGCGCCGTGAAATAGCCGCTGCCGGTACCCACTTCGAGCACGCGGTCGCTGCGGTGTACGTCGAGCTCCTGGAGCACGCGGGCTTCGAGCTTCGGCTCCCACATGCGCTCGCCTTCGCCAAGTGGTACTTGCATATCGGAAAAGGCGAGTGCCCGATGCTGCGGCGGCACGAACTCCTCGCGCGGCACCACGTACAGCAGGTCCAGCACGTCCTGGTCGAGCACTTCCCAGGTGCGGATCTGCTGCTCGACCATATTGGTGCGCGCTTGCTCTAAGTCCATAGGCTCGCGGATTATAATCACCGGTCTTGCGTTGGGGGTCCGGTGTTCGGGTGAACGCCGGTGAGACAAACCCTTCGAACCTGATGCGGGTAATCCCGCCGTAGGAAAACGCCATGAACGCCAATCCCAAGTTTCTCGCCGCCACCGCGCACGTCGATCGAGCGGCGATCGAGCCGCTGCCCAGCTCGCGCAAGGTCTATCTCGGTGCGCTGCGGGTGCCGATGCGCGAGATCGCGCAGACCGGCGCCAATCCGTCGATCGTGATCTACGACACCTCCGGGCCGTACACCGACCCGGATGTGCGCATCGACATCCGCAAGGGCCTCGCGGCGCTGCGCGAGCCGTGGATCAGCGCGCGCGGCGATACCGAAGTGCTCGGCGGGCCGTCGTCGGAGTATGGGCGCCGGCGGCTGGCCGATCCCAAGCTCGCCGAGCTGCGCTTCGACCTGCAGCGCAAGCCGCGGCGCGCTCATTTCGGCGAGCGGTGCGTGACGCAGATGCATTACGCCCGGCGCGGCATCATCACCCCGGAGATGGAGTACATCGCGGTGCGCGAAAACCAGCGCCTGATCGACGCGCTGGCGGCCCGGCACCGTGGCGAATCGTATGGAGCGCAAATCCCGCGCGAGGTGACGCCAGAGTTCGTGCGTGCCGAAGTGGCGCGCGGCCGCGCCATCATCCCGGCCAACATCAATCACCCGGAAACCGAGCCGATGATCATCGGCCGAAATTTCCTGGTGAAGATCAACTGCAACATCGGCAACTCCGCGGTCAGCTCCTCGATCGGCGAGGAAGTGGACAAGATGACCTGGGCGATCCGCTGGGGCGCCGACACCGTGATGGATCTCTCCACCGGAAGACACATCCACGAGACGCGCGAGTGGATCATCCGCAACAGTCCCGTGCCGATCGGCACGGTGCCGATCTACCAGGCGCTGGAGAAAGTGAACGGCAAGGCGGAAGAGCTGACCTGGGAGATCTTCCGCGACACGCTGGTCGAGCAGGCGGAGCAGGGCGTCGACTACTTCACCATCCACGCGGGCGTGCGGCTGCCGTTCATTCCGCTCACCGCGAACCGCATGACGGGCATCGTCTCGCGCGGCGGCTCGATCATGGCGAAGTGGTGCCTCTCGCACCACCAGGAGAGCTTCCTCTATACGCACTTCGAGGAAATCTGCGAGATCATGGCCGCGTACGACGTGTCGTTCTCGCTCGGCGACGGCCTGCGGCCGGGCTCGATCCATGACGCGAACGATGAGGCGCAGATCGCCGAGCTGAAGACGCTGGGCGAGCTCACGCAGACCGCCTGGAAGCATGACTGCCAGGTGATGATCGAGGGGCCGGGCCATGTGCCGATGCAGCTCATCAAGGAGAACATGGACCTGCAGCTGAAGTACTGCGACGAGGCGCCGTTCTACACGCTCGGGCCGCTCACCACCGACATCGCGCCCGGCTACGACCACATTCCGAGCGCGATCGGCGCGGCGATGATCGGCTGGTTTGGCACGGCGATGCTGTGCTACGTGACGCCCAAGGAGCACCTCGGGCTGCCGAACAAGAAGGACGTGAAGGACGGCATCGTGGCCTACAAGATCGCCGCCCACGCGGCGGATCTGGCCAAGGGCCATCCCGGCGCGCAGCTGCGCGACAACGCGCTCTCGAAGGCGCGCTTCGAGTTCCGCTGGGCCGACCAGTTCAACCTCGGGCTCGATCCGGACACGGCGCGCGAGTTCCACGACGAGACGCTGCCGCAGGAAGGCGCGAAGGTCGCGCACTTCTGCTCGATGTGCGGGCCGCACTTCTGCTCGATGAAGATCACACAGGACGTGCGTGATTACGTCGAGCAGGGAATGAAAGAAAAAGCGGTCGAGTTCGTGAAGAAGGGCGGCGAGCTCTACCAGAAAGCCGACTGAACCGTCGCCCCCGCGAAAGCGGGGGCCCAGCTTTTTCGAAAACCGTGTGGTTCCCGCTTGCGCGGGAACGGCAGTCTTATTGCTTCGCGCGCGTGAAAAGCTCGTCGGCGTCGAAGGGCACGGCGCCCTGCTCCAGCGTGCCGAGGATGCGATAAGGCTCGTCCTGCTTCGCCTTGGGCTCGCGCGCGAGATCGAGGAGCTTGTGCGGGATCATGGGATTGCCCTGCGCGTCGCGGATCACCATCACGCGCGGCAGCAGCCGCCGCGTCAGGTTCTGCGCGATCACCACGCCGACCTCGCCGCTGTTGAGCTCGACCAGGCTGCCGACCGGAAAGATGCCGATGCAGCGGATGAACTGCTCGACAAGGTGAGCGTCGTAGAACACTCCGCGCCACTTGTAGAGCATGCTGATGGCGGCGGAGGGCGACACCGGATCGGCGTAGGGCCGCTTGACGGTGAGCGCATCGAACGTGTCGACGATCGCCGCGATCGAGCCGATCATGCCGATCTCGTTGCCGCGCAGGCCCTTGGGATAGCCGCTGCCGTCCTGTCGTTCGTGGTGTAGCGCGGCGACGCGCGCGAGCTCGCCGGGCAGCCCCGGCGTCGCGCGCAGGATTTCTACCGAGTAGTTGACGTGCAGCTTGGCGAGCTCGAACTCCTCGATCGTGAGCCGGCCGCGCTTTTCCAGCAGCTCCTTGGGCAGGCGCAGCTTGCCGACGTCCTGCAGCAGGCCGAGGTAGCCGAGGAACTCGATCTGACCCGGCTCGAGCTGCAGGAAGCGGCCGAACGTGATCATGTAGATCGAGACGTCGAGCGCGTGCGACTCGATGTACTCGCCCTTCGATCGCAGCTGCGAGAAAAGCAGCAGGGCATCCGGATTGCGCAGCACGCTCTCGGTCATCGCGCTCACCGCGGACTTGAGCTGCACCGCATCGAGCGTGCGCCCGACGCGCACCGCCGACATCACCTCGCGCGTCAGCTGGCGGCCGCCCGTGTACGCGATCTTCGCCGGCCCGATCTCCTGCTCCACGGGCGCGCGCTCCGGATGCGCGAGGCGCGGGGTCGCGGGCTCTGGCGCCGGGCTGCGCTCGACGTCGATGAACACGGTGCTGCAGTATTGCTTCAGCGCATCGAGCTGCTGCTCGGTCGTGAGCACGAACCCCTGGAACATGAACGGCGTGTCGGTCCACGGCCGATCGAGCTCGGCGATGTACATGCCGAAGCGCAGCTCGCTGACAGGAATGCGTTTCTTCACCGTGTCTTAACATTACGCCGAATCGATGGATTGGAGTCCGCTCACGCTGGTGAAGCTCGGAGCCGCCGTGGTGCTCGGGGTGCTGCTCGCCGCGTATCTCGTGCAGGACAAACTGATATTTCTCACTCGGCCGCTCTCGGAGTCGGAGCATCGCGCGATCGCTGCCCGACATCGCGAAGTCGCTGATGTATTTTTGCAAGCCGCTGACGGCACGCGCGTGCATGCGTGGCACGTGAAAATAAAAAGCGCGGAGAACGCGCCACTTGCGCTTTATTTTGGAGGCAACGCTGAAGAAGTGTCTTGGATGCTCGACGAGTTGCCGCGTCGAAAACTCGTCATCGAGTGGCTACTTATCGACTATCGCGGCTACGGCGCGAGCAGCGGCGCTCCTTCCGAGCGTGCGCTCAACGACGACGCTTTGCTCTGGTACGACTACGCGGCGAAGGCCGGCAACGAACAAATTTTTGCATTCGGCAGGAGCCTCGGCAGCGGCGTCGCAGTGCATCTCGCCACCGAGCGAACGCTCGCCGGGGTCATCCTCATCGCGCCCTTCGACAGCCTCGCAGCCATTGCCAAGCATCACTATCCGTTTCTGCCAGTGAAGCTCCTGCTCCGGCAGCGCTTCGATTCCATCGCACTCGCGCCGCGCATCACGGCGCCATTGCTCTGCATCGTCGCGACGCACGATGAAGTGATTCCGACCGTGCACGCACGGCGGCTTTACGACGCATGGGGTGGTCCGAAGCGCTGGCTCGCGCTGCCCGGCGGCCACAACGAGACGGACAACCAGCCGGACTACTGGCCGGCCGTGCAGGCATTTCTCACCGCTCGCTAGAATCCTTCATGCACGATCTCATCAACGCGCTCATCCTCGGCGTCGTCGAGGGCCTTACCGAGTTCCTGCCGATCTCGAGCACCGGTCATCTGATCCTCACCTCCGATCTCATCGGTGCCACCGATGAGCGCTGGAAAGTGTTCAACATCGTGATCCAGACCGGCGCCATGCTTGCCGTCGTCTGGGAATATCGCGCGCGCTTCTTTCGTGTCGACTTCGCGCTCTACCGGAATCTGGTGGTCGCGTTCATCCCGGCGGCCGTGCTCGGCCTCGCGTTCTCGAAATACATCAAGGCGTACCTTTTCCACGCGCTGCCGGTGGCGCTCGCCTTCATCGTCGGCGGCTTCATCATCCTTGCAGTGGACCGCGGCGAGCGGCAGCATCGCGTGGCAAATGCGCGCGACATGACGTGGCTCGATGCGCTCAAGGTCGGCATCGCGCAGTGCTTCGCGCTCATCCCGGGCACCTCGCGCTCGGGCGCCACCATCATCGGCGGCATGCTGTTCGGCCTCTCGCGGCGCGTCGCAACCGAGTTCTCGTTCTTCCTGGCGGTGCCGACGCTGATCGCCGCCGGCGGCTACGATCTGTTCAAGAACCGCGCATTGCTATCGGCGCACGATGCGCCGATCTTCGGCGTCGGCCTGGTGGTCGCCTTCGTCTCGGCGTTCGTCGTGATCCGCTGGCTGATCCGCTACGTCGCGACACACGACTTCCGGCCGTTCGCCTGGTACCGCATCGGATTCGGATTGCTGGTGCTGCTGACGGCGTACTACGGCTGGGTGGACTGGAAGGAATAGCGATGCGCGCCGTCGTTCCCGCGAAGGCGGGAACCCATTATTCAGAACCCTGGACCCCCGCTTTCGCGGGGGCGACTACTTCAGCGCTTCTCTAGCTCTGTACCCACGGCAGGCCAGCCTTGCGCCAGCCGCCGACCGAGTTGCGATGCTGCTCGGCGTCCTTGTCGCCCTCGAAGCCCTCGAGCACGTTGTAGGTCTCGCGCCAGCCCGCGCGCATCGCGGCTTCGGCCGCGCCGTGCGAACGCACGCCGGAGCGACAGATGAACATCACGGCTTCGTCCTTCCTGGTGAGCGCGGCAAGCTCGCCCAGGAATTCGGGGTTCGGCCGGCTGCCCGGGTAGGTCTGCCACTCGATCGCGACCGCGCCCGGGATGCTGCCGACATAGAGCAGCTCGGGCTTCGTGCGCACGTCGACAAGCTTCGCACCCGCCTTCATCAGCTCGTGCGCCTCGGCCGGCAGCAGGGCGCCGGCGTACGCCAAGCCGAGCTTGCGGGCTCGCTCCGCCGCGCTGCGCTTAACGTCGCTCATGGGTTGCTGCCGATTATAGGCCTGCGGCATCATTGCACCCCTCCAGTGCAAGCGATGCTTTCATGCCCGCCGCCGGTGCATTGCGCGCCGGTTAGAATGTCCTCCAGCACGCGAAGCGTTTGGCATAGAAACTGCTCTTTCGCCGCATCTATATTCCTACACCAACTCAGTCTCAACTCAGCGAGGAGAAGCCGCAATGGCGACCACGACGCCCGATGACGTCCTGAAGCTCATCAAAGACAAGGAGGTCAAGTTCGTCGACCTCCGGTTCACCGACACCCGCGGCAAGGAGCAGCACGTCACTGTGCCGGTGAAGTACTTCACCAAGGACAAGTTCGAGGCGGGCCACGCCTTCGACGGTTCATCGATCGCCGGCTGGAAGGGGATCCAGGCCTCCGACATGCTGCTGATGCCCGATCCGTCGAGCGCGCGCATGGATCCGTTCACCGACGAGCCGGTGCTCAACATCACCTGCGACGTCTACGAGCCGGTCGACGGCAAGCCCTACGACCGGGATCCGCGCACCATCGCCAAGCGCGCCGAGACCTATCTCAAGTCCACGGGCCTCGGTGACACCTCCTACTTCGGTCCCGAGCCCGAGTTCTTCATCTTCGACGGCGTCACCTGGTCGATCGACATGTCGGGCTGCTTCGTCAAGATCAAGTCCGAGGAAGCGCCCTGGTCGTCCGGCATCGACTATGAGTCGGGCAACATGGGTCATCGCGCGCCGGTGAAAGGCGGCTACTTCCCGGTGGCGCCGACCGACACGCTCGGCGATATCCGCAACGCGATCGCGCTCGCGCTGGAGCAACAGGGCGTCGAGGTGGAAGTGCACCACCACGAAGTGGCGGCCGCGGGCCAGAACGAGATCGGCACCCGGTTTGCGCCGCTCGTGCAGCGCGCCGACTGGATGCAGATCCTCAAGTACACGGTGTGGAACGTCGCGCACTCGTACGGCAAGACCGCGACCTTCATGCCCAAGCCGGTCGTCGGCGACAACGGCTCGGGAATGCACGTGCACCAGTCGGTCTGGAAGGCGGGCAAGAACCTGTTCAACGGCAACGGCTACGCGGGCCTTTCCGACTTCGCGATCTACTACATCGGCGGCATCATCAAGCACGCCAAGGCGCTGAACGCGATCACCAACCCCGGCACGAATTCGTACAAGCGGCTGGTGCCGGGATTCGAGGCGCCGATCAACCTTGCTTACTCGGCGCGCAACCGCTCCGCGGCGTGCCGCATTCCGTTCGTCACCAGCCCGAATGCGCGGCGCGTCGAGGTGCGCTTCCCCGACCCGACGACCAACGCGTATCTCGCGTTCGCGGCGATGCTGATGGCGGGCCTGGACGGCGTGCAGAACAAGATCCATCCCGGTGATCCGATCGACAAGGACATGTACCACCTGCCGCCCGAGGAAGCGGCGCGCGTGCCGCACGTGTGCGCCTCGCTCGAGCAGGCGCTCGACATGTTGCGCGACGACCATGCATTCCTCACGCGCGGGGGCGTGTTCTCCGACGACTTCCTCGAGTCGTACATCGCGCTCAAGGAAGAGGAGCTCACCAAGTTCCGCATGACGACGCACCCGATCGAGTTCGAGATGTATTACGCGTCGTAAGCCAAACCGCGCTTGGTGCGTTAAAGGAAGGGGCGGCGCAGTGTTCCTGCGGCGCCCCTTTTTCTTTTGTTTGATAGACTTAACTCATGCTTCGCGCTGTTCTTGTCGTCGCCGCCGCCAGCGTCCTGGTGGCGAGCGCTCGCGCCCAGCAGCCGCCATCAGGAGCGACCGAGATCTTCAAATGCAAAGGCGTGGACGGTCACTGGACGTACACCAATGACCGACGCGAGGCCGAGAAGCAGAAGTGTGAAGTCGTCACGCGCCAGGTGAACGTGGCGCCGGCACCGCCGGCGCCGCAGCCGCCGCAACGGCCCAACGCGCGCAACCAGCGGCCCGCCGACTTTCCGAAGGAGACGCCCTCGGACCGCGCCAACGCGCGCGAGCGCCAGCGCGACATCCTCGAGCAGGAGCTCGCCAACGAGCAGACCGCGCTCACCCAGGCAAAACAGGAGCTCGCCGCGCAGGAAGCGGTGCGCTCGGGCGACGAGCGCAACTACGCGCGCGTCGAGGAGCGCCTGCGGCCCTACAAAGACACCGTCGAAACGCACGAAAAGAACATCGAAGCGCTAAGGCGTGAGCTGAACAACCTGTACCGCTAGGTGGCCGCGTCCTGGGCCCAATTCGCGGGACTGGAGCTCCTGCCCACGGCGGTGGTGGCGCTCGACGAGGATCTCATCGTGCGCTATGCCAATCCGGCGGCCGAGAGCCTGCTTGCCACCGGCGCGAAGAGCCTGCTTGGCCAACCGTTCCTCCAGCTATTCGCCGAGCGCGCGGCGCTCGAGCATGCGATGGCCGATGCGCTTACCACGCACTGGGACTACTCGGCGCAGAACGTCACGTACACGCGCCCCGGGCGCGAGCCGCTGCCGCTCGCCTGCACGCTGGCGCGCATCGAGACGCACGGTCTGGCTCTTCTCGCCGAGCTGCGGCCGATCGAGGAGCAGCTGCGCCACGCGCGCGAAGAACGCCTGGTCTTCGAGCAGCAGGCGAACCGCGAGCTGATCCGCAACCTCGCGCACGAGATCAAGAACCCGCTCGGCGGGCTGCGCGGCTCGGCGCAGCTGCTGGAGCGGGAACTCGATAAGCCCGAGCTGCGCGAATACACGCAGGTGATCATCAAGGAAGCCGACCGCCTGCAGCGGCTCATGGACCGCATGCTTACGCCGCATCGCGCGCCGCGCGTCGAGCCCGTCGGCATCCACGAGGTGCTCGAGCGCGTGCGCAGCCTGGTCAGCGCCGAATTCGGCGCCGACATCGAGCGCGATTACGACCCCAGTCTGCCGGCCGTGCTTGGCGACCGCGAGCAGCTGATCCAGGCGGCGCTCAACATCGCGCGCAACGCGGCGCAGGCGGGGGCTTCGCATATCGGCTTTCGCACGCGCGCGCTGCGCCAGATCACGATCCTCAGGCAGCGCCATCGCCTGGCATTAGAATTGCAAGTGATCGACGACGGGCCCGGCGTACCGGCGGAAATACAGGAACGCATCTTCAGTCCGCTGGTGTCCGGGAGGGAAGGCGGCACCGGCTTGGGACTTTCGCTCGCGCAAACGTACGTCCAGTACCACCAGGGCGTCATCGAGTTCGAATCCCGCCCCGGCCGCACCATATTCAGGATCCTGTTGCCGCTCGCATGAAACCGGTCTGGATCGTCGACGACGATCGTTCCATCCGCTGGGTGATCGAGAAGGCGCTCTCCCGCGAGGGCATCGCCTTCAACTCATTCGCGTCGGCCCAGGACGCGCTCCAGGCGCTCTCCAACGGTGCACCGGAGGTGCTGGTCTCCGACATCCGCATGCCCGGGCTCTCGGGCCTGGAGCTGCTGAACGCCGTGAAGCAGCGTCATCCAGCGGTGCCGGTCATCGTCATGACGGCGTACTCCGACCTGGATTCGGCCGTGGCGGCGTTCCAGGGCGGCGCGTACGAGTACCTGCCGAAGCCCTTCGACATCGACCAGGCGGTCGAGCTCATCCGGCGCGCGCTCGACGAGAGCCGGCGCGAATCGGAGGCGATCGAGCCGCCCGCGGACACACCGGAGATCCTGGGCCAGGCGCCGGCCATGCAGGAGGTATTCCGCGCCATCGGCCGGCTGTCGCAATCGAGCGCGACGGTGC
>DASSLQ010000228.1:0-12835 GCA_035689325.1 Burkholderiales bacterium | reverse complement strand
GACGGCGTGGCGATGAAGATCGTGCAGAAGGCGTTCGAGAAGCACAAGGATGCCTACTACCAAGACTGCAAGATGAAGTGGTGAGCGAAATAAATGGGGACCGACCCCATTTATTTCTCTCCAACTGAAAAAAGGGCGCGTCACGGCGCCCTTTTTCATTCATGACCTGGTCTCTCGTCTTCGAGCAGCTGCTGAACGGCCTGCAGTACGGCGTGATGCTGTTCCTCATGGCCGCGGGCCTCACGCTCGTGCTCGGCATCATGAACCTCGTCAACCTGGCGCACGGGTCGCTGTACATGGTCGGCGCCTATCTCGCCGTGGCAGGCATGGAGGCGACCGGCAGCTACGCCGCCGGCGTCGCGCTCGGCTTCGCGGGGACGCTCGTCGTCGGCATGGTGATGGAGCTCCTCGCGCTACGCCCGCTCTATGGCCGCGATCACCTCGACCAGGTGCTCGTCACCTTCGGCCTGATCCTGTTCTTCAACGAGCTCATCGCCATCCTCTGGGGACGCGGCAGCCTGTATACGTCGCTGCCCGCGTGGCTGCAGGGCTACGTCGAGCTTTTCACCGGCTCGCGCTATCCCGTGTATCGGCTGGTCGTGCTTGCCGTCGGCCTCGTCGTCGCCCTGCTGCTCTGGTACGTGGTGACGCGCACGCGCCTCGGCATGCTGATCCGCGCCGGCGCAACGAACCGCACGATGGTCGCCGCGCTTGGCATCAACATCCGGCTGCTGTACACGGTGGTGTTCGGCTTCGGCGCCGCGCTCGCCGGGCTCGCGGGCCTGATGGCCGGACCGATGTATGCCGTGCAGCCCGGCATGGGCGAGCTGATCCTGATCCAGGTCTTCGTCGTCATCGTCATCGGCGGCATCGGCTCGATCCGCGGCGCGCTGGTCGGCGCGGTCATCGTCGGCGTCGTCGATACCCTGGGTCGCGCGTTCCTGCGGCCGCTGCTCGCCACCGTCATCTCCGCTCCAGCCGCCGAAGCGGCGGGCCCGGCGCTGGCCTCGATGCTGATCTATCTGCTGATGGCCGTTGTGCTGTCGGTCAAACCGGCCGGCTTGTTCCAGAGCCGATGACGCGCGGCGCCCTCTTCTGGCTCGTGGTGGCGATCGCGCTCGCTGCCCTGCCGCCGATCGCCGGCGCGCTCGGCCAGCCCTTCTACATCGATCTCGTGCGCCGCATGATGATCCTCGCGATCGCCGCGACCAGCCTCAACCTGATCCTCGGCTACGGCGGCATGGTGTCCTTCGGCCACGCGGCCTACCTCGGCCTTGGCGCCTACGCGGTCGGCATCCTCGGCGTCTACGGCGTGACGAGCGGCTGGGCGCAGTGGCCGGTGGCGATCGGCGCGTGCGCGCTCGCCGCCGCCGCCATCGGCGCGGTGTCGATCCGCACGAGCGGCATCTACTTCATCATGATCACGCTCGCCTTCGCGCAGATGCTCTACTACCTCGGCATCTCGCTCGAGGTGTTCGGCGGCGATGACGGCATGCGGCTGAAGAGCCGAAGCACATTCTCGGGGCTGCTCGATCTCGGCAACGCCGTCAGCTTCTATTACCTCTGCCTCGCGCTCATGCTGGTGGCGATCTACGTGACCTACCGCATCGTCAACTCTCGCTTCGGCATGGTGCTCAGGGCGACGAAATCGAACGAGGCGCGCTCGCGCGCGATCGGCTTCTCGCCGTACCGCTACCGGCTGACCGCGTTCGTCATCGCCGGGGCGATGTGCGGGCTGGCCGGCGCGCTCTACGCGAACCATACGAACTACATCACGCCCGGGCTTGCGAGCTGGGTGCAGTCGGGCGACCTCATGTTCATGGTGATCCTCGGCGGCATGGCGAGCACCGCCGGGCCGATGCTCGGCGCCTTTGCGCTCCTCATCGCCGAGGAAATCCTCAAAGGGTGGACGGAACATTGGCAGGTGATCCTCGGGCCGCTGCTCGTGCTCTCGGTCATCTTCTTCAAGCGCGGCCTCGCCGGGATCTTCCATGCTTGAGGTGCGCGGCCTGACGAAGAGCTACGGCGCGCTGCGCGCAAGCGACGGCATCGAATTCGACGTGCGCGAAGGCGAGACCCATGCCGTCATCGGACCGAACGGCGCGGGCAAGACCACGTTCATCAGCCAGCTCGCCGGCGACCTGCGGCCCGATGCCGGCCGCATTGTCTTCGCCGGCGAGGACGTGACGCAGCTGCGCGCGCCGCGCCGCGCGCGCAAGGGCCTCGCGCGCTCATTCCAGATTACGAGCGTCTACAACGAGTTCAGCGCGCTCGATAACGTCGCGCTCGCCGTGCAGGCGCGCGCGGGCCACAGCTTCCGCTTCTGGCGCGACGCGCGCCAGGACGCGGCGCTGCGCGAGCCGGCGCGGCGGCTGCTCGACCAACTCGGGCTCGGCGCGCGCGCGGACGTGCTCGCCGCCAACCTGTCACACGGCGAGCATCGGCAGCTCGAGGTGGCGATGGCGCTCGCGCTCGAGCCGCGGCTTCTGCTGCTCGACGAGCCGATGGCCGGCATGGGCGTTGAGGAATCGCAGCGCATGATCGGCTTCCTCGGCACGCTCAAGGGGCGCTACAGCATCGTCCTCGTCGAGCACGACATGGACGCCGTCTTCCGCCTCGCCGACCGCATCTCGGTGCTGGTCTACGGGCGCGTCATCGCCACCGGCGCCCCGGAAGCGATCCGCGCCAGTCCCCAGGTACGCGCCGCGTACCTCGGCGAGGAGGCCTGATGCTCGAGCTGCGCGAGGTCGAGACCGCCTACGGTCGCAGCCAGGTGCTGTTCCGCGTCAACCTCACGGTGCGGCCCGCCGAGGTGGTGAGCCTGCTTGGCCGCAACGGCATGGGCAAGACCACGACCGTGAAGTCGATCATGGGCATCTGCGTGCCAAGGGCGGGGGCCATTACGTTCGATGGCAGCACACTCCACGGCCTGCCGTCCTATCGCATCGCGCAGGCCGGGCTGGGTCTGGTGCCGGAAGGGCGCCAGGTGTTTCCGAACCTCACCGTGCGCGAGAACCTCGTCGCCACCGCCCGAAGTGGAAAAGGCCACGGCAGCGGCGGCCCGTGGACCCTCGAACGGGTGTTCGCGCTCTTTCCCCAGCTGCAAGACCGACAGTCGCACTACGGCAACCAGCTCTCGGGCGGCGAGCAGCAGATGGTCGCCATCGGCCGCGCGCTGTTGACGAATCCGCGGGTGCTCATCCTGGATGAGGCCACCGAGGGCCTCGCGCCGTTCATCCGCCAGGAGATCTACCGCTCGATCGCGCAGTTGAAGCGTGAAGGACTCGCCATCCTGGTCATCGACAAGGACGTCCGCGCGCTGTGCCGCGTCGCCGATCGGCACTACGTGCTCGAGAAGGGCCGCGTGGTATGGAGCGGCAGCAGCGCGGAGCTCGCCGTCAACCGCGAGCTGCAGAGCCGCTATCTCGGCGTATGAAGAGCGATCCATCGGGCGTGCTCGGCGTCATCGCGACCAACGTCGTCGCGATCGGCATCGCGTGGTGGATGCAATGGCCGCTCGTGACGCTGCTCTGGCCGTATTGGATGCAGAGCGTGATCATCGGCTGGTACAGTCGCAAGCGCATCCTCGCGCTGCGCGAGTTTTCGCTCGCCAACACGAGCGGGTTCGATCAAGGCTCGCCAGAGAGGACCAAGCGCCATACGGCGCATTTCTTTGTCCTGCACTACGGCATCTTCCACCTGGTGTATGCGATCTTCCTGTGGAACTTCACCCGCGGCGGGATGCGCGGCGTGCCGGCCTATCACGTGACGCCACTGGATCTCGTTTTCATGGCGCTGCTCGCCGTCTCATTCGTGCTTACCCACCGCGGCTCCTACCAGCGCATCATGGCCGCGGACCAGCAGGCACGCCCGAACATCGGCGGCGTGATGTTCCTGCCCTACCTGCGCATCGTGCCGATGCACCTCGCCATCATCATCGGCTTGAGCGCCGGCTACCACGGCGGCATGCTGCTGTTCGCCACGCTGAAGACCATTGCCGATGCGCTGATGCACTGGATCGAATACCGCATCACAGTCCGGACGGTAGAATCGGCGGCGTGAAGCGCGAAAACATCGTCGGCCGCGCCAACGTCGAGGACACGCCCGCGCTCGAGGCGTACTACCGCGAGCTCGAAGGCGAAGCGCTCGGCGCGCTGTGGACGGTCGCGAACGAGATCGAGCCCTGGTATCCGCAGCCGAAGTCGGTGCCGACGTTGTGGAAATGGAGCCGCATCGAGCGCTTCGTGCGTCGCGCGCCGCAACTCGTCTCCGCGGAGAAGGCCGCGCGCCGCGTGGTGATGCTGGTAAACCCCGGCCGCAAGGAATGGAGCGCCGCCGCGGGCCTGCTCTACACCGGCGTGCAGGTGATGAACCCGGGCGAGTTCACCTCCGCGCATCGCCACCAGGCAGCGGCGCTGCGCTTCATTATGGACGGTCGCGGCGCCTACACGACCGTAGATGGCGAGCGCATGACGCTCGGTGCGCGCGACCTCGTGCTCACGCCCAACGGCACGTGGCACGACCACGGCGTCGATGCCGATGGCACGCAATGCGTCTGGCAGGACGGCCTCGATATCCCGCTGATGAATTCGCTCGATGCGAACTTCTACGAGGTGCATCCGCAGGTCGTGCAAACGCCCGCGCCGCTCTCGCGCGAGAGCTGGACCAAGCCCTATTCGCCGCAGTTCCAGTACCGCTGGGACGACGCGTACCGTGCGCTGAGGGATGCCGCATGGTCGCCTTACGATGGACGCGTGTACGAGTATCGCAACCCGCTAAGCGGCGCCCCGGTCATGCCGACCATGGGCGCGCAGCTGCAGCTGCTGCGCAAAGGCGAGCAGACGGCAGCGCATCGCCACACCGGCAGCGTGATCTACCAGGTGGCGCAGGGCAGCGGCTGGTCCGAAATAGGAGAAATGAGCGCCGGCCAGCGATTCGAATGGCAGGAGAAGGACATCTTCGCCCTGCCTTCCTGGGCGCTGCATCGGCACGGCGCGCATGAGGAGGCGGTGCTCTTCTCGTTCAACGATATTCCTGCCATGCAGGCGCTCGCGCTCTACCGCGAAGCCGAGAAATGATCAGCGCGGAGCAGAACGAGGTGATGACACGCGTGGGGCGCGGCACGCCCTGCGGCAGGCTCCTGCGACGCTACTGGCAGCCGGTCGCGCTCACTGATGAGATGCAGGGCCCGCGGCCGGTGAAGGCGGTGCGGATCATGGGCGAGGAGCTCGTCCTCTTCCGCGAGGGCGCGCGCTACGGGCTGCTCGAGCGCCAGTGCGCGCACCGCGGCGCCGACCTCGCCTACGGGCGGCTCGAAGACGGCGGCCTGCGCTGCTCGTTCCACGGCTGGCTCTACGGTCCGGACGGGCGCTGCCTGCAGACGCCCGCGGAGCCCGAAGGCAGCCGCCTGTGTGAGCACATCCGGTTGCGGGCGTATCCGGTGATCGAAAAGAGCGGTGTCGTCTTCGCTTATCTCGGCGAGGGCGAGGCGCCCGCGTTCCCGCACTTCGACGCGTTCATCGCGCCGCCGGAGTACACCTTCGCGTTCAAGGGCTACTGGGACTGCAACTGGCTCCAGGCGCTCGAAGTCGGCATCGACCCGTCGCATGCATCGTGGCTGCACAAGTTCTTCGAAGATGAAGATCCGGCGGCGAGCTATGGTCGCCAGTTCCGCGGGCTGCCGTCGGACGCCGCGATTCCCATCTCCAAAGTATTGCGCGAATACGATCGGCCCGAGATCCGCGTCGAGCGCACCGACTACGGCATGCGCCTGCAGACGCTCAGGCGCATCAGCGAAGCGCAGACGCACATCCGCGTCACCAACGTGCTCTTCCCGCAGGCGTTCGTCATTCCGATGAACGCGGAAATGACCATCTCGCAGTGGCACGTGCCGGTCGGCGACACCGGCTGCTACTGGTACTCGATCTTCACCAGCTTCGGCGTACCCGTCGACAAGGACACGATGCGCAACCAGCGGCTGAAGACCTATCCGGCGCCCGACTACAAGCCGATCTATCACCGCGGCAACCACTGGGGCTACGACGCCGAGCAGCAAAAGAGCCAGACCTTCACCGGCATGGGCTTCGACATCAACATCCACGACCAGTGGGCATGCGAGTCGCAGGGACCGGTCGCCGACCGCACGCGCGAGAACCTCGGCACCGCCGACAAGGGCATCGTGCTGTATCGGCGCCTGCTGCTCGACGCCATTCGCAAGAATGAAGCCGGCGAGCGGCCGCTGATGGTGCTCGATGCGGCCAGGGCCGGCGAGCTGACCGGTCCGCCGGCGATCGACGGCATCGGCCCGACCGGCGCGATGGACGAATACTGGCGACGGGCAGACGAGAGTCGGCGCCGCCAGGCACGCTGGTCGCAGCACGCGGCGTGAACATCCTGAAGGAGATCGAGGCGCGCGGCCTGAAGGCCGTGCGGTTTTCGTTCGCCGATCAGCACGGCATCCTGCGCGGCAAGACGCTCGCGGCGGCAGAGGTGCGCGAGGCGCTCGAGCGCGGCGTGACGGTGACGAGCACGCTGCTCTTGAAGGACACCTCGCACCGGACGGTATTTCCCGCCTTCACACCCGGCGGCGGCGTCGGCATGCCGGAGCTCGAGGGCGCGGCTGATATCCTGATGATGCCCGACGCATCGACCTTCCGCGTGCTGCCCTGGGCTCGGGATACCGGCTGGATCCTCTGCGACCTGCGGCTGCAGGATGGCCGGCCGGTGCCCTTCGATTCGCGCGCCGTGCTGCGCAAAGCGCTGGAGCAGCTCGGCGAGCACGAGTTCATCGCCGGGCTGGAGGTCGAGTTCCACGTCTTTCGCATCGCGAACGCCAACCTGCGCCCGAGCGATGCCGGTCAGCCCGGCGCACCGCCGGATGTGGAGTTGCTGACGACCGGCTATCAATACCTGACCGAGCAGCGCTACGACCTCATCGATCCGGTGGTGCAGCTGTTGCGCGCCGGGCTCGAGCAGCTCGGGCTGCCGTTGCGCTCATTCGAAGTGGAGTTCGGGCCGAGCCAGTTCGAGTTCACGCTCGCGCCGCTCGCCGGCCTCGCCGGCGCGGACGCCATGGTGCTCCTGCGCAGCGCCGTAAAGCAGGTCGCGCGGCGCCACGGCTATCACGCGACGTTCATGTGCCGGCCGAAGCTGCCGAACGTAATGTCGAGCGGCTGGCACCTGCACCAGTCGCTCGCCAAAGGCGGGCGCAACGCCTTCAGCGCCGAGCGCGAGGACTTATCGGAACTCGGCAGGCACTACCTCAGCGGATTGCTTTCGCACGCCCGCGCGGCCTGTGCGTTCAGCACCCCGACGATCAACGGCTACAAGCGCTACCGCCCCTACTCGCTCGCGCCCGATCGCGTCATCTGGGGCAAGGAGAACCGGGGCGCGCTTCTGCGCGTGATCGGCGCGCCGGGCTCGAGCGCGACGCGCATCGAGAACCGCATCGGCGAGCCGGCGGCGAACCCGTACCTTTATTTCGCGTCGCAGATCTACTCAGGCCTTGACGGCATGGCGAGCCGTGCCAATCCACCGGCGGCGGCCGATACGCCTTACGAGGCGAAAGCCGAGTTCCTGCCCCGCACGCTTACCGAAGCGTTGCGGGCGCTGCGCGAGGACAAGGTATTGCGCGCAGGATACGGCGAAACGTTCGTCGACTACTACTGCCGAATCAAGGAAGCCGAGATCGCCCGCTACAACCTCGAGGTGAGCGAATGGGAGCACCGAGAATACTTCGAGCTGTTTTGAAACGGCCGCGCGCCCGGTCGCGGAGCGGGCAATAATCGGGGCCTCTTAAGGAGCAGCCATGGAAATGCGCACGCTCGGCGCGAGCGGCATCAAAGTGTCGGCGATCGGCCTGGGCCTCATGTCGATGTCCGGGATCTACGGCAACGCGAACGACGAAGAATCGATCCGCGTCATCCACTACGCGCTCGACAAGGGCATCAACCTGCTCGACTCCGCCGACATGTACGGCTGGGGGCACAACGAGCAGCTCCTCGGACGCGCGCTGCGCGGGCGGCGCGATGGCGTGATCGTCGCCACCAAGTTCGGGCAGGTGAAAAGCGCGGACGGCAAGCAGGACGTGGACGGCAGCCCGGCGTATGTGATGCGCGCATGCGATACCAGCCTGCGGCGACTAGGCATCAGTGTCATCGACCTCTATTACCAGCACCGCGTCGACCCCAGGGTGCCGATCGAGGAGACGGTGGGCGCGATGAAGCGACTGGTCGAGGCGGGCAAGGTGCGGGCCATCGGCCTCTCGGAAGCGCGGCCGGCAACCATCCGCCGCGCGCACAAGATCCACCCGATCGCGGCCGTGCAGAACGAGTATTCGCTCCTCTACCGCGTGGAGGGCGAGGAAACGCTCGAGGCCACGCGCGAGCTCGGCATCGCGTTCGTCGCCTACGCGCCGCTCGGGCGCAGCATGCTCACCGGCTCGGTCAAGGGCAAGGCGGACCTGCCCGAGGGCGACCGGCGTCTCGCGCATCCGCGCTTCCAGGACGAGCACCTCGACAAGAACGTGAAGATCGTGAAGCGCCTCGAGGAGATGGCAGTGGAGAAGAAATGCACGCCGGCGCAGCTCGTGCTCGCGTGGCTCCTCGCGCAGGGCGAGGACATCGTGCCGATCCCGGGCACCAAGAGAAAGCAGCGCGTCGACGAGAACCTCGACGCGCTCGAGGTGAAGCTCTCGGCCGCCGATGTGAAGCGGATCTCGGATATCGCGCCCCCGGGCGCGGGAGCCGGGCCGCGCTACCCCGTCGATGCGCTGAAGCGCGTGTACCTCTAGCCGCTTGACCTCGTCGGCGGCCGGGCGCTGGCTGCTGCTCGCCACGCTGTGGTCGCTGCAATACATCTTCATGCGCATCGCGGTGCCGGTGTTCGGCACCGGCATCGTCGCCGAGTCGCGGGCGCTGTTCGCTGCCGCGTTCCTCATGCCCTGGGTCCTGCTGGTCACGCGCGAGCCGCTGATGCTCGGCAGCCGCTGGCGCGATCACCTCGCGGTCTGCATGGTGAACAACGTGCTGCCCTTCGTCTGCTTTGCCTACGCCGCGACCGCGCTGCCGGCGAGCTATCTCGCGGTGATGAACGGCATGGTGCCGTTGTGGAGCGCCGTCATCTCCGTGCCGGTGCTGAAAGAGCCGCTCAGCGCCTGGCGCATCGCCGGCTTTCTGCTCGGCATCGCGGGCGTCGCGCTCATCGTCAAGCTGGGCCCGATCGAGCTCACGCCGCACACGGCGCTTGCCGCCGCCGCCGGCGTGGCGGGCGCCGCCTTCTGGGGCTGGGCAGGCGTCGTCATCCGCCAGCGCACGGGCCGCGTGCCGCCGATCAGCCTGGCCGCGGGCTCGATTGTCTTCGCCGCCGCCCTGCTCGCGCCGACGTGGGTCGAGCTACCACCACCGGCCACATGGACGCCGGGCGCCACCGCGGCGCTGGTGGCGCTTGGCGCACTGGTGAGCGGGCTCGCCTACCTGCCGTTCTTCACGCTGGTGCGCGACATCGGGCCGACGCGTACGCTGACCGTCGGCCTCGCGGTGCCGGTGCTGGGCATTTTCTGGGGCTGGCTGCTGCTGGGCGAAACCATCACCGCGAGCATGATCGCCGGTGCGGCGCTCGTGCTCGCGGCTCTGGTACTGGTGATGAAGCGCTGACCGGCCGCGGCGGCGCAAGCTGCCGCGGCCGGGCATGGCACAGTTCTAGAGGAACGGGTTCTGCGGAACGCCCGCCCTCGCGAAGATGCCGTCGCGCGAGTTCTCGAGCTGATGGCGCAAGCGCCGCAGGTCAACGCCGAGGAGCTGGCCTTTCCATTTGCGGACCTTGCCCGCGACGATCACCGTTTCCACGTTAGTGCGGTCCATGAGCGACACCACCGCGCCCGGCACGTTGTTGACCGGAGCAACGTTGATCGACTCGGCGTCGAGGATGATGATGTCGGCCTCCTTGCCCGGCGTAAGCGTACCCGTCTTGCCGTCGAGCCTTAGCGCCTTTGCGCCGTTGATGGTGGCGAAGCGCAGCGCGTCGCGGGTCGTCAGCGGAGCGGGTATGTCGCTGGGTATTGGCGGCACGGAATTGGCGGTGGGCCAAAAAGGCGGGAATGTACCGCCGGAGACGTGTGCCGCGGTCTCCGGGAGCCCCCAATCGAGCGGGTTCGGCAGATTTTGGTTTCCGTTCGGGCTGTCGAGGATCATCTGATTCACCAGGGCTCGCTGCAGGTTCATCGCCGAGCGCATCTGGGTGAAGAAGTCCGCCGTCATGGTGACTTCGACGTCGGTGCTGAGCGAAGGCTCGAACGGGTTCTGCGGAGTGCCCATCCTCTGCATCCGGACGATGGGCGGCATGCCGTGGCGCATGTTCATCTCGATCGGGAAGGCAATCGACACCTGCGCGCCGTTGTCGTGGACCGCCTTCCAGCCCTTGTCGGACATCCCTGTCATGTGAATGAACAGGTTGTCCGGGCCGATCGTGAGCGGCTTTCCGGTGATCGTGTTGTTGCCGCCCGTGCCGTCCGCGAGCGAATCCAGGATCGGCCGGATCCCGAACGGGGAGAGGATGTGCGCCGCGACCGGAATGCCGAGATCGCGCCCGATCGACCACGCCTTCGTGTAGGTCGGCTGCCCGATATAGACCTCGCCGCCCATGATCATGGTGACGAGCTGGTCGGTCGAGCGGAAAAACTTATCGTGGAGGCGGTAGGCGTCCTGTGGATACGCGTAACCGGGGGGAGACGGGAGAATACCCTGTCCCGCGCCCTCGAAGTAGCCGAAGGCGGCGCGCCGCCCGGTGTCGAACAGCGCCTGGACTGCAGCGTCGGAATGCTGCGGCGAATAGTGAATCTGGGAAACGTCGTGCACAGTGGTCACACCGTCATCGAGCTGCGACAACCCGCCGAACAGCTCGCTGATGTACACGTCGTCGGGCTCGTACTTGGGCGCAAAGGTGAGCAGGATGAATTCGAAGTAGGTCGTGCTCCCGCTCGGCGTGCCCGTCTGATCGTTGATCAGCACACCGTTGGCGAGGAAGCTCCTGAGCGCCGTCTCGAACTGGTGGTGGTGGGTGTCGATGAAGCCGGGCATCACGATCTTGCCCCGGGCGTCGATCTCGGCGGCGCCACCTGCGTGGAGGTTCGGACCGACCGCCACGATCTTCTTGCCCTCGACCAGCACATCGGCTTGGGTCCACTCGCCCTTGTTCGGCATGCTTGGATCCATCGTCATGACCGCGCCGCCGCGGATCACGTAGCGCCGGCCACGCCGGCCGCTATCCTCGGGTGGGTCGTCGTTATCGTTCGCTCTCGCCGGGCGCGCAGCGAAGAGATTCAAGGCGCCGGCCGCGAGGCCGGTCGCCGCTGCGGTCTTCAGGAAATCGCGCCGTCCTAACTGGGAATTGCCGTGCAGCTGCGGCTTGCCGCTATCGCACAACCAACACATGTTCTCCTCCCTCCTCAGGGCGAGCCGTCAAGGCCGACGACCCGTTGGGCGATTCTGGACCGGAGCGCTGCAACTAGACAACACCTACCGAAGGCTGCCCATCGCCGCGCGACGGCCGGCGAGTGGGCAACGTTCCTGTAGAGCGCCTTGCGGAATACCAGCGGTTACTGGGCTGTGCCGTCGCTCTTGAGGCTAGCGACGAGCTTGTCGAGGCCCCTGATGATGGTGTTCCGCACGTTGCGTTCCGTCACCCTCCCCCGAACGTGTTCCGAATGAATTACGTAGAACGGTTTCTGGTCGAGGTCGCCTTCGATCCGGACCCAAATACTCTTTTGGATCTTGGCGCTTTCGATGCCGTAAGCAATCGGCGCAGCTAGAGCGGCGCCTGCGGCCGTTTGTATCCCTCCAGCATTAGGGACAGACATTCTGGCCGTGTTCATGGCCGCATCGAATTGCTTGGGATCGACAGTGGCGCCGGGGTCGAAAACGCTCACCGTGAATAGCCGCAGCGTCACCGCCTTGCCGGCGAGCTCCGAATCCATTGCCTTGGACAGCCACGCTTTCATGAGCTCTGGCGCAGGCGGCGAAATGTTGTCATCGCCGTAAAACACGCTGGTACCCGCAACGCCTCCATCGACATGAGACGCTCTGTTGTCGCTGGGTCGCTCGTCCAGGAACTTGAATGAAGTGACACCCTGGACAGGCGCTGCGATGTGCACCTCGGACGTCGTGCCACACGCGCTGAGCAGCATGACGAGCGCCCACGACAAGAAGCCGCTTGCGGTCCGCATGAAGCCTCCCCGGTTGTATGCAGGAAGCTAGCGCGACCGGCTGTGAAAGTTCAACCTTCGACCGGCAGCGCCGTAATGCGGTACTCGTGGGAAAGCTTGCGCTTGCGCACCGGGTCCTCGAGCTCCATGCGGAAGACCTTGCCCGGCCGGATACCGCCTTTGGCCGCCAGGGTGCCGCAGAACATGACCCAGCCGGGCTTGAGCGGATAGCGCGAGAGCAGGTCCTCGGGCGAGCGCATCGCCGTGACCGGGCCTTCCTGGTAGAGCTCGCCGTCGGCCCAGGAGCGCAGCACGAGCCGCTCCCAGTGGTCTTTCACATCGTCGTAACGCCAGGCGTCCCTGGCGATCACCTTGGCGCAGAGCTGCTTGGAGAGCGAGACGCCGATGGTTTCCGCCTTGCGATCGGTGTGGTCGGAGCCGACCGTGACCCAGAGGCCGTCGGGCCTGGCGAGGAGGACGAACTCGACCTCTCCGCTCGTGTCCGGGCCCGAGACCTGGATGGCGTTCGCGTGCGTGAGAAGGTCGGCCGCGACGCGGTAGAAGATTGGCGTGGTCTTCGGCGGCTTGACGCCGAGTTCCTCGAGCTCGCGGATGTGCTTGGCGAGCGCCGCCTCG
>DASSLQ010000227.1:0-4252 GCA_035689325.1 Burkholderiales bacterium | reverse complement strand
CCGCGCGGCGTCAGCGCGACGCGGAACTCGCCGTCCTTTACTTCGCGCGGTATGCCGATGCGCATTCGGCGATGAGGCCCGGGCCGCGGTAGATGAGACCGGTATAGAGCTGGACGAGCGTGGCACCGGCGCGAAATTTCTCGGCGGCGTCGGCGCCGGACATGATGCCGCCCGCGCCGATGAGGCACACCTCGCCCTTCAAGGCGGCGGCAAAGGCGCGCAGCACCTGGGTCGCGCGCTCGCGGATCGGCGCGCCGGAGAGGCCGCCGGCCTCGTTCGCGTGGCGCAAACCCTCCACGCCCTGGCGGGAAAGCGAGGTGTTGGTGGCGATGACGCCGTCGATCCCATGGCGGCGCACGGCGTCGGCGATAGCCTGGATCTGCGCCGCGTCCAGGTCCGGCGCGACCTTGACGACCAGCGGCACGCGCCGGCCGTGGCGGTCGGCGAGCGGCTCGCGAAGTCTCGCGAGCCGGTTGAGAAGCGCGTCAAGCTGGTCGGGCTGCTGCAGGTTGCGAAGCCCGGCGGTGTTGGGCGAGGAGATGTTGATGGTGACGTAGGAGGCGTGCGCATAGGCCTGCTTGAGGCCGAGCTCATAGTCGTCGATCGCGCGCCCGGCCGGCGTGTCGGCGTTCTTGCCGATATTGATGCCGAGCACGCCGTTCCAGCGCGCGCGGTGCACGTTGTCGAGGAACGCGGTGATGCCCACGTTGTTGAACCCCAACCGGTTGATGAGCGCCCCGCGCTCCGGGATGCGGAAGAGGCGCGGACGGGGATTTCCCGGCTGGGGACGCGGCGTGACGGTGCCGACTTCGAGGAAGCCGAAGCCGAGCGCGCCGAGCGCCTCGATGTGCTCGGCATTCTTGTCGAGGCCCGCGGCGAGGCCGATCGGATTGCGAAACTCGAGGCCCATCGCCCGCACCGGCGTGTGCGCGACGGCAGGCGCGAAGAGCGCGGCGAGGCCGGCTGCGCGCAGGCCGAGCTGGTGGGCGTCTTCGGCGTCGAGTGAGAAAAGGAGCGGGCGCGCGAGCCGATAAAGGCTCACACGCGCGGCTCTTCGATGGCGCGGCGGCCGAGGCGCCGCCAGACGCCGCCGATGAAGCCCTCGATCGGCTCGAACTTGGACTTGTAGGCCATCTTCGGGCTCTCGCGGATCCAGTACCCCAGATACAGGTACGGCAGGCCCAGGCGCCGGCACTGCTCGATCTGCCAGAGCACGTTATAGGTGCCGAAGCTCGCGCCGCGCCGGTCGGGCTCGTAGAACGTATAGACCGACGAGAGGCCGTCGGGCAGGAAGTCGACGATCGAAACCATGACCAGCTGGCCCGCGTCGCGGAACTCGATCAGCCGCGTGTCGACCCGGCTCTGCAGCAGGAAGTGCGAATACTGGTCGCGGCTGTCGTTGTCCATGCCGCCGCCGGAGTGGCGCTTGGACTGGTAGCGCAGGTACAGCGCGTAGTGTTCGAGGCGGAACTTGAGCGGCTGGGCGTGCGCGACCAGGCTGCCATGCTGTTTCTGCGCGCGGCGCTGCGAGCGGTTGGCGGTGTATTCGTTGACCGGGATGCGCACCGGAACGCAGGCGCGGCAGGCGTCGCAATGCGGGCGGTAGGTGAAGATGCCGCTGCGGCGGAAGCCGGCCTTGACGAGATCGCCGTAGAGCTCGGTGTTGATGAGATGGCTCGGCGTCGCCACCTGCGAGCGCGCCATGCGGTCCGGCAGGTAGCTGCACGGGTAAGGCGCAGTTACGTAGAACTGCAGGACTGCATGCGGCAAATCGTTAAGTCGCGACACGTTTCCAGTATCCGGCTGGCTCGGCGTAGTTTACCAAGGGCGCTAGCGCGCGCAAAAACGAGCGCCGTGGTATTTCCCGACCACCGAGCGAGGCGAGCAGCGGCGTATGCATCTGGCAATCGATCAGAGGGAAGCCGCGTACCTTGAGTTCCTGCACGAGCGCCACCAATGCGACTTTCGACGCATCCGGGGCGCGCGAGAACATCGATTCGCCGAAGAACATGCGGCCGACGGCGACGCCGTAGAGCCCGCCGACCAGCGTGCCGTTGCGCCAGGTCTCGAACGAATGCGCGTAACCCGTACGGTGCAGCGCAAGATAGGCGGCGCGCATCGGCCGGCCGAGCCAGGTGCCCTCCTCGCGGTCGGCGCAGCCGGCGAGCACGCGCTCGAAGGCGGTGTCGATGCGCACGTCGTAGCCCTTGTTCCGTACGCTCTTTCCGAGCGAGCGCGACACCTTGAGCTCGTCGCAATGCAGCACCATGCGCGGGTCGGGCGACCACCAGAGGATCGGTTCGGGCGCCGAGTACCAGGGAAAAACGCCGCGCCGGTAGGCTTCCAGGAGGCGCGCGACCGAGAGGTCGCCGCCCGCGGCGAGCAGCCCGTTCGGGTTTTTCATCGCCCGCTCGACCGGCGGGAAGGGGTCAGTCGCTTCCAACCACGCTAACACTTCACTTGCTGGCGGCAGTAGTCCTCGAGCGGCCGCACCACGCAGTCCCGGCCGACGGCGGCGTGCGCTTCGTTGCCATGCTCGAGCTGCAGCCGGAACGCGTACTTGTCGAAGAACTCGTTGAAAAGCTCGCCGCCGAGCGTGCCGACGGCATAGAGCTGGTCTGCCGCCGTGTCGTGCTCGAGCAGGATCGCCGCGAGCGGTTGCGGCGCCGGCCCCGCGAGCACGCGTGCGCCGGCAGCCGGGTCGTACTGGCTGTGCTCGGAGCAGCAGTGGATCACCGACGCGAATCGGTTGCCGGCGGTCTTCTCGGGGCGGTAGCTGATGAAGCTGATCTCGCGCGTCGGGTAGGTGAGCCTGTGCGCGCAGATCGCGGAATAGGCGACGATCGCGCGCTCAGGTCCGACGCCGCCGCGCCACTCGTAGGGATGGGCGTCCGCGGTGGCGAGCTGCGTCGGCGTCGTCGGCCGGCCGAGGTTCAGCAGAAAGCAGGGCGTCGCGGCGTACGGATAGTTGAAGATCAGGTTGCGCTCGACCGGCAGCTGGGTGACGCGCAGCGGCGAGCCGGTCTCGTCGACCAGCCGCGCGCGCGGATAGCGGCGGGGCAGGGCGTCGGCGCCGACCGCCGGGATGGCCGCGGCGCCGGCCGCGGCGGCGCAAAGGCGTACGAACTTCCGGCGTTCCATGCGCCTATAGGTTATAGCCTTTTTCGCCGTGCAAGGCGGTATCGAGTCCCTCCGTTTCATGCTCCTGGTTGACGCGCATGCCGAGGAGTGCGTCGCAAAGCCTAAGGATCACCCACGTAAGGAGCGCCGACCAGATCACGGTCGCCACGACCCCGGCAAGCTGCACGCCGATCTGGCCGGGCATCGTGCGGCCCTCGGCATAGCCGGCGCCGCCAAGCGCGGTGGCCGCGAACACGCCGGTCAGCGTCGTGCCCAGCACGCCGCCAACGCCGTGCACCGGGAAGACATCGAGCGAATCATCGACGCCGAGCACGCGCTTCATATAGTTGGTCGCCGAGAAGCACAACGCACCGGCGAGCAGCCCGATCGCGATCGCCCCCATCGGGCCGACGAAGCCCGAAGCCGGCGTGATGGTGCCGAGACCCGCCACCATCCCCGTGGCGATGCCGAGGACCGATGGCTTGCCGTAGCGCGCCCATTCGAGAAACATCCACGCGAGCGACGCGGTGGCCGCCGCGATGTGCGTAACGAGCATCGCCATCGCCGCAGTGCCGTCGGCCGCGAGCGCGCTGCCGGCGTTGAAGCCGAACCAGCCGACCCACAGCATGCAGGCGCCGGCGACCACCATCGTCATGTTGTGCGGCGGCATCGCCGTGTCGGGAAAGCCCCGCCGCACGCCGAGCACCAGCGCGCAGATGAGCGCCGCGACACCGGCGTTCGCGTGCACCACCGTACCGCCGGCGAAGTCCATGATGCCGAGCTGCTGCAGCCAGCCCTCGCCCCAGACCCAATGGGCGATCGGGCAGTACACGAAAAGCAGCCACAGCAGGCTGAAGAGCAGCATCGCGGAGAAGCGCACGCGCTCGGCGAAGGCGCCGATGACGAGCGCCGGCGTGATGATCGCGAAGGTCATCTGGTACATGGCGAAGAGCGACTCGGGCAGCGTGCCTTTCACCGTCTTTACCTCTATGCCCGAGAGGAACGACTTGCCCAGCCCGCCCCACCATGGGTTGGCGGCGCCGCCATCGCCGAAGGCGACGCTGTAGCCGACGATGACCCAGGCGAGCGTGACGATGCAGGTTATGGAGAAGCACTGCATCAGCACCGAGAG
>DASSLQ010000226.1:0-9598 GCA_035689325.1 Burkholderiales bacterium | reverse complement strand
CACTTCGATGATCATGCGATCGCGTCCCGAGATCGAAATCCACGAAATTCTGCCATCGGAGGTGGAAGCCGCGCGGCGGCTGCTGCAGGCGGCGGGCTGGGTGGGCGCCGTGGCCGAGCCGGCGCGGTTCCGCGAGCTGCTGTCGCGCTCGCAGCGGGCGCTCGTCGCCGTCGCGGGTGGCGAGGTCCTCGGGTTCCTGCGCGCGCTGACCGACGGCATGGAGAACGGCTACATCTCGATGCTGGTGGTTGCCGAGGAGCACCGCCGCAAAGGCATCGGGCGGGCGCTGGTGAAGGCCGTGATGGGGGAAGACCCCGGGGTGACGTGGGTGCTGCGCGCGGCGCGCGAGGGCGTCGGCGGATTCTACGAGCGCATCGGCTTCCAGAGGTCGCAGGTGGCAATGGAGCGGCCGCGTGCGCGAAAATCCGGCTCATGACTGCACGACTCGCGCTCATCCTCGCTTTCGCCCTCACGCTCGCCCACGCGGCGCCGCTGCCCTACGACGACAAGGCTGACGCCAAGGCCGATGTGCAGCGCGCGCTCAGCGCGGCAAAGGCGAGCGGCATGCCGGTGCTCGTCATCTTCGGCGCGAACTGGTGCGCCGACTGCCGCGCGCTCGACCAGGCGCTCAGCACCGGCAAGAACGCCGAGCTGGTTAAGCGCGAGTTCAAAGTGGTGAAGATCGACGTCGGCAACTTCGACAAGAACCTCGACGTCGCCGCCGCCTACGGCAACCCGATAAAGAAAGGCATTCCGGCCGCGGTGGTGCTTTCGCCCGAGAACAAGGTGCTCTACGCCACGCGGCTTGGCGAGCTGGCCGACGCGCGCAACATGAGCGAGACCGGTATCTACGACTTCTTCAAGGGCGTGGTGCAGTCGGCGAAGAAAGGACGCTAGGCATGGCCCGCATCATCGGTGGCATTGGCACCTCGCACGTTCCCACGATCGCGATGGCCTTCGACAAGGGCAAGCAGAATGATCCGGACTGGGCGCCGCTGTTTCGCGGCTACGAGCCGGTGGTGAAGTGGCTCGCGGAGAAGAAGCCCGACGTGCTCTTCTTCTGCTTCAACGACCACGCCACGACGTTCTTCTTTGATCACTACCCGACATTCGCGCTCGGCGTCAGCGAGGAGTACCGCATCGCCGACGAGGGCCTGGGCGAGCGGCCGATCCCGCGCCTGAAGGGCCACGCAGCCATGGCGCGCCACATCGCGCGCTCGCTCGTCGCCGAGGAGTTCGATATCTCGGTGTTCCAGGACCTGCCGCTCGACCACGGCCTGCATTCGCCGCTCACCATGATGTGGCCATCGAAGCCCGACTGGCCGGGCGCGGTGATCCCGCTGGTGGTCAACGTGCTCCAGCATCCGCTGCCGACGCCGCGTCGCTGCTACAAGCTCGGAAGAGCGATCCGGCGTGCAATCGAAAGCTATCCGGAGGATCTCAAGATCGCGATGGTCGGCACGGGGGGACTCTCGCACCAGATGATCGGCGAGCGCGCCGGCTACAACAACGAGCAGTGGGACCGCGAGTTCCTCGAGCTCATCGACCGCGATCCCGAGCGTCTCGCCAGCATGAGCGTCGAGGACTTCATGCGCCTCGGTGGCAACGAGGGGGCGGAAATCATCATGTGGCTGATCATGCGCGGCGCGTTGAACGAGGGCGCACGCCGGCGGCACGACAACTACTACCTGCCGATGACCACCGCGATGGCGGTCGCGCTCTTTGAGTAAGTACGTCTTCGATCTCGAACGCAGCGCGCGCGGCCTGCGACTCAACCGCTTCCTGCACAGCTTGGCGCGCAAGGAGACGCGCGAGCTCTTGCGGCGCGATCCCGAGGCGGCGATGAAGGACCTCAGTGAGCCCGAGCGCGACATGGTGCGGCGCCTCGACTGGAAGGCGATGCAAGAGTACGGCGCGAGCTTCTTCTGCCTGGAGAAGCTCGCGCGCACGAAAGGCGTCTCGAACCCGGAGATGGTCGCGGCATTCCGCGGCGAGACGCTGGAAGCGTTCCTGAAGACGCGCCGCGTCCCCGGCGCGCGCTGACTTGCGTACCCAGGTCGCCATCATTGGTGGCGGGCCTGCCGGGCTGCTGCTCGCCGAGATCCTGCACCGCCATGGTGTCGAGAGCGTGGTGCTCGAGCGACACACGCGCGGCCATGTGCTCGCGCGCATCCGCGCCGGCGTGCTGGAGCCCTGGACCGTCGATGTGCTGCGCGAGCACGGCCTCGCCGCACGCCTCGAGCGTGAAGGGCATCGCCACGCCGGCGTCTGGACGGTCTGGGGCGCGCGCGAGTTGCTGATCGACATCAAGCGGCACCTCGGCAAGGAGTTCGTCGCCTACGGGCAGACCAACCTGCAGGAGGATCTCTTCGCCGCCGCCGATGCCCGCCGCGCGGCGCTCATCACCGAGGCGGCGGACGTGCAGCCGGCGGACATCGATACCAAGCGCCCGCATGTGCGCTTCACGCTGCACGGCGAAGCGCGGCGCCTGGATTGCGACTTCATCGCCGGCTGCGACGGCTTCCACGGCGTGTCGCGCTCGAGCTTTCCTCCGGGCGTGCTGCGCGAGTACGAGAAGATCTATCCGTTCGGGTGGCTCGGTGTGCTTGCCCCGGTGCCGCCGCTGCCGGAGATCGCCTACTGCCATTCGCCGCGCGGCTTCGCGCTCGCCTCGCAGAGGAATCCGACGCTCAGCCGCTACTACATCCAGGTGCCGCTCGACACGCGCATCGAGGACTGGCCGGACGAGCGCTTCTGGCAAGAGATCAAGGCGCGCTTTCCGCGCTCGTGGGCCCGGCGCATCGTCGCGGGGCCGTCGATCGAGAAGTCGATCGCGCCGCTAAGGAGCTATGTCGCAGAGCCGATGCAGTACGGGCGGCTTTTCCTGGCGGGTGACGCGGCGCATATCGTGCCGCCGACCGGCGCCAAGGGCCTGAACCTCGCCGTCTCCGATGTCCACTACCTCGCGCGCGCGCTGATCTCGTACTACCGCCACGGCTCCATGGCAGAGCTCGATGCCTATAGCAGCGTGGCGCTGCGGCGCGTCTGGGCCGCGGTGCGCGTCTCCTGGTACCTCACGATGCTGCTGCACCTCTTTCCGGACGCGAGCGATTTCGACCGGCGCGCGCAGGAATACGAGCTCGAGTACCTGCAATCCTCGCACCACGCGCAGTGGGCGCTTGCCGAGCAGTACGCCGGCCTCCCGCTTTAGAATTCGCGCATGCTGAAGACGCTGATGGGTGACCAAGAGGTCACCAGGCAGTTCAAGACGCGCACCGACAAGCTGAATTTCGTCGAGGTGAAGGGCGGCGCGGCGCAGCACTTCAAGCGCGTGGTGCGCGATCTCGAGTTCGACGTGGCGGAGATGGCGATCATCACCTATCTCATCGCCAAGGCATATGCCAAGCCCTATCGCCTGCTGCCGTTCACGGTGCTCGCGCGCTACCAGCACCCGTTCCTCGTCTACAACGCCGCGCGCGGCACGGTGACGCCGGAAGATCTGCACGGCAAACGCGTCGGCGTGCGCTCCTACTCCGTCACCACCGGAGCGTGGATCCGGCAGATCCTCGCTGAAGATCACGGCGTCGACATCTCGCGCATCAAGTGGGTGACGTACGAGGAGGCGCATGTCGCCGAGTTTCGCGATCCGCCGAACGTCGAGCGCGCGCCAGCCGGCAAGGAGATCACGGCGATGCTCAAGGCGGGCGAGATCGACGCCGCGATCCTCGGCGCGATCCCGACCGACCCGCAGCTCAAGCCCGTCATCCGCGACCCGGAGGCGGCCGGCAAGCGCTGGGGCGAGAAGCACGGCGCCATCCAGCTCAACCACCTCGTGGTGGTGAAGAACACCGTGCCGCAGATGGCGGCCGACGAGGTGTTCCGCATGCTGGTCGAGAGCAAGACGGCCGCGGGCAATCCGCCGAACCTGCCGCACGGTCTCGAGGCGACGCGTCACGATCTCGAGCTCGCGATCGACTGCGCGTATAAGCAGCGCCTGATTCCCCAGCGCTTCACGGTGGAGCAATTACTCCGGTAGGCGGCTGAAGCTCAATCAATAGCGCCGCGCTGGCTTGCAGACGGCGCGTTATGGAGGAGGAAAGCTCTGATGAAGAAGGTTCTGGCAACGCTCGCTTTATTGCCGGCGCTTGCGTTCGCGCAGACGTATCCGACGAAGCCGGTCCACGTCGTGCTGCCGTTCGGCCCCGGCGGCGTCGCCGACATCACCACGCGCACCATCGCGCCGAAGCTTGGCGACGAGCTCGGCCAGCCGATCGTGGTCGAGAACATGCCGGGCGCGGGCGGTATTCGCGCGGCCGAGACCGTGGCCCACGCCGACCCCGACGGGCACACGTTGCTGCTGCTCACCAACGGCAATGCCGTGAGCCAGGCGCTGTTCAAGTCGCTGCCGTACGACCCGGCGAACGACTTCGCCATGATCTCCACCGTCAGCTACTTCAGCATGGTGGTCGTCACCGGCGCGCAGTCAAAGCTCCACACGCTGCGCGACGTCATCACCACCGCCAAGGCGAATCCCGGCAAGCTCAACGTCGGCACGATCTCGCCGGGCGGCACGCAGCATCTCGCGGGCGAGCTCTTTCTCTCCACTGCGGGCATCCAAGCGCTGGTCGTGCCGCACAAGACCACCGGCGAAGTGATCGTCTCGGTGCGCAACGGCAACGTCGACATCGCTTTCGATTTCATCGCGCCGCTCTTGTCTGCCATCAAGTCGGGCCAGCTGCGGGCGCTCGCGGTAACGGCGGCGAAGCGCTTCCCCGGCCTCGCCGACGTGCCGACCGTGATCGAGGCGGGGGTGCCGGGTTACGACGTCGCTTCGTGGAACGCGCTCGCCGCCCCCGCGAAGGCGCCGCGGCCGGTGATCGACAAGGTGCGCAGCGCGCTGATCAAGGCGCTCGCCGCCCCGGATGTCCAGAAGCGCTTCGCCGAGCTCGGCGTCGAGGGCCGCGCCAGCACGCCCGAGGAGCTGAAAGACTTCTACGCCTCGGAAACGAAGCGCTGGACGCGCGTGGTCGAGCGCGCCGGGATTCCAAAGCAATGAATTCGGGGACGGAGCCCGATCTGATTCGGGCTGCGTCCCCGAATTCCTATCTGAGCTGTTTGGCGAGGAAGTCCATTGTTCGCTGCCACGCGAGGTCTGCGGCCTTCGGGTCGTACTTCAGCATGTCCAGCTTCTTCTGGTCGGCGGTCTCGTTGGCGAAAGCGTGCTTGCAGTTGTAGCGGTGGAACTCGAACTTCACGTTCGCCTCGCGTAGCTTCTTCTCGAGCGCGTCGACGCCGCCGATCGCGAACGCCTGGTCCTGCATCGCCCAGTGGCCGAGCAGCGGCGCCTTGATCTTCTTCGCATCGACGTACTCGAGCGGCGGATAGCCGTACCAGATCACGCCCGTGTCCATCTCCGGCACGTTGACGGCCGATAGGACGGTGAGCGCGCCGCCCATGCAGAACCCGGTGACGCCGACTTTCGGGCTCGCCTGCTTGAGGTACTGCACGGCGCCGCGGATGTCCTGTCCGGCGGCGTCGCCGAAATTGAGGCCGTTCATCAGATGCGTCGCCTCCTTCGCGTCGAGCGCCGTCTTGCCGCGATAGAGGTCCGGCACGAGCGCGCGGTAGCCCGCCTTCGCCAGCTTGTCCGCCACGCCCCTGATCTGGTCGTTGAGGCCCCACCACTCCTGGATCACCACCATGCCAGGCGCCTTTGCGCTTGCCGCTGGCTCGGCGAGATAGCCGTTCACGCTTTTCCCGTCCGGCCGCTTGTAGCTCACTGTCTTGCCCATTAGGTTCTCCTCACTCGGGTTGCCAGCGAATCTTAGAAAACGCGGGCTCGGTTTGCCACTCGATTTCCTCGTCCGAGAGCCAGGCGCGTTCCCAGGCGTGGTCGAGCCGGCTTTCGTACGCCGGCCGCTCGGCGCGCACGCCCGCCGCCCATTCCGCCATGTGCCGCGCCTCGGTCGCATCGAGCCGGAAGCTGAAGCCGTAGCCGACGCGCCCGCCGGGCGCCACGACGCGCGCGATCAGCGCCTCCTCGCCGGTGGCTAGGCGCATGGAATGTACGTGGACGAAATGCGCCTTCACTGTCGCAAGAGCGGATTGAGCCCGCTGCGCGTCACGCGGCCGTAGAGCTCGCGGCCGAGCGTCCGCTCGCAGAATTCCGCGGTGGCGAGCAGAGCGTCGACATCGATGTCGGTGGCTATGCCCATCGATTCGAAGAGGTTCACCAGATCCTCGGTCGCCACGTTCCCCGTGTGCCCCTCGCCGTACTTGAGCTTCGCCGGATGGCCGCCGACGCCGCCGAAGGCGCTGTCGAACCAGCGCACGCCCGCGTCGTACGCCGCCACGCAGTTCACGAGGCCCGTGCCGCGCGTGTCGTGGAAGTGCGCGATCGGCACGCCGCGCTTCACCCGCTGGAAGAGCGCGCGCACGCTCTGCGGTGTCGCCGTGCCGATGGTGTCGCCGAGCGCGACGTGCTCGACGCCGAGCTCATGGAACCGCTCCACATCCTCCGCCACGACGCCCGGATCCACCTTGCCCTCGAACGGGCAGCCGAAGGCGACGGACACCGTGCCGATGAGCCGGAAGCGTCCCTGCGCCGCGCGCGCCATGTCGGCGATGTTCTGCCATTGCTCGGCGCGCGAGCGGTTCAGGTTGCGCTGCGAGTGCGCTTCCGTGGCGGACACGAGCAGGCTGATTTCGTTCGCGCCGTAGCCGGCACCGAGATCGGCGAACGCCCGCTCGACCGCACGCAGGTTGGCGCAGGTCGCCTTGTAGTAGACGCCGGCCTGGCGCTCGAGCGAGCGCAGGAGCTCCGAGGCATCGGCGAACTGCGGCACCACCTTCGGATTGGAATAGGACGTTGCCTCGACGCGCGCGAAGCCGAGCCGCGCGAAGCGCTCGACCAGCGCGCGCTTCGCCGCGGTCGGCACGAAGGCCGCCTCATGCTGCAGCCCGTCGCGTGCGAAACACTCGCAGAGTGTCACCGCGTCCATCGTTGACACTATCAACCACCTCCTTTACCGTGTCAACGATGCTCACGCGCAGAGATCCCGCCACGCAGGCCGAAGGCGTCGTCGCCGGGTACGCGCAGACCACGCAACGCTGGCCGGCCGAGCCGCTGGTGCGCCGGCCGCAGACGCGCTCGGAGCTCAGCGGCCCGGCGGACCTCGGCCGGCGCCTCGCGCCGGTGCGCGGCGACCTCGCCGGCCACGGCGCGAAGCGCGCGCTCGGCCAGCTCATTCATCTGCGCACGCGTGTCGTCGACGAAGACGGCGCGCCGGTCGCCGGCGCGCTGGTCGAGGTCTGGCACTGCAACGCCGCCGGCAAGTACATCCATCCGAACGACACCCACGACGCGCCGGCCGATCCGAACTTCTACGGCGCCGCGCGTCTTGTCGCGGGCGACAGCGGGCTCATCGAGCTGCGCACCATCAAGCCCGGCGCCTATCCGGTGCCGGAGGCGCGCGGCTGGTGGCGGCCGCCGCACATCCACTTTTCGGTCTGGGGGCGCGTCTGGCTCTCGCGCCTCGTGACGCAGATGTTCTTCCCGGGCGAGCCGCTGAACGAGACCGACTACATCCTCAACGCCATCAAGGACCCGGCGGCGCGCGGCCGCTCGATCGCGCGTCTCATGCCGACCGAACGGGGGCCGGCGAATGCACTCGTCTACGAATACCAGCTCGTGGTGCGCGGCCGCGCCGCCACGCCACAACTCCTGTGAAGCTCATTCCGACCGGCGAGATGACGCTCGGGCCGTTCTTCCCGCGCGAGTTTGCGCAGGGGGCCAACGACCTCACCAACGTGGATGGCAAGCGCGCGCCGGGCGAGGCGATCGAAATCAGCGGCCGCATCACGCAGCTCGACGGCCAGCCGCTCGACAATGTCGTGCTCGAGATCTGGCAGGCGGACAGCCGCGGCCGCTACGACGCGCCGGATTTCTCCGGCTGGGGCCGCGCTGCGACCGATGCGGAGGGGAGGTACCGCTTTCGCACCATCAAGCCCGCTGCCATCGAAGGCCGGCTCGCGCACATCAACTTCCTGCTGCTCTACTCGGGGCTGATGCGCCACCTGCAGACGGTGATGTACTTCGAGCCCGGCGCCGATCCGGTGCTCGACGCCGTGCCGGCGGCGCGGCGCGCGCTGCTGGTGGCGAAGAAGAGTTCCACTGGCTGGCGCTTCGACATCCGCCTGCGCGGAGAGGGCGAGACGCCGTTCTTCGATGACTGAGATCCAGGACCTGCTCTCGTACAAGCTGCACCGCTTGGCGAACCTGCTCTCCCGCGGGGCGGAGCTGCGCTACCGGCGCGAGTTCGGCGTGAGCCTCTGGGAATGGCGCACCATCGCGCTGCTGGGAGCTGCAGACGAGCCGATGTCTCTCGTGCAGCTCGCGAACGCCGCCGGCATCGACAAGGGCCAGATGAGCCGCGTCGTCACGGGCCTCGCGAAGCGCCGCATCGTGCTGCGCGCGGCGCATCCGGGCGACGGACGCGGCGTGCGCCTCACGCTGAGCAAGCCCGGCGAGCGCAGCTATCAGGGGCTGATCCGCGCCGCGGCGCAACGCGACGCCGCGTTCCGCGGCTGCCTGTCGAAGGCGGAGCACCAGGTGTTCGATCGCGCGCTCGCCAAGCTCGCGGGGCGCGCGCGCGAATTCATCCAGCGCGAAAAGGTGGGTCGATGAAGACGCGTATCACCGAGTTGCTGGGCATCGAGTACCCGATCTTGCAGGCGGCCATGAGCTGGGCGTCGTCGAACTCCGCGCTCGTCATCGCGGTGTCCAATGCGGGCGGCATGGGCGTGCTCGCCGCGGGGCCGCTGCGCATCGACGACTTCCGGCGCATTCTGGGCGAGATCCGCGCCGGAACGGCAAAGCCGTATGGCGTGAACATTCCACTCAACAGCCCCAAGGCGCGCGAGATGCTCGACATCGCGCATGAAGCGCGTATCCCGGTAATGGTCGCCTCGCAGGGCGGCCCGCGCGAGCACCTCGCGCGGTTTCGCGCCGTCGGTACGAAATGGTTCCATGTCGTCGCGTCGGTGGAGCATGCGCGCAAGGCGGAAAGCGCGGGCGCCGATGCGCTGGTGGTCGACGGCGCGGAGGCGGGCGGGCATCCGCCGCCCTCTGAAGTCGGCACGCTGGTGCTGGTGCGCCGCGTGCTGCAGGAGACGAAGCTGCCGGTGATCGCGAGCGGCGGCATCGCCGACGGCGCGGGCATCGCCGCGATGCTCGCGCTCGGCGCCGACGCCGTGCAACTCGGCACGCGCTTCATCGCCACGCCCGAGGCGAGCGTGCACGACAACTACAAACGCGCGGTGCTCGACGCGGAAGTGGACCAGACGACGCTCGTCGCGCGCGGCACGCACCCGATCCGACAGCTCAAGAACGCGTTCAGCGCGAAATACGAAGCGGCCGAGCGCGCCGGCGCGGGCAAAGAAGAGTTGGAGGCGCTCTTCCAGAAATACTCGCTGAAGCAGGCGGCTCTGCGCGGCGATGTCGAATGGGGCAAGGTCGAGGCGGGGCAGAGCGCGGGGCTCGTGCACGACATCGCGCCCGCCGCCGAAGTCATGCGGCGCCTGGTCGCCGAACTGGAGC
>DASSLQ010000225.1:0-21812 GCA_035689325.1 Burkholderiales bacterium | reverse complement strand
TACAACGATTTCGTGCTGATCGGCCCGAAGAGCGATCCGGCGCATGTCGCGGGAATGAAGGACGTCGCCACCGCCTTCCGCAGGATCAAGGAGGTGCAGGCACCGTTCGTGTCGCGCGGCGACCGCAGCGGTACGCACTTCGCCGAGCTCGAGATCTGGAAGCTCGCCGGGATCGACATCGCGAAAGAGAAGGGGCCGTGGTATCGCGATACGGGTCAGGGCATGGGACCGGCGCTCAACACCGCCGCCGGCATGAATGCCTACATCCTGTCCGACCGTGGCACGTGGCTCTCGTTCAAGAATCGCGCTGAGCTGGCGATCGTGGTCCAGGGCGACCGGCGCCTTTTCAACCAGTATGGGGTGATGCTGGTCAACCCGCAGAAGCATCCGAACGTCAAGGCGAAGCCGGGACAGGCATTCGTCGACTGGCTGATTTCGCCGGACGGCCAGGACGCGATCGCAGCCTACCGCATCAACGGCGAGCAGCTGTTCTTCCCGAACGACGGCAACTGAATGTCGCGGTACAAGGGCCTCACGCTGCGCGTGCTGGGCAAGCGCGCGGCGGCCATGGGGCCCGGCAAGGCGGAGCTCGTCGAGCGCATCGCCGAGACCGGGTCGATCTCCGCGGCAGCGCGCGCCATGGGGATGTCGTATCGCCGGGCGTGGCAGCTGGTCGAAGCGCTCAACCACGACTTTCGCGAGCCGATCGTGAGCACGGCGATCGGTGGGCAGCGCGGCGGCGGCGCGCAGGTCACGCCGTTTGGTCGTCGCATGGTTGCCGCCTACCGCGCCATGGAGAGCAAAGCATCGCGCGCGATCGCCGCGGAGTTGCGGCGCTTCGACCGCGAGCTGCGGCGCTGATCGCCGTTATATTCCGTGGTATATAACGTGGCTTGGACGCGCCCGTCATTGCGGCTCTCGCTGCAGGCATGCTGGTCGCCGCCTTTGCGTACGCTTCGGTCGGGCACGGCGGCGCTTCCGCCTACATCGCGGCGATGGCGCTCGCCGGCATCGCGCCCGCCGAGATGCGCCCGATCGCCCTGGCCCTCAACCTGCTGGTGTCGGCAATCGCGACCTACAAGTTCAAGCGCGCGGGTTACTTCAGGTGGCGGCTGTTCTGGCCGTTCGCTGTGGTCTCGGTACCGCTCGCATTCGTTGGCGGCGCCATCACGCTGCCAGGCCACGCGTACAAGACCCTGGTCGGCGTCGTGCTGATCTACGCGGCATGGCAGCTCTGGCGCAGCGCGCGCGCCGGCGAGGAAATGCGCGACGTGCACGAACCGCCGCTTGCTCTTGCAATGGCCGTCGGCGCGCTGCTCGGCTTCCTTTCCGGGCTCACCGGCGTCGGCGGCGGCATCTTCCTCAGCCCATTGCTGCTGCTCACCGGCTGGGCGGGCACCAAGCAGACTTCGGCGGTCGCGGCGCCCTTCATCCTGGTCAATTCGATCGCTGGCCTCGCCGGCGGTTTCGCCGTGCAGGCAGCGTCGCTGCCCGCGCAGATCTGGATGCTCGCGGTAGCGGTCCTCATCGGCGGCTGGCTCGGCGCCGAATATGGCAGCCAGCGTTTCGCCAATCCGTTCATCCGGCGTATGCTCGCCGTCGTGCTGGCCGTGGCCGGTGCGAAAATGCTTTTCGTATGAAAGTCTTCGGCTTCGCCGGCTGGTCAGGCAGCGGCAAGACCACGCTCATCGAGAAGCTCATCCCGCGCTTCGCCGGCGCGGGACTGCGCGTCTCGCTCATCAAGCATGCGCACCATACGTTCGACGTCGACCAGCCGGGCAAGGACTCCTACCGCCACCGCCACGCCGGTGCCGCGGAAGTGCTGGTCACGTCCTCGCGCCGCTGGGTGCTGATGCACGAGCTGCGCGGCGCCGCCGAACCCTCGTTCGACGCGCAGCTCGCGCGGCTCTCGCCCTGCGACCTCGTGATCGTCGAGGGCTTCAAGCACGCGCCGATCGCGAAGCTCGAAGTCTGGCGCCGCGTGACCGGCGAGCCGCTCCTGCACCCGAACGACCCCCACATCGTCGCCGTGGCGAGCGACACCAGGGTGGAGACCCGCCTGCCGCTGCTCGACCTCAACGACGACGCGTCGATCGCGTCGTTTATCCTCGCCCACCTGCGCTTGCAATGAATCAGGGTTTGCTCTCGGTCGACGACGCGCTCGCGCAGATGCTCTCGCGCTCCAGGCCTGTTACTGGCGTCGAAGAGGTGCCGACGCTCGAAGCGACCGGCCGCGTGCTGGCGCAGGCGCAGCGCTCGACCATGGATGTGCCGCCGCTCGACAACAGCGCGATGGATGGCTACGCCGTGCGCGTCGCCGACGCTCAAGAACCGCTGCGCGTCGCGCAGCGCATCATGGCCGGCAGTGTCGGCAAGCCGCTCGAGGTTGGCACCGCGGCACGCATCTTCACCGGTGCGCCCATCCCGCCAGGCGCCGACGCGGTCGTGATGCAGGAGCACACCACGGTGGATGGCGAGCGCGTGACGCTCAAGCGGCTGCCCAAGCCCGGCGAATGGATCCGGCGCGTGGCGAGCGACATCGGCAAAGGCGCCGAGATCCTGCCGGCGGGCAAGCGCCTCGCGCCGCAGGACACCGGGCTCGCCGCGTCCGTCGGCATCCGCACGCTGCCGGTGTATCGGCGTCTGCGCCTCGGCCTGTTCTTCACCGGTGACGAGCTGGTGATGCCGGGCGAGCCGCTTGCGCCGGGACGCATCTACAACTCGAACCGCTTCACGCTGCGCGGCCTCGCGGCGGCGTTCGATTGCGAGGTGCGCGACTACGGTATCGTCCCCGACAGCTTGGAAGCAACGCGCGAGGTCCTGCGGCGAGCCGCGCGCGAGTGCGACGTCGTCGTGACTTCCGGCGGCGTGTCCGTGGGCGAAGGCGACTTCGTGAAACCGGCGGTGGAAGCGGAAGGCCGGTTGCTCATGTGGCGCATCGCGATGAAGCCGGGGCGGCCGCTCGCCTTCGGTAATGTGGGCAGCGCGTTCTTCATCGGGCTGCCGGGCAACCCGGTATCGAGCTTCGTCACCTTTCTCATCTTCGTGCGCCCGTTCCTGCTCAAGACGCAGGGAATCACCGACATCGCGCCGCGCGCGATCGCCGCGCGCGCCGACTTCGACTGGCCCGAGCCCGACTCGCGCCGCGAGTTCCTGCGCGCGCGCTGGAACCGCGAAGGCGGCCTCGAGCTCTACCCGACGCAGGACTCGGCCGTGCTCACCTCCACCGCGTGGGCGGATGGGCTGATCGACAATCCGGCCGCACATGCCATCCGCAAGGGCGAGAGCGTGCGCTTCCTGCCTTACAGCGAGCTCTACCGGTGAAGGTGAAACTGCTTTTCTTCGCCGCGCTGCGCGAGCAGCTCGGCCGGCCGGCCGAGGAGCTCGAGCTGCCCGCGAACGTGAACACGGTGACAGCGCTGCGCGATCATCTGCGCGCGCGCGGCGGCGCATGGGCGAACGTGTTTGCACCGAACCGCCCGGTGCGGGCGGCGGTCAATCAGGACATGGTGCAACCCGAGGCGCGCATCAAGGCTGGCGATGAAGTGGCGTTCTTCCCACCGGTGACCGGCGGATGAAGGTCGCGGTCCAGCGCGAAGACTTCGACCTCGGCGCCGAGGTGCGCGCCATTTCGCGGAGCGACAAGGTCGGCGCGGTGGCGAGCTTCGTGGGCCTGGTGCGCGACGTGCGCATGACGCTCGAGCACTATCCGGGGATGACCGAGCGCGAGATCCGCAAGATCGTGGACGAGGCGGCGAAGCGCTGGCAGGTGATGGACTGCACGGTGATTCACCGCTATGGGGACCTGCAGCCCAACGACCAAATCGTGCTGGTAGCGGTGGCGAGCGCGCATCGCGGCGACGCCTTTGCCGCGTGCGAGTTCATCATGGATTACCTTAAAACGCGCGCCCCCTTCTGGAAGAAGGAGCATCGCGCGGGGGGCGCAACGTGGGTAGAGTCGCGTGCGGCCGACGACGAGGCGGCCGAAAGGTGGAAGCAAGGCGAGCGCTAAGCCGTCCGGACTAAGCGCTCCTGGCGGGCACGCTAGAGGCGATATTGCCGGCGCTTTTAAATGCCGGGATCGTGCCGCCTGTTGCAGCCGCACATCATGAGACTTATCAGGACCTCCTGCAGGAGGTCCGGTGCTTCTGGACGCCGCTAGCCGATAAGCCCGAAGAGACAGCCGAGGGCGTGCTGTGCGCGCTCTGGGCCACCGCGTGCGGCGAGCCGGTGTCGGTCGAACGCGCGCTGTGCGCGCCGCTGCCGGCGCTCGACAAGGAAAGCTACGAGCGGCTGCGCGCGCTGATCGAGCGCCGGAAGCAGGGCGTGCCGCTCGCGCATCTCACCGAGCGCCAGACGTTCCTCGGCCTGGAGATGCTGGCGGGGCCCGAGGCGCTGATCCCGCGCAAGGAGACCGAGATTCTCGGCCGCGCTGCGCTCGCGAAGATCGGCTGCATGGCGCGCGAGCGCGGTGCGGTTACCGTGGTCGATGTCTGTACCGGCAGCGGCAACCTGGCGCTCGCTTACGCCTATTACGAGCCGCACGCGCGCGTCTACGCCTCTGACCTGCTGAACGAGGCGGTGGCGCTCGCGCAGCGCAATGTCGACTTCCTCGGGCTCGGCGCACGCGTTTCGATGCGGCTGGGCGACCTGCTCGCGCCGTTCGAAGACGAGCAATTCGTCGGCCGCTGCGATTTCCTGAGCTGCAATCCGCCGTACATCTCGAGCGCGAAGCTGAAGGAGCTGCATCCGGAGATCGCGCGCCACGAGCCGCAAGCCGCCTTCAACGGCGGCGTGTACGGCGTGAGCGTGCTGATGAAGATCCTGCGCCAGGCGCCGCGCTTCCTGCGCCCGCGCGGCTGGCTCGGGCTCGAGGTGGGGCACGGACAGGGGGAGGGCATCGCGCGCCAGCTCGCCAAGAACCCGGCCTATGCGGCGGTCGAGACCCATGCCGACATGGCGGGGGAAGTACGCGCAATCCTGGCGCAGTCGCAGAGCGCCGCGGAAGGATGACGATCGGCGTCAGCACGCTCGGCAAGCGCCCGGCGCGGCGCCACGTCTGGCTGCCCGAGTGGTGCCGGCTGCTTTACCTTGATTACCGGCGCTATCGCGTCGCCGGGCGCGGCCTGCTCGCGACGCTGTTTCTTACGCAGGGGATGTGGGCGAGCGCGGTCTACCGGAGCTGCCACGCGCTCGTCGAGTGGATGCCGCGCGGCGTGCTGCGTGCGGCGGCGAAGACGCTTGCCGCGGTGGCGCAGAAGCTGATGGAGATCGTCACCGGCATCTGCCTGCCGCGCGATGCCGAGATCGGCGGCGGCCTCTACCTGCCTTCCTTCGGCGCCATCATCCTCGGCCGCGGCTCGATCGGCGAGAACTGCACCATCGAGCAGAACGTGACCCTCGGCATCGCCGGCCGCGGCGCCGAGCGCGGGCGTCCGACGATCGGCAACCGCGTGTTCATCGGCGCGGGCGCGATGATCGTCGGCAAGGTCACGGTGGGCGACGATGCGTACATCTTCCCCGGCTCCGTAGTGACGCGCTCCGTGCCGCCGCGGGCCGTGGTGATGGGCTATCCCGCGCGCATCCTGTCCTACGACGGCAGCTTCGACCTCATCACCTACGACGGCATGGAGCACGATCCCGCGCGCCGCGTCGCGCTCGACAAGCCGAATTCCGACCCCGGGTCGTAATTCAGCCCGCCGCGAGCGCGCGCGTGCGCTCGTACAGCCAGAAGAACTCCTTGCCGTCGCCCGGCCGCGTGCCGCGCCAGCGCAGCTGCCAGCCTTCGCCGGGCGCGGGTGCCTGCACGGTCGAGGTGTGAATCACCAGCAGCGGACAGTCGCGCGTCGTGGCCTCGATCCCGGCGAAGTAATGGAACATGGCGCGCTGTGGCTCGGTGAGATTGCGCCCGCTCACGCATTGCCCTTTCGGCAGCGCGCGTTGCATGTCGGCGATCACGCCGCGGTAGCTTTTCGCATAGTCGAGCCACGGCAGCCATAGCGTCATCGCCAGTCCCCAGACGAGCGCGACGCTCGCAAGCCAGCGCGCCGGCAATGAAAGCCGTAGCGATATCAGCCAGAGCAGTGTGATCACGACCGCGGCGCCGGTGGCGATCGGATCGAACTGCGGCACAAAGCCCGGTGCCTCGGCTTCGAGCGCAGACGGCTGCCAGCCGGCGAGGAACGCGAGCCAGCCGAGCCACAACGCAAGGCCGAGGACGGCGCCGCCTGCGACGGCGACGAGATCGAGCGGCCGCGCCAGCCAGCCCGGCACGGATTCGAGGCCTACCGCGGCGAGGAGCGCGAGCGGCACGAGCAGCGGCAGGCCGTAGAGCGTGCGTGCCGAGGACGCGGCGCTCAGCACGGCGAGCATCACGATGAACGCGACGCTCGAGAGCTGCACGAGCGGCGAGGCGAAGCGGTCGCGCCAGAGCGCCCACAGTGCGAGCGGCCAGGCGGGGAGCGCGAACCAGGCGAGTGCCTTTGCATAGTGAGCATGGTCAAGCACGCCGCCCAATCCCGCTTCGCCGGTGAAGCGGGCGATGTTGTTGCGCCAGAACCATTCGTCGAAGAGCGCGCGCGACTCGTGGTAAAGGAGCCCCGGCCAGATGAGCGCCCACGGCAGAAAAGCGAGCAGCGCCACGAGCAGGCTGCGCAGGTACGCGGGCGTGCGCCATTCGCGGAAGAGCGGCAGCAGTATTGCGATCAGCGCGAGCACGCCCGGGCCGAGCAGGCCCTTCGACAGGAAAGCGATGCCCGCGCCGGTGCCAAGCGCGAGCCCCGAGGCGCGCGCGAGGCCGTACAGGCCGAGCGCGATGCCGGCCATCAGCGAGTTATCGGTGATGAGCTGATGCGCGTGCTGCAGGTAACCCAAACACCCGGCGAGGACCAGCACGGCAGCGATCGGCGACTGGCACCAGTCCTTCGCCGTGAGGTAGGTGAAGGCGAGGGTGAGCGCCACGTAAAAGCCCGTTGCCAGGCGCGCGGCATCGTGCAGCGGCAGCACGCCGCCGAGCGCGTTGGCGAAAAGCGCGGCCGTCCAGTAGAAGAGCGGCGGCTTCTCGACGAACGGCTCGCCCGCGAGCGTCGGCACGAGCCAGTCGTTGTGCTGCAGGATGTGATAGACGAGGCCGAAGGTGTAGGCTTCGTCGGGCTTCCACGGATCGTGGCCGACGAGGCCGGCCACGAGCCAGGCCGCAAGCAGCGCGCCAGCCGCGAGCCCCCGGATCACGCGGCCGGGGCCACTTGCTGGCGCAGCTCCGCGAGCTCGCCTTCGGCGAGCGTCTCCTTCTCCAGCAGCTTCTGCGCCCAGGTCTCGAGCGCCGCGCGATGCCGGCGCAGGACGCCGATCGCCTTGGCATAGGCGCGCTCGACGATGCCGCGCACCGCGACGTCGATCTCGCGCGCGGTTTCCTCGCTGTACTCGCGATGGCCTTGGGGCAGCCCGCCGAGGAACGGCGCGCGCTCTTCCTCGTAGGCGACGTGACCCATGCTTTCGACCATGGCGTAGCGCATCACCATGCTGCGCGCGATGTCGGTCACCTTGGCGAGATCGTCCGCCGCGCCGGTGGAGAGGTGGCCGAAGATCACGTCCTCCGCGGCGCGGCCGCCGAGCAGCACCGCCATCTTGTTGTCGAGCTCCTCGCGCGTCATGAGGAAGCGGTCCTCCGTGGGACGCTGGATCGTGTAGCCCAGCGCTCCAACGCCGCGCGGGATGATCGACACCTTGTGCACGGGATCGCTGCCGGGAAGCGCCATCGCCACCAGCGCATGGCCCAGCTCGTGGTGCGCGACGATGCGTCGCTCGTGCGCGTTCAGCACGCGGTTTTTCTTCTCCAGTCCCGCGACGATGCGCTCCACCGCCTGAGTGAAATCGTCCAGCGTCACCGAATCGCCGCCGCGTCGGGTCGCGAGCAATGCTGCTTCGTTCACCAGGTTCGCGAGGTCGGCACCCGAGAACCCGGGTGTCAGCGCCGCCACCTGCTCGAGCTCGACGCCCGGCGCCAATTGCACCTTGCGCACATGCACCTGCAGGATCGCGAGGCGGCCGCGCTTGTCGGGCCGATCGACCAGCACCTGTCGATCGAAGCGCCCGGCGCGCAGCAGCGCCGGATCGAGGATCTCGGGCCGGTTGGTCGCGGCGAGCAGCACCAGCCCCGTCATCGGGTCGAAGCCATCCAGCTCGACGAGCAGCTGGTTCAGCGTCTGCTCCTTCTCGTCGTGCCCGCCGTACGGTCCGGCGCCGCGCGCGCGGCCGAGCGCGTCGAGCTCGTCGATGAAGATGATCGCCGGCGCCTTGGCGCGCGCCTGCTCGAAGAGGTCGCGCACCCGCGCGGCGCCCACGCCGACGAACATCTCGACGAACTCGGAGCCCGAGATCGAGAAGAAGGACACGCCCGCCTCGCCGGCGACGGCGCGCGCCAGGAGGGTTTTTCCCGTACCGGGCGGCCCGACGAGCAGCACGCCCTTGGGCACGCGCGCGCCCAGGCGGCCGTACTTTTTCGGGTCCTTGAGGAACTCGACCACCTCCTGCAGCTCGGCCTTCGCCTCATCGACGCCGGCGACGTCGGCGAAGGTGACGCCGGTCTTGCTCTCGACGTAGATCTTGGCGCGGCTCTTGCCGATGCTCATGAAGCCGCCGCCGAGGCCGCCCTGGCTCACGCGGCGCGCGAGGAAGTACCAGACGCCGAAGAACACGAGCGCGGGCACGACCCAGGAGAGCAGATCGCGCACGAACGTGCTCTGGTGCACGCGGGTGTACTTGACGTCGTACTTGTTGAGCTGCTCGGCGAGCTGCGGCTCGACGCGATTGGCGATGGCGAGCGTCTTGCTGCCCTGCGGGGCCTTCAGCTTGCCGGTGATGTGCGTGTCGTCGACGATGACTTCCGAGATCTTGCCTTCGGCCAGCAGCTTCTCGAAATCGCTGTAAGGCAGGACCTCTACGCTCTGCGCGCGCTGCCACGCCTCCTGGATGAAAATCATCGCCAGCAGGGCGAAGACGACATAGACGACGTGAAAGCGGGTGCGGCGTTCCATGGGCGCGATTTTCCCTTGAATACTGGGGCCTTGGCCCCATCTTCGATGAGGGAATCCCGGAAAGGCTCTATAGGATCAACCAGATGCGATTCGAGAAGTTTACGACCAAGCTGCAGGAGGCGCTCGCCGAGGCGCAGAGCGCGGCACTGGGCAATGACAACCAGTACATCGAGCCGCCGCACCTGCTCGCGGCGCTGCTGAACGACCCCGGGATCGGCGGGCTCCTCAGCAAGGCGGGCGGCAATCCGAATGCGCTGAAGAAAGCCGTCGCCGATGAGGTCGCGCGCCTGCCGAAGGTGGAGGGGACGCCGGGCGAAGTACTGATGGGCCGCGATACCGCGAACCTGCTCAACGTCGCCGACAAGGACGCGCAGAAACGCGGCGACCAGTACATCGCCTCGGAGCTTTTCCTGCTCGCCGCGGCAGGCGACAAGGGCGAGACCGGACGGCTCATGAAGCAGGCGGGCGTCACCAAGGCGGCGCTCGAGAAGGCCATCGAGGAAGTCCGCGGCGGTGAAAGCGTGCAGGGACAGGCCGACGAATCACAGCGACAGGCGCTCGCGAAATACACGCTCGACCTCACCCAGCGCGCACGCGAAGGCAAGCTCGATCCGGTGATCGGGCGCGACGACGAGATCCGGCGCTGTATCCAGATCCTGCAGCGGCGCACCAAGAACAACCCCGTGCTGATCGGCGAGCCCGGCGTCGGCAAGACCGCCATCGTCGAAGGACTCGCGCAGCGCATCGTCAATGAGGAGGTGCCCGAGACGCTGAAGAACAAGCGCCTCCTGGTGCTCGACCTGGCGTCGCTCCTGGCCGGTGCGAAATATCGCGGCGAGTTCGAAGAGCGGCTGAAGGCTGTCCTCAAAGAGCTGGCGAAGGACGAGGGCAGCACCATCATCTTCATCGACGAGATCCACACGCTGGTCGGCGCCGGCAAGGCCGAGGGCGCGATCGACGCCGGCAACATGCTCAAGCCCGCGCTCGCGCGCGGCGAGCTGCACTGCATCGGCGCCACCACGCTGGACGAGTACCGCAAGAACATCGAGAAGGACGCGGCGCTCGAGCGGCGCTTCCAGAAGGTGCTGGTCGAGGAGCCGAGCGTGGAGGCGACCATCGCCATCCTGCGCGGGCTGCAGGAGCGCTACGAGGTGCACCACGGCGTCGAGATCACCGATCCGGCGATCGTGGCCGCCGCGGAGCTCTCGCACCGCTACATCACCGACCGCTTCCTGCCGGACAAGGCGATCGATCTGATCGACGAGGCCGGGGCGCGCATCAAGATGGAAATCGATTCCAAGCCGGAGGCCATGGACCGGCTCGAGCGCCGGCTGATTCAGCTACGCATCGAGCGCGAGGCCGTGCGCAAGGAAAAGGACGAGGCTTCGCAGCAGCGCCTGAAGCTGATCGAGCAGGAGATCAAGCGGCTGGAGAAGGAATACGCCGACCTCGAGGAAGAGTGGAAGGCGGAGAAGGCGACGGTGCAGGGCAGCCAGGCGATCAAGGAAGAGATCGAGAAGCTGCGCCTGCAGATGGACGACGCCAAGCGCAAGGGCGACTGGCAGAAGATGTCGGAGATCCAGTACGGCCGGCTGCCGCAGCTCGAGGCGCAACTCAAGCAGGCGGAGAAGGCGGACAAGAAGAGCGCCAAGCCGAAGCTCCTGCGCACGCAGGTCGGCGCCGACGAAATTGCCGAGGTGGTCTCGCGCATGACCGGCATCCCGGTGTCGAAGATGATGCAGGGCGAGCGCGAGAAGCTGATCAAGATGGAGGAGTACCTGCACCGGCGTGTCGTCGGCCAGGACGAGGCGGTGCGCCTCGTCTCCGACGCCATCCGGCGTTCGCGCTCGGGCTTGGCGGATCCGAACCGCCCGTACGGCAGCTTTTTGTTCCTCGGGCCCACGGGGGTCGGCAAGACCGAGCTCTGCAAGGCGCTCGCCGAGTTCCTGTTCGACTCGGCCGACCACCTCATCCGCATCGACATGTCGGAGTACGGCGAGCGGCATTCGGTCGCGCGCCTGATCGGCGCGCCGCCGGGATACGTCGGCTACGAGGAAGGCGGCCAGCTCACCGAGCAGGTGCGGCGCAAGCCGTACTCGGTCATCCTCTTTGACGAGGTGGAGAAGGCGCACCCGGATGTGTTCAACGTCTTCCTGCAGATACTGGACGAAGGTCGTCTGACCGACGGCCAGGGACGCACCGTCGACTTCAAGAACACGGTGCTGGTGATGACCTCCAACCTCGGCTCGCAGATGATCCAGAGCATGGCGGGCAGCGACTACCAGGTCGTGAAGCTCGCGGTGATGGGCGAGGTGAAGACGCATTTCCGGCCGGAGTTCGTCAACCGCATCGACGAGATCGTCGTGTTCCACGCGCTCGCCGAGGAACACATCAAGTCGATCGCGCGCATCCAGCTCAATACGCTGAAGGCGCGCCTTGCGAAGATCGACCTCGGGCTCGAAGTGTCCGACGCTGCAATCGCCGAGCTCGGCAAGGTCGGCTTCGATCCGGTCTACGGCGCGCGCCCGCTCAAGCGCGCGATCCAGTCCGAGGTCGAGAATCCGCTTGCGAAAGCAATCCTCGAAGGCCGCTTCGCGCCGAAGGACACCATCTACGTCGACTGGCGCGGCAAGATGCTGTTCGAGAAGACCCCGCGCAGAGCTGCGGCGTAACACAATTCGGGGACGGAGCCCGAATTAGTTCGGGCTCCGTCCCCGATCTTTACTGGCCGGTGACCTTGGTGAGCGTCTCGTAAGGCGCGACCGAGCCGTGGCCGCCGGCGAAGCGAGTCGGCTCGATGCCGGCGCGCTTGACGGTGTTGACGACGGACATGAGCGCGGGGTTCGGTTTGTCGGGCATCGGCGTGCCGGGCGACCAGACGTCGGTGACGAAGCCGAGCTTCGCGTCCGGCACGTAGACCATCAGCAGGCCCTTGGCATGCGGGTTGTCCCGCATGTTGTAGGCGATCACCTGCCGGCCGCGCGCATCGCTCATCACGTGGCTCTCCGGCACTTCCAGGATCGCCACCTGGCTGAAGTCCATCGGCTTCATGTCGGGGTTGCGGTTCATCGGTGAGGCGAGCACTTTGCGATAGTGCGGCGCCGCCCCCTGGCCGACGACCAGCACCGCGCCCTGGGCGAGGATCGCGCGCATGCCGCCGGCATGGTCCATGTGGTGATGCGTGAGCACCAGCCAGCGGATCTGCTTGCCCGGAAAGCGCTGGCGCGCCGTATTCACCACCCAGAGCGACTGCTCGTCGCTCACCGGCGCGTCGACCATCACCAGGTGATCGCTCATCTCGACGAGCAGGCTGTTGTGCGAGCCGCCGACGACATGGAACACCCCCGGCGCGAGCTCGTTCAGGCGCAGGCTGGAGGTGGCGCGCGTATCGAAGCTGCGATTGTCCGAGTCGAGGTAGGTGCCGATGAACTGCCGGCGGATCACCCACTGGAAGGGCACCTCGCCCCCGGCGGGCTTGGGCGCACCCGCCTGCAGCTCCGCAGGCACCTCGAAGCGCTTGGCGTCCACCGGCGCGTTGGCGCGGAAGTCGGTGAGCTGCGCTTCCTGTACCACGCGGCCGTTCAGCTCGTACTTGCGGTTCATGGCGACTTTCAGTCCGTCGAAGTCGCGCCAGTCGGAAAGCACCATGTCGTAGTTCACGTCGCCCCAGATGTTGTCGTAGTCGAGCGAGCGGATGCGTGCGGGGAGGCCGGTCTGCGGATCGAAGGCGACGAGGAACGTCCCGTAGCCAACGGTGGGGTAGCTCGCGCCGCCGACCACGAGATCGGACGAAGGCAGCAGCTTCTGCGGGTTCGCTTGCATTGCGAGCAGCAGCCCGGTCACCGTGCCACGGAACCCTTCGCGTTGCGTCGTGGCAAGGCGCAGGCCCGACATCGCGTGCGCGGGCGGATTCATCTTCAGGCTCTGGGCATTGCGGCCGTTCGAATCGACGCCCAGCACGTAACCCGCATCCGGCGTGACGATCTCGGAGAACTTGAAGGTGCGCGGCGCCGGATAGGCGAAGCGGCGCTCGATGTCGGTGCGTGAGGCGCGGCTCGCGCGGTCCTGGACGATCTCGAAGCTCGACTCGTTGGCAAAGCGAGCTTCGCCACCCGGCACGTCGGACTGCTCCGGTTCCCATTGCTTGGTGGTGCCCTTCGCCCAGGCCGTCTTGATGGCCGCGAGGCGCTCCTGGCCCCCCATCGCGTCAACGGCACGTCCGACAAGGGTCTGCTCGCGCGTCTGCTGCGCGGCGCAGGCGCTAAGCAGGGAAACGGCGAGTAGGGCGAGCATGCGCTTCATGGCTTCCTCCGTGGAGTGATCGCTCGGCGAACAGCGGCAATGTGCCACTATTCCCACGCCGTGTGGGGCCTGAAAATTGCTGCGCAGCGGCCATGCCACGGAGCCCGAATCTGACGCGCGCCGATCGCATCGGCTACGTGGTCGGCGGCATCGCGTTGATTGTTTGGGCGTTGCGCCGGCCGAGCTGGTCGCGCGCGATGGCCGCCGGCGCGGGCGGCTGGTTCCTCTACCAGGCGTACACGGGCACGAACCCGATGTTGAAGCCACTCGGCATTCGCGTGCACCGCGAGCCGGCGCGCCCCGAGCTCGCCGAGAGCCTGATCGTCGAGGAGGCGATCACCATCTCGCGGCCGCGCGCCGAGGTCTACGCGTACTTCGCGCAGCCCGAGCATCTGCCGGCGCTCGCCGACGCCGAAGTGGACATTGCGCGCAACGTCGCCGGCGAGGAGCTCGCCTGGCGCGGGCTGCGCGGCGAGAAGCTCGCGCACTTCGGTTCGCTCAGCTTCCGAGACGCGCCCGGCGCGCGCGGCACCATCGTCGCGGCGCATCTCGAGTACGCGCCGAGCGGCGGCTCGCTCGGCGCGGCGCTCGCGCGCGTCATGGGGCGCTCGCCGCAGCGCCTGGTCGCCGACGCGCTGCGCCGCGCGCGCGCCATCCTCGAGACCGGCGAAGCGCCGAGCACCAGCGGCCAGCCGAGCGGCCGGCGCTAGCACGATGCGCGCGCTCTGCTGGCACGACCGGCTCGACGTGCGCGTCGAGACGGTGCCGGAGCCGAAGCTGATCAACCCGCGCGACGCGATCGTGCGCGTCACCAGCACTGCGATCTGCGGCTCGGATCTGCATCTCTACGGCGGCTTCGTGCCGGGGATGGTGAAGGGCGACATCCTCGGCCACGAGTTCATGGGCGAGGTGGTGGAGCTGGGCGCCGGCGTGAGGAACCTGCGCGTCGGCGACCGCGTGGTAGTGCCGTTTCCCATCGCCTGCGGCAACTGCTTCTTCTGCAGCAAGGGCCTGTTCTCGCTGTGCGAGAACTCCAATCCCAACGCCGCGATGGCGGAGAAGCTGTGGGGCTACTCGCCGTGCGGCATCTACGGCTACTCGCATCTCCTTGGCGGCTATGCCGGCGGCCAAGCCGAGTACGTGCGCGTGCCTTATGCGGACGTGGGGCCGCTCAAGGTGCCGGAGGAATTGCCCGACGAGCAGGCGCTGTTCCTCTCGGACATCCTGCCGACGGGCTACATGGCCGCCGAGAACTGCGCGATCGAGCGCGGCGACACCGTCGCGGTCTGGGGCTGCGGGCCGGTCGGTTTGCTCGCCATCGCTTCGGCGCTGCTGCTCGGCGCCGAGCGCGTGATCGCGATCGATCGCTTTCGCGAGCGGCTGCGGCTCGCGGCGCTCGAGCTCGGCGCGCAGACCATCGATTACTCCGAGGCGAACGTGCTCGAGGCGCTGAAGGAGCTCACCGGCGGACGCGGTCCCGATGCGTGCATCGACGCAGTGGGCATGGAGGCGCATGCGTACCACAACATTGCATATGCGTACGACCGAATGAAGCAGGCGATGATGCTCGAGACGGATCGGCCGGTGGCGCTGCGCGAGGCCATCATGGCCTGCCGCAGCGGCGGCACGATCTCAGTCGCGGGCGTCTACGGCGGCTGGATCGACAAGTTTCCTGCCGGCGCGCTGATGAACCGCTCGCTCACCATCCGCACCGGGCAGACGCACGTGCATCGCTACCTGCGGCCGCTGCTCGAGCGCCTCACGAAGAACGACATCGACCCGAGCTTCGTCGTCACGCACCGCATGAGCCTCGACGAGGCGCCCGCCGCTTATCGCATGTTTCGCGACAAGCAGGACGAATGCATCAAGGTGGTGCTGACGCCTTAGATTTCAGCGAACGAGAAGCGCGAGAGGCAAGTCGCCGGGCAGAACGGCGCCGCTGTCCGCCCGGATGCGCTTGCTTGACTGCAGGAGCTCTTCCCACAGCCCGTCGGTGTCCTTGCGGAACACCATCTCGACATCGGCGTTAAGCACTGTCCAGAGGCCACGGTCGATCTCGCTCTTCAGCTCGCCCGGGCGCCAGCCGACGTAGCCGACGTAGTAGCGCGCGTCGTTCGGCGTCGTTTCGATCACATGGTCGATGGTGTTGGCGCGGAATGCGAGGTACACGTCTTTCATGAGCGGCACGGAGCCCGGGCCGGGGCTGTCGTGCGCATGCACCAGCGCGACCAGCGCGCCCCGCGAGAACGGGCCGCCGTAGTACACGGGATCGATCACCTTTTTCGACGGCTCGTGCTCCGGGAAAAGGCTGCCGAGCGAGCGCTTGGTCGGCCGGTTGAGGATCACGCCGACATGACCGCCGTTGGGCGCGGGCGCCGCGATCAGCACCGTCTGGCGGTACTCGAGATCGCGGAAGGCTGGATGCGCGACCAGGATCATCGCCTCGTCCTGCGCAGCCGCCGGCAAGGCGAGCGCCGCGCCAGCGAGCGCCAACAGCAGGCGGAACACGAGAGTCATGCCCGCAGTATAACGAATGGCCCCGCGTTGGGGCGGTCAGCGCGCGGCGACGCGCGCCGGCGCTTCGCGCGCAGTGCGCGCGCCGCTCGCCTGCGCGACGAGCTCGGCCCACATGCCGGCCGTGTCGCCGCGGAATGCGAGCGCTTCGGTCGCGCGCAGCACGTACCAGCTGCCGCTGTCGATTTCCGACTCGAGCTGACGCGGCGCCCAGCCCGCAAAGCCGGCGAACAGGCGCAGCGGCGCGCGCTGCTCGGCGATCAGCGCTTCGATGGTCGCCGGATGCATGGTGAGATAGACGCCGGGCAGCACCTGGAACGCGGCTTCGGCGGGTGGCGTTGCCGAGCGAAAGAGTGCGATCAGCACCTCGCGCATCACCGGTCCGCCGGAATAGAGCGGCCCGGTGAAATTCTTTGCACCGCGCACGCGCGGTGCGGCCTCGGCGAGCTTAAGCGTGGTCGGCCGGTTGAGGATCACGCCCACGGGATTGCCCTCGTCGGTGTGCGTGACGAGCACTACCGTCTCGCTGAAGTTCGGATCCGGGAGCCCGGGTTTCGCGACGAGCACGATGCCGCTGGGCTGCGCGCCGAGCGCTGGGCACGCGGCGAGCATGACGAGGATGACGACGGTGCGCAGGTTCATGAGCTTTAAGGACTGTGCCGCGCGCCGGGGCCGCGGCAGCGCCCGCGCAGCGCGATTCCTATAGTGCAAGTATGCAATAACCGCTGGCTTGCGCGTGCTTTCGGAACTGCTCATCCGCTTCGCCGTCGGCGGGCTGATCGTGACGCTCTTCGCGGTGCTCGGCGATGTGTTTCGGCCGAAGAGCTTCGCTGGCATCTTCGACGCCGCGCCCTCGGTCGCCCTCGCCACGCTCGCGCTGACCGCGGCGAACGAGGACAGCGACTACGCCGCCCTCGAGGCGCGCTCGATGCTCGCCGGCGCGCTTGCCCTCGCTGCCTACTCGCAGCTCTGCGCCTGGCTGCTCATGCGCCGCAACGTCTCGAGCCTGCGCTCGGCGCTCGCCGCGCTGCCACTGTGGTTCGCGGTCGCATTTCTTCTCTGGCTCGCCGTGCCGGGCTTGAGAGCATGATGGTCAAGGCGAAGCTCTCGCGCCTGCGCCAGACGCGCTGGTGGGAATATCTCGTGCGCTTCGGTTTCGGCGGCATCGTGACGCTGATCACCGGACTCATCGCGAAGAAGTGGGGGCCGGAAGTGGCCGGCCTGTTCCTCGCCTTTCCTGGCATCTTTCCCGCGGGCGTGACGCTCGTCGAGCGGCATGAGCGCGAACGGAAGCGCAAGCAGGGGCTCTCGGGCACGCGCCGCGCTCGCATGGTGTCCGCCGTCGTATCGGCGGGCGCGGTGCTCGGCGCGCTCGGGCTGCTCGCATTTGCCGGCGTCGCCGGGTGGATGCTGCCGCAGTTCGCGAGCTGGCAGGCGCTCGGCGCCGCGACCGCGGCGTGGCTCGTCGCTGCCGTGGCGGCCTGGATCGTGCGGCTCAGATCCTGAGCGTGCGCAACGTGATCGAGTAGCGCAGCTCCTTCGTCGGCGGGATGCTGTGCTGCCACTGCCAGCGCGCCGCGCCCGTCATCTGGTACGCGGAGCGCGGCGCCAGCTCCAGTACCAGGGGTTTGTCTTTTCCCGGTGGATAGCGCCGCAGCCGCATGCGCGCCCCGCCGCCAAGCGACACGCCGGCGACGCGCTCATAGTCCGGCGCATCGCGATGCCAGCCAAGCGGCGTGCCCGGGCTGTACTCCGCGACGAGCGCCGTCACGAACGCGCTCGGCGCGATGCCCATCCAGCGGCCGAACTTCGCGCGCAGCGGCTCGAGGAACTCGGGAATCGGCGGTGCATCGCCGAGGCGGTTCGCCGTGAAGTCGTAGTCGTGGCCGAAATAGGCGACACGGCGCCGCGCGGTGTACTCCCGGTACTTCGCCTGCTCGAGCGGCAGGCGCGCGATCTCGGCGAGCAGCGCGCGCTCTTCCTCGGCGCTCAGGAAGTCAGGCTGGTAGACGAATCCCTCGGGAAGCGCCGGTGCAGCCGAGCCGAAAAGCTCCGACTGCTCGGGCCTCACCTTGTCATGACGGCGATGAACGCGATGCCAAGCGATGCCACCGCGACGGCCGCGGCTACGGCGGTGAAGATGAGCACGCGCCGCAGCCGCTCGTCGGCCGCCTGCGCGGCCTTCTCGAGCGCGTTCACCGTGTTCTCGAGTTGCGCGGCGAGCTCCTTGATATGCGCGGCCTGCTGCGAGACCGCGCCCTGCAGCTCGGCGATCTGCTGCTGCACGAGGTCCTGGTTGGCGGCCTCGCGCCGCGTGAACGCGGGCTTGCCCGCCGCGATGATGTCGCCGACGTGGGGAAGGACCGCCCTGAGCGCGGCCTGCAGCCAGCCTGCCATTAGGCGTTAGTGCCGCGCCGCGGCAAAACGTTCACCGGCCGTCGCACTCTAGATGTCCGGCTTTGGCGCGGGCTGCGCCGCTGCTCGCGCGGGCGTGCTGAACACCGGGCCGCCGCTATAGGTGAAGTAGAGCTTTCCCTGGCTATGCGCGACGTACACGCGATGCGCGCGAAGGAAATCGAGGCCGAGCAGCATGTCGGCGAGTTCCCGACGAGTCGTGAGCCGCGAGCCCGTCTCCGCGCCCATGTCCACCTGGAGGTCGGTGAACATGATGTCAGGGTTGCGAATGATCTCGCCGCCGATGGTGAAGCTCTCGAACGCCCCAATCCAATTGTCCGGGCGGCCGGCGCCAAGGCCGCCGACCGTGCCGGCGGCGCGTGTGCCGGGGGTATCGGGTGTTACGCCAAGCTGCGCGGCGACGAGCCTGCTCACGAGCGAACGCGGCGCGCCCGAATCCAGCTCGGCGATGAGTGACTTGCCGTTCAACTTCACCGGCACGCGGATCGCAGGCTTTACGTTATCGAAATCGAGCTTCACCACGTCGAGTGTGCCGCGCGCCCAGTACGCGAGCGGCAGTTCGCCGCAGTCCTGTGGCTGGTGAATACGCACCGCATTGTTCGCGAGGTCGAATTCGACATCGATCTGCTCGAGGTAGTCGTAGCCGAGAAGGAAGTCGACGCCGCGCCATTGAGTATTTTCGCCGACCGCCAGAACCTTCCAATTGTGGCGCGTTGCCTGGCCGAGCTTGAACTCGTCGAGCGTCACGAATTCGGCGTGGGTCTCGCCGCCGATGCCGTAGACGCGGTATTGGGGCGCCTCGTAGCGCGTAAGCCCGAGCCGGTTCGCGGCACCTCGCAGCAGCGTGCTCCACTTCGCGCCGGTGTCGACCAGTACCCCGATCTTCTGGCCGTTGATCTGGCCCTCCACGATCAGTTTGCCGGTCTGCGGCTGCACGTCCCATTGCGCGATCCTTACCAGCTTGCACTCGGAGACGGCGCACATCGGAACGGCGCAAAGCGCGAGCGCGGTCAGGACATGGATGGCGCGGCTCATTTGCACCTCCCAGGGCAATTGAGGGCGCGGCAGCATAGCCGCCTTCACCGACTTCGCGCTAGCGCGCCGACTGCCTCCATGAGAACCAGCCGATCGCAAAGCCAACCGCCGCGAGAAGCGCCCAGACACCGGCGAAGCTCGGGCCACCCGAAAGCTGGTCGGGGTTGGCGATATCGGCCGGCGAAGTGAAGGCATCGAGCGCGAGCCATAGGCAAATGGCCGCGAACACCATCGAAGCGATTGCCGCGACCCTCGCCGAGAGCTGCGTGCTGAGCATTTCAGATTGTCGCTTTGCTCGCGGCCGCCGGACGCGCGGCCTTCGCCGGCAGGCTGTCCGGCCGCGGCCAGAGCGAGCGCTCATCAAAGAAGAGCACGGCGCGCGCGGCGCCATGCGCGATCAGCCTGCGGATCAAGTCCGCATTGCGGTCGAGCTTCGATGCCGTGTCCAGATCGAGCGCCAGCTCCACGACGCGGATGGTGATGTGCTTGTACCTGGCTTGCAGCGTGCCGTGCTCGGAGCGCAGCCGATTCACGCGCTCGATGAAGTAGAGCTCCTGGGCGAGCGACAGGTTGCCCGCGAGCTCGTTGCGGCGGTCGACGATGTCGCGCACGTTCTTCGGCTCGTGCGCGCGGCGCTGCGGATTGATCTGCACCACCCAGATTTCGTCGGGCAGCTCGTCGAGATCAGTGAACTCGCGCACCGGCGGGTTGGTGCTGAAAAGGCCGTCCCAGTAGAGCGCCTTGTCCGCCTTCACTGCGCGGAAGAGGAGCGGCACGGCCGCGGAAGCGACCAGCTCGTCGTAGTCGAGCGCGTGGCCCTCGAACACGGTGCGCTCGCCGCTCTGGATGTTGGTCGCGCCGACGAGCAGCTTCGGCTGCGCCGGGCGCGGCGCGGGCAGCCGCTCGAAGCCGAGGTGCTTCTCGAGCAGCGCGCGCAGCGTCATCTCGGCGAGCGGCTCGAACATATAGGGGCTCATCTCGAGCGTCACCGGCAGCCGCGCGAACCACACGCCCCAGTAGTTCATCGCGATGTCGATCGGGTCTTTCGCCTCGAGGTCGTGCCAGAAGCCGGCGAGCCGCCGGCGCGCATCTTCGGTCCCGCCGCTGATCAGTCCCGCCCAGGCGAGCGCGGCGCACATTGCGCCGCCCGACGTGCCGCTCAGCGCCACGAGCTGGTAGCGCTCGGCAAGCTCAGGCTCGAGCAACCGCGAAAGCACGCCCGCCGTGAACGCGGCATGGCTGCCGCCGCCCTGGCAGGCGATCGCGACCTTGGGTCTCTCCTCGCGTTTCATGCGCTGACTATGCCACCGCCGCGCCGGGCCGGGGAGGTGCGGCCGCGCGTCAGCTAAAGCGGCGCCACAACTTATACGTGCCGTGGTGAATGCCGGCGCCGAGGCCCCACGTGATGAAGCTGGCGACGATCTCGCCGAGAAAAAGAATCACGGCCCACATCAGTGCACCGGCCAGTGTCGGCACGAAGACCGCGGCGTAGATGACCGAGCTGGCGAGCGGGACCCACAGGCAGGCAAGCAGGCAGGCGTTCTCCCAGTACCTGCCGAATCCGAAAACCAGTCCGGCGAGGGCAGCGACGGCGACCGGCAGGTAGTAGAGCACCGCGCCGGTCATCGCCCGCTGCCCCTGGGACTCCTTACCGGCTGGCCGCCGGCAGGCTGGTGCACTTGTAGTAGGCGACCTGCGCGGCGCTCCAGGCGTTGACATTGACGGAGCCGACGCCGATGTCCGCGGGCGCCATGATGTACGCGTAGTTCGCGCCTTTGACCGGGGCGTTCTCGACCGCGGTGGCTGTCACGCGCTGCATCGACCCGACCTTGTCCATGTTGCCCTTGATGCCCCAGGGCTCCTTCTCCTGCGCCAGCTTGGCACAGCCATATTCCGACTTCGGCTCGGCTTGGCCGGCCATGACGCGCTGGCCGGACTTCGAGGTGTAGTCCTTGACGGTGAGCCCGCCCATGGTCTGGCAGGCGGCGAGCGCGGCGGCAAGCGCGATGGTTGCGACGTTGCGGTACATGTTCTTCTCCTTGGTTAGTTGCCTGCGATTGCTTCCCTGGCTGCCTCCGCCCATTGCTCCTCCGCTTCGATGGCGGAGCTGTGGCGTCTGGCGTGCTTCACGACTTCATTGAACATCTGCATCGCCACCTCGTTGTTGCCCAAGCGCATGAGCAAGCGCCCATAGCGATAGCGCGCCTCGAGGCCGACGAACTTCGGCAGGAGCGTGCGATAGGCGGCGAGCGCGGCGTCGGTCTCGCCTCGGCCTTCGAGAAGGCGCGCCTCCAGCAGACCGACTTCGGCGGGCCGGGTCTTCGGCGCCTCGCGCTTCAGCCGTTCGAGCGCGCCCGCCGCCCTCACCCAGTCGTGCGCTTCGACGGCCGCACGTGCAACGCCGTAAAGCAGGGTGCCGTCGTTGGCGTACGCGCCCTTGAGGCAGCTCTCGTAGAGCTTGATCGCCTCCGGGTACATCTGGTGCCGCATGCATTCCTCGGCGAGCGCCAT
>DASSLQ010000224.1:0-9531 GCA_035689325.1 Burkholderiales bacterium | reverse complement strand
GCAGGCGCTTGGCGTCGGCGACCCGCACCTTGCCACCTTGGACGCGGTAAGCGTGCAGACTGCCGACCTGCAGACGCTCGCGCTCGGCGTGACCATGGGCGACAGCATCCTTATCGACAGCAATGCCGCGGGCTGGGGCTGGTCGACAAGCCTCGGCGCACCGGCCGCCGGGCGCATGGATCTGCTCAGCACGGTGCTGCACGAAATGGGCAACGCCATGGGCTTCGAGGAGAACCTCGGCCAGGGCGTGATGGGACTGGTGCTCGATCCAGGTGTGCGGACGTTGCCGGTCGACGACAGCACGCCGGCGCACGCCGCCGTGCCGCGCGCCGAGCCGCAGTCATTGCTTGCGGCGCTCGATGCATCGTCGCCGCTTTACGTGTCGGCGGACCGCAGCATCGACTGGGGCGACGCCGGGACCGACGTGGTGAAGCCGAAGAAGGGCGATGCGCCGGTTACGGCGCAGCCGTCGTGGGTAGGCGACTTCGTCAACCACCTAGCACGGACGAATAGCGAGCGCAATCCGAACCTGGGTATCAAGGTTCAGGTGGGGGCGGCGAGCAAGACCTCGTCAACACTGCGCGGAGGGTGAGCCGCATAGGGCATAATCAGAGGCTCTAGGGGAGGGAACATGGCAACCCAGCTTCTGATTTACGAGACGGCGGTGCCCGTTTCGGCGGCGCGCCATCGCGACGCCAGCGTCGAGGTCGGCACCGATTACGCTTTTGCCCGCAGCGTCAACTCGGTGCCGCTCATGGCGGTCGAGTTTCCGCACGCCGCGCCCGAGTACGCGATTGTCTTTGCCGGTGTGGGCGAGGAGGTCATGCCGGCGGTAATCCTCGGCGTGCGCGGCAACGAGAACCTGTATCTCGCGCAGGGCAAGTGGTCGGCGAAGTACATCCCGGCGTTCGTGCGCCGCTATCCGTTCGTCTTTTCCACCGCGGACGATGGCAAGACGTTCATGCTCTGTGTCGACGAAGCCTTCGCCGGCTTCAACCGCGACGGCCGCGGGCAGCGCCTCTTCGGCGAGGACGGCAAGCCCACGCCGTACGTCGAGAACGTGCTCAAGTTCCTGCAGGAATACCAGGCCCAGTTCAACCGCACGCGCGCCTTCTGCCGCAAGGTGAAGGAGCTGGGACTGCTCGAGCCGATGCAGGCACAGATCGCCATGGGCTCGGGCGAACGCCTGTCGCTCGGCGGCTTCTGGGCGGTGAACCGCGCGAAGCTCAAGGCGCTCCCCGGCGACAAGCTCGCCGAGCTGGCAAAGACTGACGAGCTCGAGCTGCTCTACGTCCACGTGCAGTCGATGCGCAACTTCAATGTGCTGAGGGAGCGCCTGGTGGTCGTCGAAGGCGGCAAGAGCGAGCCGGCGCCGGCCGCCGAAGCGGCCGCGAAGGCAAAGGCGCCGGGAACCAAGCCCGCAAAGCGCGCCGCCGGCGACTAGGCCGGCGACCTCCACCGAAGCGCCGGTAACGCGAGCCGCGACCCATGGCCGGTCCCGCGCCCATCTACTCGCTCACGACGGACGAGCACCGCGCCGAGGCGACGGCGTGGGCGCGCTTCTCGTCGGCGCGCGACGCGGCGGAATTCTGCGCGAGCTGGCTCGCCATCCTCTGCACGCAGGTCAGCCGCGCCAACGGCGCGCTCCTGCTGCTCGGGCCCGAGCGTGACGGCGCCTTCCGCCCTGCCGCCACCTGGCCGGATGCCACGCGCAACCTGCAATACCTGGCGCCGGCCGCCGAGAAGGCGCTGACCGAGCGGCGCGGCGTCCTGCTGCCACGCGAGGCGGCGCCCCCGGCACGCGAGCCGGGCGCACTGGTCGGCTACCCGATCGAGGTCTCCGGCACGCTGCGCGGCGCGGTGGCGCTCGACCTTTCCGGCAGCGAGCAGGCGCTGCAGCAGGCGCTGCGCCTGGTGTACTGGGCGAGCGCGTGGCTGGTGGATCAGTTCAGGCAGCAGGATCTGCGCGAGCGTGACACGCAGCTCGCGCGCCTCGCGCTCGCCACCGACCTCGTCGCGACCGCGGTGCAGGAGCGGCGCTTCGCGGCCGCAGCCCTCGCGGTGGCGAACGAGCTCGCCGCGCGCCTCGCCTGCGAGCGCGTCGCCATCGGCCTCGAGATGCCCGCCGGCATCGAGGTGCAGGCGATCTCGCACACCGCGTCTTTCGATCCCAAGACCAACCTCGTGCGGCTGATCGCCGATGCCATGCACGAGGTGCTCGACCTCGACGCCGCCATCGTGCATCCGCCGGTGCAGGGCGATGAGCTCGGCGCCATCGCGCATGCCGAGCTCGCGCGCGAGTTCCGCGACGTCGCCGTCTGCTCGGTGCCGCTCCTCGCCGACGGCCACGCGATCGGCGCGCTCACGCTCGAGCGCGCCAGCGGCGAGCCGTTCGACGCGCAGGCCGTGGACCTCTGCAAGACCGTCGGCATGCTGCTCGGCCCGATCCTCGAGCTCAAGCGCGCGAACGAGCGCGGCGAATGGCAACGCCTGCGCGAGGCGGCGGCGCTCGCCGCACGCGCGCTCTTCGGACCGCGCCACCCGGGCCTGAAGCTGCTCGCAGCGCTCGGCGCGCTGGCGGTGCTCTTCCTCACGTTCGCTACCGGGGACTATCGCGTGGCCGCGAAGACGGTGATCGAGGGTGAGGTGCAGCGCGCCGCGGTCGCACCCTTCGACGGCTATGTCGCGGAGAGCCGCGTGCGCGCCGGCGACAGCGTGGCGCAAGGCCAGCTCATCGCACGTCTCGATGAGCGCGACCTGCGCCTCGAGCGCACGCGGCTCGACTCGGAGCGCCAGCAGCTTCTCGGCAGGCACCGCCAGGCGCTGGCGGCGCTCGACCGCGCCACCATGGCGATGGTCGCGGCGCAGATCAGCCAAACCGACGCGCAGCTCGCGCTGATCGACGACAAGCTCGCGCGCGCATCGCTGGTGGCGCCGTTCGACGGCGTGGTGGTCTCCGGCGACCTGAGCCAGATGCTCGGCACGCCGGTGGAGCAGGGCAAGCTGCTGTTCCAGATCGCGCCGCTCAGCGCCTACCGGGTGATCCTCGAGGTCGACGAGCGCGACATCGCGCAGGTGCACGTCGGCCAGACGGGCGAGCTCGCGCTCTCCGGCATTCCCGGCGAGCGGCTGCGCTTCGCGGTGAAGACCGTCACGCCGGTGTCGACCGCGCAGGAGGGCCGCAACTACTTCCGCGTCGAGGCGCAGCTCGACGATGCCTCCGCGCGGCTGCGCCCCGGCATGGAAGGCGTCGGCAAGATCGGCGTCGGCCGGCGCAAGCTCATCTGGATCTGGACCCACCCGCTCACCGACTGGCTGCGGCTCTGGGCCTGGCGCTGGCTGCCCTGAGCGGATGAGCGCGCCGCTGCTCTCCAACGCCTGGTACCGGGTGGCGGCGCTCAGGCCGCGGCTGCGCCTGCACGCGCGGCTCTACCGGCATCGCTACCGCGGCGAGGTCTGGTACCTGCTGCAGGATCCGGCCTCGGGCCGCGTGCACCGCTTCACGCCCGCGGCGCGCACGCTGATCGCTGCGATGGACGGCTCGCGCAGCGTCGCCGACATCTGGAACCTCGCCGGCCGCGCGCTCGGCGAACGCTCGCCGACGCAGGACCAGGTGATCCAGCTTCTCGGCCAGCTGCACGCCGCGGACCTCCTGCAAAGCGACGTCACGCCGGACGTCGCCGAGCTCTTCGCGCGCGGTGAGCGCGAGGTCAAGGTGCGCCGGCGCGCCGCTTACGGCAACCCGATGGCACTGCGCTTTCCGCTCTGGGATCCCGATCGCTTTCTCGAGCGCGTACGGCCGTGGCTCGACCTCGTCTGGGGACGCTGGGGCGCGCTCATCTGGCTCGCCGTGGTGCTGCCGGCGCTGTTCCTCGTGCCGTCGCACTGGCCCGAGCTCACCAACAACTTCTCCGACCGGGTGCTCGCGATCGACAACCTGATCGTGCTGTACCTGCTCTTCCCGGTGATCAAGGCATTCCACGAGCTCGGGCACGCCTCCGCCACCAAGGCGGGCGGCGGCGAAGTGCACGACATGGGACTGATCCTGCTCGTGCTGATGCCCGTACCGTATGTGGAAGCGTCGGCCGCCACGGCGTTCCGCTCCAGGCATCGCCGCGCGCTGGTCGGCGCCGCTGGCATGGCGGTGGAGATCTTCATCGCCGCCGTTGCCTTCTACGTCTGGCTCGCGATCGAGCCGGGGTTCGTGAAGGCGGTCCTTTTCAACGTCATGGTGATCGCCAGCGTGTCGACCGTGATCTTCAACGGCAACCCGCTGCTGCGCTACGACGCCTATTACATCCTGTGCGACCTGATCGAGATGCCCAATTTGTCGGCGCGCGCGCTGCGCTACTGGGCATATCTCGCCGAGCGCTATGCGCTCGGCGTGCGCGAGGCCGAGGGACCGATCGCGAGCCGCGCCGAGAAGGCGTGGTTCGTGTGCTACGGCCTCGCCTCGACCGCCTATCGCATCCTGGTCACGGTCGTCATCGCGCTCTTCATCGCCAGCCGTTTCTTCATCATCGGCGTGCTGCTCGCCGGCTGGGCGCTTGTCGCCATGGCGGTGCTGCCGGTAGTGCGCGCGCTGGGGCACGTGATCGCGAGCCCGCGGCTGCGCAAGCGCCGCCGTCGCGCGCTTCTCGTCACGTTCGGCTCCATCGCCGCCGCGCTCGTCCTGGTGCTGGCGGTGCCGCTGCCGTATCACTCCGACGCGGAAGGCGTCGTCTGGCTCGCCGACGAGGCGCTGGTGCGCGCCGGCGCCAACGGTTTCGTCGAGAGCTTCCTTGCCGTGCCCGGCAGCCGCGTCGCCGCCGGCGAGGCGGTGCTGCGCACGCGCGATCCGGCGCTCGAGGCGCAGCTCGCCCTCGCCGAGGGCAAGGTCGCCGAGCTCGACGCGGCCTACGCGGCTGAATTCGTCGCCGACCGCGCGCGGGCGCAGATCGTGCGCGACAAGCTCGACGGCGCGCGCGCCGCGCTTGCGCGCGCCGAGGAGCGCGCCGGCGACGCCATCGTGCGCGTGCGCGCCGGCGGCGTGTTCTACGTGCCGCAGGCGGGCGACCTGCCGGGGCGTTATTACCGCAAGGGCGAGCTCCTCGGCTACGTCATCGGCGAGGCGCCGCCGCTCGTGCGCGTGGTCGTGCCGCAGGACGCGGTCGACCCGGTGCGCGTCGCGACCGGCCGCATCCTCGTGCGCTTGGTGGCGCGTCCCGGCCGGGTGCTCGAAGGCCGCATGGTGCGCCAGGTCCCGGCGGGCGAGGCCTATCTGCCGAGCCGTGCGCTCTCGATCGACGGCGGCGGCCAGATCGCCACCGATCCGCGCGACCCGAACGGGCCGAAGGCGCTCGAGCGCATGTTCCAGTTCGACCTCGCCCTGCAGGGTACGCCCGCGCTCGGCGTGTTCGGCGAGCGCGCCTACGTGCGCTTCGAGCACAAGCGCGAGCCGCTCGCGGCTCGCTGGTACCGCGACGTGCGGCGCCTTTTCCTGTCGCGCTTCGGTGTCTAGGGCCTCGATCCTTGCCGCTCCCGGCGAGCTCGCCGCGGCGCGCCCTTACGCGGAGCGCTCTGAGCGCGCGCCCGGCTGGCACGACCGCCTGGCGGAGTTCCTCTGGGACACGGGCGTGCGCCCATTGTGGACACGCTTGCGCGACCCGGCTCGCGCGCTGCGCGCCATCGTGCCTGCGGTAGAAGCGCACGAGCGGCGACTGCGCGCGGCGGATGACCGCGCGCTCGGCGAGCTCGCCGCGAGCTTGCGCGGACGCTTGCGCCGCCAGGGCTTCAGCGTCGAGCTCGCGGGCGAATGCTTCGCGCTCGTGCGCGAGGCGGCAGAGCGCACGCTCGGCAAGCGCCACTACGAGCCGCAGCTGCTCGCCGGCTGGGGCCTGCTGCAAGGGCGGCTGATCGAGATGCAAACCGGCGAAGGCAAGACCTTCGCCGCGACGCTCGCCGCGTGCGCCGCGGCGCTCGCCGGCTACCCGGTCCACGTCATCACGGTGAACGACTACCTTGCCGCGCGCGATGCGGAAGAGATGGGGCCGCTGTATCGCTTCCTCGGCCTTACCGTGGGCGTGGTGGTGCAGGGCCGCACGCGCGTTGAGCGCCGCTCAGCCTACGCCTGCTCGATCACCTATTGCAGCAACAAGGAGCTGGCGTTCGATTACCTGCGCGACCGCGTCGCGCTCGCGCGGCGCGCGAGCCGGCTGCATCTCGCGCTCGAGCGGCTGCGGGGCGACGCCACGCGCGAAGAAGACCTGGTGCTGCGCGGGCTGCATTTCGCCATCGTCGACGAAGCCGACAGCGTGTTCATCGACGAGGCGCGTACGCCGCTGATTCTCTCCGCCACGAGCCGCTCGGCGGCGGCGCCGGAAGACTGCACGCGCGCACTCGCCCTGGCGCGCATGCTGGCGGCAGGCGAAGGCTATACGGTCGACCTGGCCGAGCGCAGTGTCGCGCTCACCGACAGCGGCAAGGCGCAGCTCGCCGCGCAGAGCGCCGCGCTCGAAGGTGTATGGCGCTCGGTGCGCGCGCGCGAGGAGCTCGTGACGCAGGCGCTCTCGGCGCTGCTGCTTTTCCGGCGCGACCAGCACTACGTCGTCGCCGACGACAAGGTGCAGATCGTCGACGAATCCACCGGCCGCGTGATGCCGGATCGGTCATGGGAGCAGGGCCTGCACCAGATGATCGAGGCGAAGGAAGGCTGTCCGACTACGGACGCGCGCGAGACGCTCGCGCGCCTCACCTATCAGCGGCTCTTTCGCCGCTACCTGCGCCTTTCGGGCATGACCGGCACGGCGCAGGAGGTCGCGCGCGAGATCGCATCGGTGTACCGGCTGCGCGTCGTGCCGGTTCCGCTGCACCGCCCGTCGCGCCGCGTTTACGGCGGCGCGAGGTTCTGCGAGACGCTCGCCGAGAAATGGGCCGCGGTAGCCGACGCCGTCGAGCGCATCGCCTGCATCGCGCGGCGCCCGGTGCTGATCGGCACGCGCTCGGTGCGCGCTTCCGAGGAGCTCTCGCGCGTGCTCACCGAGCGCGGCATCGAGCATGCGCTCCTCAATGCCAAGCAGGACAAGGCCGAGGCCGACGTCGTGGCGCGCGCGGGCGAGCCCGGGCGCGTCACCGTCGCCACCAACCTGGCCGGTCGCGGCACCGACATCCGCCTTGCGGCGGGCGTCGCCGAGGCGGGCGGGCTGCACGTCATCCTCACCGAGTACCACGACTCGCGGCGCATCGACCGGCAGCTTTTCGGCCGCTGCGCCCGGCAGGGCGACCCGGGGAGCTGCGAGGCGATCGTCTCATTCGAGGATGAGATCTTCGCCGTGCATGCGCCGCGCGCGGCGCTCTGGGCGGCGGCTTTGCGGCAAAATGACACCGGGGCGGCACGCGCGGTCCAGGGGGGGCTGCGGGCCACCGCGCAGTTCTCCGCCGAGCGGCGCGCGGCCGCGGTGCGGGTGCAGAATCTGAAGCTCGATCAGCGGCTCGAGCAACTGCTCGCGTTTTCGGGAAGGGGGGAATAGTGCGATTTCCAATACTCAGCGTCGCCGGTGCGGCGATGCTTGTCCATTCGGCGGCGTTCGCCGCGGCGTTCGAGTGCCTGATCCAACCGAACCAGATCGTCGATATCAGGAGTCGCGCCGAGGGCATCATCGCCAAGGTGCACGTGCAGCGGGGCGATTCGGTGAAAGCCGGCCAGACGATGGTCGAGCTCGAGTCGAGCGCCGAGCGTTCCGCCGTCGCCACGGCGAGGTACCGCGCGGAGATGAGCGGCCGCGTCACCGCCGCGCAGGAGCGCGTCGAGTACGCCTCCACCAAGGCGGGCCGCGCGAGCGAGCTCTCCAAGCAGCGCTTCCTCGCCCAGCAGGCGCACGACGACGCGCAGGCCGAGATGCGCGTCGCGCAGGCCGACCTCAAGGACGCGCAGGAAAACAAGGAGCTGGCGCGGCTCGACTATCAGCACCAGGTCGATCTCCTCAACCTGCGCACGATCAAGGCGCCGTTCGACGGCGTGGTCATGGACCGCCTGCTCAACCCCGGCGACCTCACGCAATACGGCACCGAGACCAAGCCCATCCTCAAGCTCGCGCAGGTCAATCCGCTGCGCGTCGAAGTGGTGCTGCCGATCGAGTACTACAAGAAGCTCGCCGTCGGCATGTCGGCCGAGATCATTCCCGAGAAGCTGGGCAGCCGCTATCCGGCGCGCGTCACGGTGATCGACCGGGTGTTCGACGCAGCAAGCGGCACCTTCGGCGTGCGCCTGGAGCTGCCCAACCCGCGCGGCGCCGTGCCGGGCGGCATCCGCTGCCAGGTGGATTTCCCGGAGCTCAAGGCGCTCGAGCGCCGCGCGCCCGGCGCCGCCTATTGACGCCCGCGCGCCGGTACGTCGTCGCCGTCTCGGGACCGACCGGCAGCGGCAAGACCTCGCTTGCGCAGGGCCTCGTCGCGCAACTCGGCGACGCGTGCGCGCTGCACATGGACGATTACGAGCGCATGACGCGCGAGCCGATCGGCGACGTGCAGCGCTGGGCGGAGCGCGGCGCCAATTTCGACGAGCTCGCCGTGCCTTTGCTCGGCGAGCACCTCGCCCGGCTGAAAGCCGGCCAGCCGGTGCGGGACATTATGCCGCGCAAGTACATCGTGTTCGAGACGCAGTTCGGCCGCCGCCACACAGCGACCAGTGGGCTCATCGATCTGCTGATCTGGATCGACGTCCCGCTGGAGCTCGCGCTCGCGCGCAAGCTCAAGGCCTTCGCCTCCGACGCGCTCGCTGATACCAAGCCGCGCGACCGGCTCGTTTGGCTCGATGCGTACCTTGGTAATTACCTTGCGCTGGTAAGGCGCCTCCTCGTGCTGCAGGCCGAGCGCGTGCGCCCACAAGCGGACCTGGTGCTCGATGGCAGCGGCGCGCTCGAGCCGATGGTGGCGCGCGCGCATGAGTACGTCCTGGCGCGCTTGCGATGAGCCCAGGCGAAGCCTTGCTGCGGGAGAGCATCCGCGAGCGCGAGCGCGGGCATGCCGAGCGCGCCCACGAGCTCGTGAGCCGGGCGCTGGCGCTCGACCCGGGGTACTTCGAGGCGCTGGTGCATCGCGGCGTGCTCGCGGCGGAGCTCGGCCGGCCGGCGGAGGCGCTCGCGAGCTACGACGCCGCGCTGCGGCTGCGTCCCAGCGCGGCGCAGGCGCTCTACAACCGCGGCACCGCGCTGCAGGCGCTCGGCCGCCACGCCGAGGCGACCGAGAGCTACCAGCGGCTGCTGCAGCAAACGCCCGCCGATGCCGAAGCGCTGAACAATCTCGGCGTCTGCCTGCTCGAGACCGGCCGCGCCGCCGAGGCCAGGGCGCTCGCCGACAGCGCGATCACCGAGGCCGAGCGGATCGACGGCATCGGGTTCGCCGAGGTCCGGCTCCGGGTCGCCGCCGCCGAGGCCCGGCACGCCGCCGGCGATGGCGACGGCGCCCGCGCGGTCCTGCGCTCGGCGCTCGACCACATCGCGGCACGCGCCGACCGGATCACCGATCCGGCCTGGCGCGCCAGCTACCTCGGGC
>DASSLQ010000223.1:0-2667 GCA_035689325.1 Burkholderiales bacterium | reverse complement strand
GGCGCCGCGCCCCACTCCCTCAAGGATCACGACGTCATCGAACTGGCCGGCGTCAAGATGGAATTCTTCCTGAAGGCCTGAAAGGCCGACGCTGAAACAGCACCTCGTAAGGATCGGTCTCGGCCTTGCGATCGTGCTCTTCCTGGTAGGCCAGGCGCTCGGCCTCTACCCGGTCAGGTTCGTCAACCAGCTCGACAACTTCATCTACGACGCGCGGCTCGCCATGACCATGCCGCGCGGCGTCGAAAGCCGCATCGTCATCCTCGATATCGACGAGAAGAGCCTCGGCGAGCTCGGCCACTGGCCGTGGAGCCGCAATCTCATGACCGAGCTGGTCGACAAGCTGTTCGAGCGCCACGGCATCGCGCTGCTCGCGTTCGACGTGCTATGGGCGGAGCACGATGCGAGCTCGGGCATCGATGCGCTAGATCGGCTCGCGCGTGAGCTGCCGCAATTGCGCCAGGCCTACGCGAAGCTTCGCCCGGAGTTGGACTTCGACGGCCGCTTCGCTGCATCGATGAAGGGCAGGCCGGTCGTGCTCGCCTACTACTTCAATAGCGAGGCGCGTGCAGTGCGCGCCAACGCAATTCCGAAGCCTGTCCTGCCGGCCGGCAGCTTCGAGGGCCGTCTGGTCGATTTCCACCACTGGCACGGCTATACAGGGAACCTGCCGGCATACCTCGAAAGCGCAGCGGCGGCCGGCCACATCAATCAGCTTGCCGACGCTGATGGCGTGCTGCGCCGCCTGCCGCTGCTCGTCGAGTTCGACGGCGCGTACTACGAGGCTTTTTCGCTCGCCGTGTTCCGTATGCTGCTCGCGAAATCGTTCGGTACGCCGCCGGCGATCGAACCGGGCTTCAAGGACGACGCGCTCGAGACGCTGAAAGTCGGGCCTTTCGAAATTCCGGTGGACGAGACTGCCGCCGCGCTCGTGCCTTACCGCGGCCGCAAGAGCTTCGAGTATCTGCCGCTCGCCGATGTACTGAGAGACCGCGTCGCTGTGGGAAGCCTGAAGGACAAGATCGTGCTCGTCGGCGCCACGGCTTCCACTCTCGGCGATCAGAAATCTACGCCCGTCGACAATGTGCTCCCAGGCGTGGAGGTGCACGCCAACATGCTCGCCGGCCTGCTCGACCAGGACTTCAAGCGCAGGCCCTGGTACACACTCGGCGCGGAAGTCGTCTTGCTCCTCGTCGGCGGCACGGTGCTGGCGCTGCTCATCCCGATGCTGTCGGCGCTGTGGGCGACGCTCGCGGTTACTGCCGGCACGGCGCTGATCGTCGCCTTCAACGTCGCGGTCTGGCAGCACGGTGGCCTGGTGCTGCCGCTCGCGAGTTCGCTGCTCATGGTGCTCGCGCTCTACACCATGAATATGGCCTACGGCTATTTCGTCGAGTCGCGCTCCAAGCGCCAGTTCGCCGAGCTCTTCGGACAGTACGTGCCGCCCGAGCTCGTGCGCCAGATGGCACGCGATCCGCGGCGCTACAACATGGCGCCGAGGAGCGCCGAGCTGACGATTCTGTTCTCCGACGTGCGCGGCTTTACGGGCATCTCCGAGGCGCTGAGTCCCGAGGCGCTGCGCGAGTTCATAAACGACTATCTCACCACGATGAGCGAGATCATCCGCGGCCGCCATCGCGGCACGCTCGACAAGTACATCGGCGACGCCATCATGGCGTTCTGGGGCGCGCCGGTCGAAGATCCGCAGCAGGCGCGTAACGCCGTGCTGGCGGCGCTCGACATGCAGGAAGCCGTCGCCACGCTCAACCAGCGCTTCGCAGCGCGCGGCTGGCCGCGGCTCGCCATCGGTGTCGGCATCAACAGCGGTACCGTGCGTGTCGGTGACATGGGCTCGAAGCTGCGGCGCGCCTACACCGCGATGGGCGACGCCGTGAACGTCGCCTCGCGCCTCGAAGGCCGCACCAAGCACTATGGCGTCGGCATTCTCGTCGGCGAGCGCACTCGGCAACGACTTGATGACGTGGCGTTCCGCGAGATCGACCGCATCAAGCTGAAAGGCAAGGACGAAGCCATCACCATCTACGAGCCGCTCGGACTCGCGCCCAGGCTCGATGAGCAAAAGCAGGAGGAACTGCGCATCTGGGCACAGGCGCTGCGCGCCTACCGTTCGCGCAACTGGGACCTGGCGGAGGTAAATCTTCACAATTTGCAGCGCATTGCGCCAGCCTGCATGCTGTACGCCATGTACGCTGAACGAGTGAGAAACGCACGCGCCACGCCGATGACCGCCGACTGGGAGCCGGTCACGGTGTTCGACGAGAAGTAGCCGCCGGCATGCGCCTGCGCGTGCTCGGCTGCTCCGGCGGCATCGGCGGGCGGCACCTGCGCACGACGTCGTTTCTGCTCGACGGCGACATCCTGATCGACGCCGGAACCGGCGTCGGCGATCTCACGCTCGCCGAGCTCTCGCAGATCGACACCATCTTCATCACGCATTCGCATCTCGACCACGTCGCCTCGATCCCGTTCCTGGTCGATACGGTGGGCGGCATGCGTACCAAGCCTTTGCTGGTCTATGCGACGCGCGCGACGATCGAGATCCTGCGCAACCATCTCTTCAACTGGTCGATCTGGCCGGACTTCAGCGAGATCCCGAGCGCGCAGGCGCCGTTCCTGCGCTACGAGGAGATCGCGGTCGGCGAGACC
>DASSLQ010000222.1:0-8239 GCA_035689325.1 Burkholderiales bacterium | reverse complement strand
CCCCCGCCACAGTGATCGTGCCTCCTTCGGGCGTGAACTTGAGGGCGTTGCCGACAAGGTTGCCGATGATCTGCTCGATGCGGGTCGGGTCGGCGTCCACCCACCCTGGCTCGAGCGCCTGCACGATGCGACGCTGCCCGGTGCGACCGCTCGCGCGCAGCGTGGAAAGTACGCGGCCGGCGGCGTCGGCGAGGTCGAGCGGCTGGCGCTGCAGGATGATCTTGCCGGTCATGGCGCGCGCGGCATCGAGCAGGTCGTCGGTCATGCGCGCGAGATGCTGGACCTGGCGGCCGATCACCGCACGCGCATGCGCGCGGGTCTGCTCATCCGGCGCGCCTAGGAGCTGGCCGGCGTTGGCGATTGCGCCGAGGGGATTGCGCAGCTCGTGCCCGAGCATGGCGAGAAACTCGTCCTTCGAGCGGTTGGCCGCCTCGGCGATGGCGCGCGCCTGTTGCTCGCGCTCCAGGAGCTGCTCGCGCTCGGCTTCGCCGCGCGTACGCTCGTCGGCCGCGACCGCGAGCGAATCGGCCACCTGCCGAATTTCCCTGATCGGCGTGTGCGGCAGCTCGAGGCGCTCGCGCCGGCCGAGCGCGCGTGCCGCGGCGCCAAGCTCGGCCATCGGGCGCGCGATGCCGCGGCCGACAATCAGCGCGGCGACGATCGCGAGCGCAATGGAGATCAGCAGCCCGCCGCCGTAGACGATGAGCGAGCGCAGCGCCGCCAGTTCGACGTAGGAGCGCGGAATGCCGATCGCCACCGTCCAGCCAGTTTCGTGCGAGCGGCTGTAGGTGGTGTAGACCGACTCGCCCTCGAGCACCTGGGTAATGCCGGCGCCCTCGTCGCCAGCCCTGCGCATCAGCTCCGTCAGGCTCGGCGCCGGCGCGCCGCCGAGGTATTCGCGATGCTGCCGCGACCGCGCGACGCGGCTGCTGTTGACGTCGAACACCGAGACGACCCAATCGCCGGGCACGCGCTGGCGGTTGATGATGTCGACGAAGTCGTCCGGCTTCACCGCCGCCGTCAGCACATAGCGCAGCTCGCCCGCGCGGATCACGGGCACCCGCACCGGAACCGCGAGCTGCGAGCCGGGACCGCGGGCGAGGGAACCGATGGCCGGCTCGCCGCCGAGCAAGACCCGCTCGAAGCTCGCGCGATCGACGATCTGCGGCAGTGCATCGCCGTAGGCATAGCGCGCGTTGGTGACCTGCCGGCCCTGCGGGTCGGCCAGGACAACGGTGAGCCAGCTCGGGTTGTTCTGCAGCGCCCGGCGCGTCAGTTCGTGGAAGCGCTCGATCTCGCGGCGTTCAAGCGATGGTGCGGCTGCGAGCACCTGTAGCACCGAGATCGAGCGCTGCAACTCAGCATCGACCGCGGTGGCGAGCGCGCGCGCGAGCTCGATGCCGGCGCGCTCGGCCTGCTGGCGCTGCTGGTGCAGGAGCGCGAGTAGGCTGACGCCCGACATGACGGCGAGCGGCACGATCGCGGCCGCCGCAAGATAGAGTAGGCGCGTGCGCAGCGCTACGGGGCGGATTCTCACCGGCGCGAATGTCTTGCGAGAAACGCGTTGATCTCTTCCACCCGCAGCTGCGGCTCGCCCGGCACGGCCTTCGTGCCGACCACGCGGTTCATCCACGCCATGTTCTCCTGCATGCGCGCGACGACCGCGCGCCACTCGGGCGCGGTGTGGCGCTGCGGATCGGGCAACACATGGCATTGATTGCACGCCAGGCGGAACGCTTCGCCTTCCGGCCGGTACACATCCGGGTAGCGGCGCGGATCGAGCGGCCGCTGTGCGTGGCGGCGCAAATACGCGACCAGCGTCCGGGTTTCCGCTTCTGTAGGTGCGCTCACACCCGCCATCATCTCGCTCATCAGCGGCCCGAGATTGCCGCGCCCCTGCATCCGCTGGACCATGCGGTCCACGATTCCGGGCCATTTGGCGCCGTTGTGCATTGCCGGATTCGGCAGGTTGTGGCACTGCACGCAATAGCGCCGCGTGAGCGCCGCGCCCGGCGAGCCCGGCTCGGGCAGGTCGCGGGCATCGAAAGTCGGCGGCAGGATGCGCTCGAGAAGTGGCCCGTGTGGACTCTCGGCCCAGCGCCGCTTGGCGTCCTCCATGTCGTCGGCCGCCGCCGCAAGCGCGAGCGTTGCCGCAACGAGCGCGCTAAAGGCTCGCACGACGGTCTCCGTTCGCGAAACCCGAGAGCGGCGGGCAATCCGCCGTACCTACCGCCAGGACCTTGAAAAGCTCGCCCATCTCCGCCGGTGACAGCAAGCGCTGCGCCTCGGCAGCGAGCGGCGCGTAGTGCAGCGCATTCTCGACGTTCGCCTGGCCGAGCACGTCCGTAACGCCGCAATTCACCAGGAACTGCGCCTGCGTCGTATAGCCGAGGAGCTCGGCGCCTGCGTCCGTCGCGGCGCGGGCGAGCGCGCTGAAATCCACGTGCGCCGTGATGTCCTCTTCCCCGGGCCGCGCGAATGGATCGGCGTGTGCGCGATGCTGGTAATGGCACATCAGCGTGCCACTCGCGCGCTGCGGGTGGTAGTACTCGCGCGCCGGAAAGCCGTAGTCGATGACGAAGATCGCGCCGTGCCCGAGTGACTGCGTTAGCGTGCGCATCCACGCGCGCGCCGCGAGGCCGATCTCGCTCACGTAAGGCGCCGGCACCGTAATGCGCTGTGCCGCCGCGAGCAGCTCGCCCACTGCGGGGCGATCGGTCCAGCGCAGCTCGGCGTTCACGCCACGCTCCATGATGGCGCGTTGGGTCCAGTGCACGACGTGTACCGGCATGGCGTCCACCACTTCGTTCGCGATCACCGCGCCGCGAAAGCCTGCCGGCAGCCGCTCGAGGTGGCGCACGCGATCGCCCAGCCGCGCGCGCCGCAGCGCGCGCAGATCGGCGCTGGTCTCCAGCACCCAGTACTCGCACTGCAGCTCGCGCGTCAGTACTTCGGCGAGCGCGCCGCTGCCCGCGCCGAGCTCGAGGATGCGGTCGAACGGGCGCAGCTCGCGTGCGAGGGTGCGGCCGAACAGGCTGCCGAGCTCCGGCGCCGTGACGAAGTCGCCCTGCGGCCCGAACTTGCGTGCGCCGCTCGCGTAGTAGCCGATGCCTGGCTCGTGCAGCGCGAGCTGCATGTAGCGCGCAAACGAGATCCAGCCGCCAGCGGCGGCGATCTGCTCGACGATGCGGTCCTGCGCCGGCATGGGGAAAATCTACCCTAGAATGCCACGCGATCATGGAGTCGCTGGCGGGCAAGAGCGCGCTCATTACCGGCGGCGCGCGCCGCGTCGGGGCGGCAATTGCGCGGCGGCTGCATGCGGCCGGGGCGACGGTGGTGATTCATTACCGCGATTCGGAAGCCGACGCCACCAAGCTGGTGGCCGAATTGAACACCGCCCGTGCGAGGAGCGCGGCCAAGGTGAAGGCGGAGCTGCTCGCGCCGATCGCGCCGCGCGCACTGGTGGCCGCGGCGCTCGAGTCCTTCGGCCGGCTCGACCTCCTCGTGAACAACGCTTCGAGCTTCTTCCCGGTCGCGCTCGGCGACATCGAGGCGTCGCACTGGGAGGAGCTGATCGGCTCGAACCTGCGCGCGCCGCTTTTCATCTGCCAGCAGGCGGCGCCCGAGCTGCGCAAGACCTCGGGCGCCATCGTCAACATCGTCGATATCCACGCCGATCGCCCGCTCAAGGGCTACCCGGTGTACAGCATCGCCAAGGCGGGCCTCGCTGCCATGACCCGCTCGCTGGCACTGGAGCTCGCGCCGGCGGTGCGCGTGAACGCGGTAGCGCCAGGTGCGATCGCGTGGCCCGAAGACGGGCAATTCGACCCTGTGGAAAGGGAGCGCATCGTTGCTACGACGCCGCTTGCACGGATGGGCAGTCCCGAGGACATCGCCCAGGCGGTACACTTCCTCGCCTGCGCCACCTATGTCACCGGCGAGATCGTCGCGGTGGATGGCGGGCGCTCCATCTTTATCTGACTATGGCCGTTCACGCAGTCCGCATCGATCCGCGCAAGCGCGAATACGAAGCCGGCAAGCTCGCGAAGCGCATCCGCCGGCAGGTCGGCGAGGCGATCGCCGACTTCGACATGATCGCAGCGGGCGACCGCATCATGGTCTGCCTGTCAGGCGGCAAGGACAGCCACGCGCTGCTCGACGTGCTGCTCGCGCTGCAGCCGAAGGCGCCGGTTGCGTTCGAGCTCATCGCCGTCAACCTCGACCAGAAGCAGCCCGGCTTCCCGGCCGATGTTCTGCCGCGCTATCTCGAGCACCGCGGCGTGCCGTACCGCATCGTCGAGCAGGACACCTATTCGGTGGTGAAGCGCGTCATCCCGGAAGGCAAGACGATGTGCTCGCTCTGCTCGCGACTGCGCCGCGGCGCGCTCTACCGGGTGGCGGCGGAGCTGGGTGCCACCAAGATCGCGCTTGGGCATCATCGGGACGACATCCTGGCGACCTTCTTCCTCAACCTGTTCCACGGCGGCCAGCTTAAGGCGATGCCGGCCAAGCTCCGTTCCGACGACGGCAAGCACGTCGTCATCCGGCCGCTTGCTTATGTCACCGAGGCCGACCTGGCCGCGTATGCGGTGGAAAAGCGCTTCCCCATCATCCCCTGCAGTCTCTGCGGCTCGCAGGAGAACCTCGAGCGCCGGCGCGTCGGCGAGATGCTCGCCGAGTGGGAAAAAAGGCACCCGGGGCGCATCGAATCGATCTTGCGCGCGCTTGCCGAGGTGCGGCCCTCGCATCTCCTCGACCGCAAGCTTTACGACTTTTCGCGCCTGGCGTAACGCCGACGGATCATCCTCGCGGGGGGAGTGTCGGCTTGTCGCGTCACAGAGCCTGACTAAAATGCGCCGCATGAGGGTGCGTCGTGCAGTTAGCTACCTGAGGGCTGCGATGTTCGTGGCCCTCACGGCGGGTGCGGTGAGCGCAGCGCTCGCCGGCCCCGCGCCCGATCCGGCGACCACCCATGAAGCGGTAGTTCAGGTCTACGGCGCGCGCACCATGGGTGTGAAGGGCATCTTCGGCGTCCATACCTGGGTTGCCGTGAAGGCCACGGACGCGCCGTCGTGGACCGTCTACGAGATCATCGGCTGGCGCCTGCGCTGGTCCGACAGCGCGCTCGTCATCCGCAATCGGCAGCCCGATGCGCCATGGTTTGGCTCAGAGGTCGAGCTCTACGCCGACAAGCGCGGCCCGGGCGTGGACGAGCTCATCAAGCGCATCGACAAGGCGGCGCATGGCTATCCGTACGCCAATACCTACACGCTGTGGCCCGGCCCCAACTCGAACACTTTCACCGCGTGGATCGCGCGCGCGGTGCCGGAGCTGCAGGTCGACCTGCCGGCGACCGCCATCGGCAAGGACTACATCGGCAGCAATTTCGTCTCCAGTGCTCCGAGCGGCAGCGGCTTCCAGTTCTCCGTCGCCGGCGTTCTCGGCGTCGCTGCGGGTCCGGTGGACGGCTTCGAGCTGAATCTGCTCGGCCTCAACTTCGGCGCGAACGGCTCGTTCCTCAAGCTGCCGTTCGTCGGCCGCGTCAGCCTGCCGCACTTCGTCGACTCGGCCAAGCGCTAACCGGCTAGCTGGTCTTCACGTAGCCGGGCTCGATCTGGACGTTGACGAGCGCCTGGCGCTTCTCGTCCTTGACCACTTTCAACGCTCGCTCTAGCGCGGGCATCAGCGCCTTCGGCTCGGCCACGCGCTCGCCATGCCCGCCGGAAGCCTGGATGACATGCTCGAAGCGCGGCGAGGGCTCGAGCGTCGCGAACGGCGGCTGCTTGGTCGCCGCCGCGTGGCCTTTCGGGTAGGTGGCGAGCGTCGAGCGATGCACTGCCGCCCAGCGCGCGTTGTTGGCGATGACGAAGAGCACCGGCAGGTGCATCGCCTCCGACACGTAATGGCCCGTCGTCGGGTTGCCGAACATGTACGAGCCGTCGCCGAGCGCGGCGATCACCGTTTTGTCTGGCGTAGCGAGCTTCGCGCCGAGCGCGGCACCGAGGCCCCAGCCGAGGCCACCGGCTGACGAGTTGCCGAAGTAGCTGCCCGGCTCCGTGATTACCATCTCCTCGAGCACGGTCGGATATTCGTTGATCAGGATCGTGCGCGCATCGAGCAGCTTGTTGACGCACGCCGAGAGCCACTTGCCGGTGATGACGTTCGGCATCGGCTCGACGCCGCTGCGCGCCTTCTTGCGTATCGCCTCGCTCAACTCGCTGATGGCTTTGCGCCGGAACTCGATGGCCTTGACCGACGGCGCTTCCTTTTGCGCCGCGCGCCAGAGCGCTTCCAGCGTCGGCGCCACGGCGCCGGTGAGCGCGAGATCGGTGCGAAAGCCGCGCAGCGGATAGCGCGCAAAGAGCGGATCGGGGCCGATGTGGATCACCTTCGCCTCGGGCCGCGGTGCACCCTCCTTGGGGATCCACGGCACGTCGCAATCGACCACCAGCACGACGTCCGCATCCTGCAGGAGCACATGTGGATCCCAGCCGCAATGCATCGGATGCTCGGTTGAGAGCGCGAGATGGCGCGGCCGGTAGTGCACCACCGCCACGGCGAGCGCGTGCGCGAGGTGCTCGATCGCGCGCGCCGATTCGAGCGTGCGGCCGCCGTTCGCGGTGATGAGCAGCGGATGTTGTGCCGTGGCGAGCAGCTTCGCCGCCCGTGCCAGTGCCTCGGCGTCTGCCGCGGGCGGCGTCGCTGCGACCTGCTGCGCGTGCGCATTCACAGTTGCGGAGAACGTCGAGGCCAGCACCTCGCGCGGCAGCGTCACGTACACCGGGCCCTGCGGCTCGCTCGTGGCGATGGCGAGCGCACGGTCGAGCACCGTCTCCACCTGCTCGGCGTGCCGCAGCTCGTAATCCCACTTCATGAATTCGCGCAGCATCCCGCCCTGGTCGAAGTGCTCCTGCGCCCAGTGGATGTAGTTGTTGCGCGCGGCCGTCAGCGCGCCCGATTCCGTGAGCGGCGTGCGGCCGGCGGTGAAGAGGAGCGGGATGTTCTGGCGCGACGCGTTGATCAGGCCGTTGAGCGCGTTCGCGGTGCCGACCCCGACATGCACCATCATCGCCTGCGGTCGGCCGGTGATCATGGTGTAGCCGTGCGCCATGGCGACGCCCATGTTTTCGTGCGGGACGATGACGACCTGGGGCAGCTTCCAGCCGAGCTTCTGTCCCTTGGCGTACGCCTCGACGACCGGCGCGAAGTCAGTGCCGCCGTTCGCAAACAGATATTCGATGCCGCGCGTGGCGAGCAGGCCAAGCCAGGCATCGGCCGCGGTTTCCGGCTTGAAAGCACCAGGCTCTGTTTTCGGCGCCGCGCGCGCGAGCCACGGCTCGATCCGCCCTTCAAGCGTCGTATCGATTTTCGACGCGGCCGCTTGCGGCTTCGACGTCAGCTGGGATTTGGAGTGCGACGCCGTGACGTCGGGTTTCGACGAGGCCGCCTGGACTTTCGGTGCAGTCGACTGCAGTGGCGGTGCAGCCATGGTCTGAGGCTTGGGTTGCGGCGCTGTGACGTCGGGTTTTGGCGAGGTCGCCTGGACTTTCGGTGGAGCTGGTTGCGGCGGCGAGCCAGCCGCGGGCTGCGATTTCGGCAGTTGAGCTTCTGCCTTGGGGGCCGCCGCCGGTGGAACTGGCTTGGGCGCCTCCGGCTTCGGCGCTTCTGGCTTGGCGGCCGGCTTCAGATCGGTGAGCGGCCGGATCGGAATGGTGGGCTCGTCCATGCGCCGGAATGTTACGCCTGACAGGCATTTCGAAGCTGGCATTGTCAAACCCAGTTTGACGCGTTAATCTCCCCGTCCATGAACTGCGCCGAACGCCTGGTCGAGATCTTCGGCAGCCAGGCGGACGTCGCGCGCGCCTTCCAGCTCGACCGCGCGGTCGTGCACAACTGGGTGAAGACCGGTTATGTGCCGGCACGCTGGGCGGGCGAAGTCGAGCGCGTAACGCAGGGCCACATCAGCGCGCTCGATGTAATCCACGAAGCGAGCGCGAAGAACCCGGTGCGGGTGAAGTCGCGCCCCGAGCATGCCCCCTTTGGTCTTTACGAGAGCGAGCCCATGAGCCAGTACGCGCCAGCCAAACGCATTCAATCGTTCCATCCGCCGCAGCGCACGCTCATGGGTCCGGGGCCGACCGAGATCCATCCGCGGGTGCTCACCACCATGAGCCAGCCGGCGATCGGCTACCTCGACCCGATCTTCGTCGAGATGATGGAGGAGCTGAAGTCGCTGCTG
>DASSLQ010000221.1:0-26614 GCA_035689325.1 Burkholderiales bacterium | reverse complement strand
GCTTCGCCGATCGCGAACGTCGCGACCGGGATGCCCTTGGGCATCTGCACGGTGGAGAGCAGCGAATCGAGTCCCTGCAGGTGTTTTGACGGCATCGGCACGCCGAGCACAGGTAGCGTGGTATGCGCGGCGACGACGCCGGCGAGATGGGCCGCGCCGCCCGCGCCGGCGATGATCGCCTTCATGCCGCGGCCGGCCGCGCTCTTCGCCCATTCCGCGACCAGCTCCGGCGTGCGGTGCGCCGACATCGCCTTCGCCTCGTACGGGACGCCGAACTCTTCCAGCGTCTTCGCCGCCGCCTTCATCGTCTCCCAGTCGGAGGTCGACCCCATGACGATGCCGATCACGCGAGCTTCTTTCCCGTTAGGCGTTGCAGCGCTTCTCGATACTTGTCCGAGGTCTTGCGGATCACCTCGGCCGGCAGCTTCGGCGCCGGCGGCGTCTTGTTCCAGTCGAGCGTCTCGAGATAGTCGCGCACGTACTGCTTGTCGTACGAAGGCGGGCTCATGCCCACCTTGTACGAATCGGCGGGCCAGAAGCGCGACGAATCGGCGGTCAGCACCTCGTCGATGAGAACCAGCTGGCCTTTGTCGTCCAGCCCGAATTCAAACTTGGTATCGGCGATGATGATGCCGCGCTTCGCGGCGTAGTCGGCCGCTTCCTTGTAGAGCCGGATGCTGACATCGCGCACCTTTGCCGCCAGCGCGGGACCGATAAGCTTTTCGACCTCGGCGAAGGAGATGTTTTCGTCGTGTCCGCTCTGGGCTTTGGTCGCCGGCGTGAAGATCGGCTGCGGCAGCTGCTCGGCCTGCTGCAGGCCTTTCGGCAGCTCGATGCCGCAGACCTTGCCGGTCTTCTGGTAGTCCTTCCAGCCCGAGCCGATGATGTAGCCGCGCACCACCGCCTCGATCGGCAGCGGCTTCAATTTCTTCACCACGATGGCGCGCCCGCGCACCTGCTCACGCTCTTCCGGCTTCACCACCGTCTCCGGATCGATGCCGGTGAGCTGGTTCGGCACTACGTGGCCGAGCTGGTCGAACCAGAAATTCGCCATCTCGGTGAGCACGCGCCCCTTGTCCGGAATCGGATCGGGCAGCACGACGTCGAATGCCGACAGCCGATCGCTGGTGACGATCAGCATCTTGTCGTTGCCCACCGCGTAGATGTCGCGCACTTTGCCTTTGCCGAGCCGGGGAAGGCTCCTGATGCTCGACTCGTAGAGCGCCGCCACTAAGCGGCCTCCCTTTCGAGCTCGGGCCGCCACTTGCCCTGGCAGGCGAGACCGTTCATGTGCGCGCGGTGGTGGAACGCCTTCTGTGCGGCGCCGATGTTTCCCGCCTGCCCGCGCCAGGTGTTGAGCGCCGGGTTCTGCAGCGCGCGCGAGTACGAGAACGTCAGCGGCCACGGCAAGCCTTTCATCGCCGCCATGGCGGAGAGATGGGCGGTCGCCGCTTCATCCGATTGCCCGCCCGACAGGAAAACGACGCCGGGCTGCGCGCAGGGCACCGTGCGCTTGAGCACGCGCACCGTGCGCTCGGCGACTTCATCGACGCCGGCCTGGCGCGGGTTTTCCTTGCCCGACACCACCATGCTCGTCTTCAGGATCAGGTACTCGACCTGCGCGTTGTAGGCCGCGAGCGCCGCATACACGGCGCGCAGCGTGGCCTCGTGCACTTCCTCGGAGCGCTCGGCCGTGTGCTCGCCGTCGAGCAGCACTTCCGGCTCGATGATCGGCACGATGGACGCCGCCTGGCAGGCCGCGGCGTAGCGTGCGAGCACATGCGCATTTGCATAGAGGCACGCGTGCGTCGGCAGCGTATCGGTGATGGTGATCGTGGAGCGCCACTTGGCAAAGCGGCAGCCCATCTTGAAGTACTCGTCGAGGCGCTTGGCGAGGCCGTCCAGGCCTTCGCTCACCTTCTCGCCTTTCGGCGCGAGCGGCAGATCGACCAGCCCCTTGTCGACCTTGATGCCCGGGATGATGCCCTTCTTCGCCAGGTACTGCGGGAACACGGTGCCGTCGTTCGCCTTCTGCCGCGCCGTCTCGTCGAAAAGGATCACGCCCGAGATGAACTGCTCCACGCCCGGCGTGGTGAAGAGCAGGTTGCGGTAAGTGCGCCGGTTCTCCTCGGTGCACTCGACCTTGACGGACTGGAAGCGCTTTTCGCAGGTGCCGCTCGATTCGTCGGCGGCAAGCAGGCCTTTGCCTCTCGCGACCATCGCGGCCGCGGTTTTCGAAAGCAATGCAGTGTCCATGGTGGTTCCGAGAATTCGCTACGGGAGAGGGCCGAAGTCTAAGGATTTTGCGATGCAAAACGCAACCGCGGATTAGCGTACAATCGCGGGCCCTTTGTTTTGGAAATCAATGCGTAACCTTCGCAACCTGGCGATCATCGCCCACGTCGACCACGGCAAGACCACGCTCGTCGACAAGCTGCTCCAGCAATCGGGCACTTTCGCCGCGCACGAGCACGTGGAAGAGCGCGTGATGGACTCGAACGATCTCGAGCGCGAGCGCGGCATCACCATCCTCGCGAAGAACTGCGCCGTCCGGTATCGCGGCACGCACATCAACATCGTCGACACGCCGGGCCATGCGGACTTCGGCGGCGAGGTGGAACGCGTGCTCGCGATGGTCGACGGCGTGCTGCTGCTCGTAGACGCCGTGGAGGGGCCCATGCCCCAAACCCGGTTCGTGACGCGCAAGGCGCTGGCGCACGGGCTGAAGCCGATCGTGGTGGTGAACAAGGTGGACCGTCCCGGCGCGCGGCCGGACTGGGTGGTGAACCAGACGTTCGATCTCTTCGACAAGCTCGGCGCGAGCGACGAGCAGCTCGACTTCCCGGTGATCTACGCCTCGGCGCTCGAGGGCTGGGCCTCGCGCACGCCCGAGCGCGGCGCCGACATGGCGCCCTTGTTCGACGCGATTCTCGAGCACGTGCCGGTGCGCGACGAGGACCCCGACGGGCCGCTGCAGCTGCAGATCTGCTCGCTCGACTACTCGAGCTACGTCGGCAAGATCGGCATCGGCCGCGTCCGGCGCGGGCGGCTGCGCGCTGCGCAGGAAGTGCTGGTCCTGCACGGCGACGCTGCGCCGGTAAAAGCGAAGGTGAATCAGGTGCTGATGTTCGAAGGCCTCGAGCGTCAGCTGGTGGACGAGGCGCAGGCGGGCGACATCGTGCTGGTGAACGGGATCGAGGAGCTCGGCATCGGTGCGACGCTGTGCGACGTCGAGCATCCTGAGCCGCTGCCGTTGCTGCGCGTAGACGAGCCTACCCTGACGATGAACTTTTTGGTGAATGCGTCGCCGCTCGCTGGCCGCGAAGGCAAATTCGTCACCAGCCGGCAATTACGCGAGCGGCTGGAGCGGGAAATAAAAGGCAATGTCGCGCTGCGCGTCGAGTTCACCGAGGACACGGATACGTTCATCGTCTCCGGCCGGGGCGAGCTGCATCTCACCATCCTCATCGAAAACATGCGGCGTGAAGGCTACGAGCTCGCCGTGTCGCGGCCGCGCGTGGTGTACAAGGACATCGACGGCGTGCGCTGCGAGCCCTATGAGCTGCTCACGGTCGACGTCGAAGACGCGAACCAGGGCGCGGTGATGGAATCGCTCGGCAGCCGGCGCGGCGAGCTCCTGGACATGCAGCCCGACAGCAAGGGGCGCGTGCGGCTCGACTATCGCATCCCGGCGCGTGGCCTGATCGGCTTTCAGGGCGACTTCATGACGCTTACCCGCGGCACCGGGATCATGAGCCACGTCTTCGACGACTACGCGCCGGCGAAGCCCGAGCTGGAAAGCCATCGCAACGGCGTGCTTGTGTCGCAGGATGACGGCGTGGCCGTGGCGTATGCGCTCTGGAAGCTGCAGGAGCGCGGCCGCATGTTCGTCAGTCCCGGCGACCCGGTGTACGAGGGCATGATCGTCGGCGTGCACACGCGCGACAACGATCTCGTCGTCAACCCGATCCGCACCAAGCAGCTCACCAACATCCGCGCCTCCGGCAAGGACGAGGCGATCGACCTGACGCCGCCGATCGAGCTCACGCTCGAATACGCGGTGGAATTCATCGCCGACGACGAGCTCGCCGAGATCACGCCGCGCTCGATCCGCCTGCGCAAGCGCTTCCTCAAGGAGCACGAGCGCAAGCGCGCCGAGCGCGCCGCGGCCTAAAAGGGGCAGCGCGGTCAGGTTTGGTTGTTCAACGGAGGGCCTCGCGCGCCGCGCGCTGGCCGCTGCTGAGCGCGGCGGCCACGGTGCCGGGTTCCTCGCTGTCGGTCGCTTCGCCGGCAAAGAACACCGTATCGTCGAGCGGCGCCGCGAGCTCTTCGCGCGCGCCGGCCCCGCCGACCAGCACGTAGCTGTAGCCGCCGCGCGAGAACGGATCATGCATCCAGTCCTGCGCGTAGGCCGCCGCGAGCAGCGCGCGCGGGCGTTGGCCGAATATCGATGCCACCGAGGCGAGCGCTGCCTCAACCAGCTTACCCGTCGACCAGCCTGTCAAGCGCGCCGCCTTCGGCCCGCCCGCCCATGCCGTGAGCAGCGGCGCGCGCGTGGGAAGCGGCGTCCAGCAGGTCGGGAACGGCGCCTCTCGCGAGTGGAAGAACGCAGCGCCCGGAGCGCGCTTTTCCCAGAACGGTTCGTGAAAACGCATCGCCACGCGCACGACGGGGCCGGAGGCCAGCTTGGCAAGCGCTGCGCGCTTTTGCGGAAAGCGCAGCGGACCGTGCTGCAGCACGCCGAGCGGCAGCGTCACGATGGCGCGCTTCGCCCGCGCGGCAAAGCGCTCGCCGAGGAAGCTGCCGCCGAGGTTGACGGCGCCGGCCCGCCATCGCAGCGTGGTGACCACGGCGCCGAGCCGCAATCGTGCGCCGCTCGCGACGCCGGCGTTCGCCAGCCAGTCGAGCAGCGCGCCGTACCCGCCCTGCGGGCGCGGCTGCGAAGCGCCGAGCTCGCCGCCGCCCCATTCCTCGGCGATCGCGCGCATGCTCGCGTGCCGCGGATCCGCCGCATCGAAGCCTTCCACCATCATGCGCGCGAAGTCCTTGGTCTTGGCGGGCAGCCGCAGGCCGCGAAGAAAGCTGGCGACCGAGACGTCACGCTTGAGGTCGAGCGCCTGCTTGGCAGCGCGCTGCGCCTCGGTGAAAGCGTTGATGCGCCGCAGGCGCCCGTGCTCGAGGAAGCGTTGCTCGCGCACCGAGTCGACCGCGGCGAGTCCCGCTTTCCTGAGCAGCGCACGCGTGAGCTTCGCCGCGCCGTGGATGAACTCGGCGCCGAGCTCCACCGGGGTCTCGAGCCCGGGCATACGCCGCGTCCAGCAGCGGCCGCCGACGCGCTCGCGCGCTTCCAGCACGAGCACCGAGCGGCCCGCGGCGGCGAGCTCGCGCGCGGCGGCAAGGCCGGCCGCGCCGGCACCGACCACGATGACGTCTGCTGACTGTGTCGCCGCGCTCAAGGAGAGGCGGTAGAGTACCGGAAGCCCGGAGAGCTACCTATGAGTCTCAAACTGCATGTCTTCCCGCCGAGCCCGCGGTCGTTCAAGGTGCTCGTCGTCGCGCACCATCTCGGCATCGACTACCAGTTCGCACTCTGCGATCTCACCAAGGGCGAGCAGAAGTCGGCGCCCTATGCGGCGCTCAACCCGAATCAGCGGGTGCCGGCGCTGGAGGAGGGCGATTACAGGCTGTGGGAATCGAACGCCATCATCCAGTACCTCGCGACCAAGAAGCCCGAGAGCGGCCTGCTGCCCGTGGATGAGCGCAGCCGCGCCGATGTCGCGCGCTGGCAATTCTGGGAATCGACCACCTGGGACCCCGCGTGCGCGATCCTGGTGTTCGAGCGGGCGGTGAAGCAATTCTTCGGTGGCGGCGCACCCGACCCAGTCGAAGTCGAGAAAGGGGTGCAGCGATTCCACCGCGCGGCAAAGGTGCTCGATGCACACCTGCGCGGCCGCACTTATGTATGCGGCAATCGCTTGACGCTTGCCGATTTCGCGATCGGCGCGGATCTCACCATGGCCGAGCCGGCCAAGCTGCCGCTGGAAGGCTACGGCGAGATCCGCCGCTGGGGCGCGTTGCTCGCGGACCTGCCGGCGTGGCAGCGCACGCGCGCCATGCAGGCGCCGAAGCGCTGACTCAGCGCTCGTAGCCCACGAAGCGGCGCGTGCCCGCGTCGAAGTAGGCGCGACCGCACGGATAGCGCCAGACGAACTGCAGCGGCGTCGAGTCGATCTTCCCCGGCTCGCCGAGCAGCGCGCGCACCTCGTCCTGCGTCATGCTCATCTTGAGGCGCTCCCACCCCGGACAGTCGACCGCCGCCGCAGCCGGCTGCGCAACCGGCTCAGCCGTGCCCGCCGGCGTGCGGCCCTCGAGCACATCGACCCGTTTCTTCAGCGCCGCGAGCTCGGCCTCGATCGCCTGCAGCCGCGCATCCGGCGCCTGCGCCGCGGCCGCGCCCGTGGCGAGCGCGAGGAGCAGCGCGAAGCGCCTAGAACGTGTAGCGGAGCCCAGCCGCCACGCCCCTCGGGTCGCCGCCGCCGGCGGTCGCCGCGGAGCCGACGCCGTTCTGCCCGAAGTCGCAGAGGCCTCCGGTCTTGTTCCTCACCTCGGTGACCAAGGCGATGAAGTCGAGATTCCGATCGAAGAGGTACTTGTAGGCGAGCGCGAAGGAATCGCACTTCGGCTGCTCGGTACCGCTCGGACCGCCATCGACCGACTTGCGGTACGAGGCGATGACTTGGTGAACGTTGAAGGTCATGAGCCCGTTGATCACGCCGGATTTCTGCTGGTCGGTTCCCGTGCGGTCGTACTGGCCGTACTGCGCCGAGACTTCCCATGCACGGGTCGTGTACTTGCCGGAGATGCCCTGGCCGGTCTCGTCGGTGCCTTGTGTCGCCACGACGTTGCCGATCGAGTCCTTGTGCTTCTCGTAGGCGAAGCTCGCATAGAACGGACCGCCCGTCCACTCGAGCGAGCCGCTGTAGAGCCGAGGATTGGCACCTGCCGCAGTACCGGGCACCGCGGGCGCGTCGCTCTTGTTCTCGTTGCTGGTGACAGCCAGGCGCGCGAGGAAGCCGCTGAAGCTCGGCGTCCAGTACTGGACGATGTTGTTCGCGCGGTTGTCGAAGGCGAGCTGGCGCACGACGGTGCCGGCCATCGCCGCGATCGTCAGGTCGCCGAACGGATCGATGGCGAGCACCTGCGAGATCTTGAACGGCGTGTCCCAGCGGCCGATGAAGAAGTTGCCGAAGCCGCCGGTCAGGCCGACGCCGCTATTGCGCGTGGCGAAGCTGTTCGTGCCGTTCGTGGTGTCGTCCGCCTTGAAGCCGGTTTCGAGCTGGCCCCAGCCCTTCAGTCCGCCGCCGAGCGCCTTCTCGGCGCGCACGCCGAGGAGCGACGAGTTGTCCGACACGCGCGAGCGCGACGAGAGCGGCGCCGTGCCGCCCTTGGACTCGACCTCTTCAACCGTCAGGTAGGCGCGCCCGTACACGTTCCACTCGAAGCCGGCCACCGGCTTCAACTGCGCCATTGCCGCGGGGGCAGCGAATGCGCCGGCGAGCGCTGCCGCGATGCATTTGCGTTTCATCGGGATCTCCCTCGCACTGGAAGTGCGAGTGTCCCGCCATCAGTGCCGGCGAGGGAAGTTGGACCTTGGTCCAACCAATTCTTACTGAACCTTGACGCCGGTCTTCGCGACGACATCCTTCCAGAGGCCGATTTCTTTCTTGATCTGCTCGCCGAAGCGCTGGGCGTTGCCGCCGGCGGGCGCGACGCCGTCGGTTTCGAGCTGCTTCGCGGTCTCCGGAATCTGCAGCATCTTGTTCACCGCCGCGTTGAGCTGCTCGACGATCGGCGCCGGCACGCCTTTCGGCGCGATCAGGCCGTGCCACAGGATGACGTCGAAGCCCGGCACGCCGGACTCCGCGATCGTCGGCACCTCGGGCTCCGCGGGCAGGCGCTTGGCGCTGGTCACCGCGATGGCGCGCAGCCTCCCGGATTTGACGTGCGGCAAAGCAGTCGCAGTGCTGCTGAAGAAGATGTCAGTCTGGCCCGAGATGGTGTCGGTCAGCGCCGGACCGGTGCCTTTGTAAGGCACGTGGTTCAGCTTGACGCCGGCGCGATACTGGAAGAACTCGACCACCATGTGGGTGATGCTGCCCTGGCCGGCGGACGCGAAATTGATACTGCCGGGCTTCTGCTTGGCGATGTCGATGAGCTCCTTGATGTTCCTCGCCGGGAACTTGGGATTGGCGATGACGATCATAGGGCCCTGCGAGATCTGCACGACCGGCGTGATGTCCGCGACCGGGTCGTACTTCAGCGGATAGAGCGCCGCGTTCACCGTGTAGCTCGACGCGATCAAGGTCAGCGTGTAGCCATCGGGCTTCGCCTTGACGCCCTGCTCGATGCCGAGCAGTCCGCCCGCGCCGGGACGGTTCTCGACGATGACTTGCGAGCCGAGCGCATCGGTGAGCCGCTGCGCGGTGAAGCGCGCGATGAAGTCCGAGCCGCCACCGGGCGCGAACGGCACGATGATCTGCACCGGCTTCGCCGGATACTTCTGCGCGTGCGCCGAGAACGCGAGCAACGCGCCCGCGCTTAAGACGAGCGTCAGAAATTTTCTTAACGCTTGCATGGTTTTGATCCCTTGGCTTGTGCGAGAATCGCGCCCCTGAATTCGGGGTCAGGGCCGCAATTATTGCCGAAATGGATGACGCCGGATTGCGGATTCGCGTGGCGCAAGTCAGATGATCAACATCGAAAACCTGGTGAAGAGCTTCGGCCCGAAGCGCGCGGTCGACGGCATTTCGTTCGCGGTCGAGCGCGGCGAGGTGCTCGGCTTCCTCGGCCCGAACGGCGCCGGCAAGTCGACCACCATGCGCATGATCACCGGGTTCATGCCGCCCACCACCGGCAAGGTCACGGTAGGCGGCTTCGACGTCGCCGAATCGCCGATCGAGGCGAAGCGCCTGATCGGCTATCTGCCGGAGAACGCGGCCTCCTACCCCGACATGACGGTCGAGGGCTTTCTCAAGTTCGCGGCCGAGCTGCGCGGCCTCGCCGGCCAGGCGCGCAAGCAAGCCGTGCAGCGCGTGGTCGAGCTGTGCTTCCTCGACTCGGTGCTGCACCAGTCGATCGATACGCTGTCCAAGGGCTACAAGCACCGCACCTGCCTCGCGCAGGCGCTGATCCACGATCCGCAGGTGCTGATCATGGACGAGCCGACCGATGGGCTCGACCCGAACCAGAAGCACGAAGTGCGCAATCTGATCCGCGAGCTCGGCGCGAACAAGGCGATCGTCTTCTCCACGCACATCCTGGAGGAGGTGGACGCCGCCTGCACGCGCGCCATCATCATCGACCGCGGCAAGATCGTCGCCAACGGCACGCCGGAAGAGCTGCGCAGCATGTCGGCGCTCGCCGGCGCGGTGACGCTGCAGGCACGCGGCGCTACCGCGGAGCGGCTCGCCCCGCTCGGGCGCGTCGAGCCGGTGAATGGCGCTTTCCGCATCTATCCGCGCGACAAGTCGCAGGCCGCCCAGCTCGCGCAGGAAGTGGTCGACCTCGTCAACTTGCACGGCTGGAAGGTCGAGGGCATGTACAGCGAGCGCGGCGAGCTGGACGAAGTCTTCCGCCGCATCACGCTCCCCGATACGGTCAAGAAATGAGAATCATCTGGACCCTCATCAAGCGGGAGCTCGTCGCCTATTTCACGAGCCCGGTGGCTTATGTCTTCCTGGTCATCTTCCTGCTGCTCACGGGGTTCTTTACCTTCACTGCCGGCAGCTTCTTCGAGCGCGGCGAGGCGAGCCTCGCGAGCTTCTTCGGCTGGCACCCGTGGCTCTACCTGGTGCTCGTGCCGGCGGTGGGCATGCGGGTGTGGGCCGAGGAGCGCCGCTCCGGCACGATGGAGCTCCTGCTGACGATGCCGGTCGCGACCTGGCAGGCGATCGTCGCCAAGTTTGCTGCGAGCTGGATCTTCCTCGCGGTGGCGCTCGCGCTCACTTTCCCCGCCGTCCTCACGGTCAACGTGCTGGGGGAGCCGGACAACGGCATCATCTTCGCCGGCTATCTCGGCAGCTTCTTCCTCGCCGGCGCGTATCTGGCGATCACCTGCATGACCTCGGCGATGACGCGCAACCAGGTGGTGGCGTTCATCGTCTCGGTCGTGATTTGTCTCTTCTTCATCCTGGCCGGCTTCAACCCGGTGACGGATCTGCTCACGCGCTGGGCGAGCCCGGCGGTGGTCGACACGGTAGCGGCGTTCTCGGTGGTCACGCACTTCGACGGCTTCCAGCGCGGCGTGATCGACACGCGCGACCTGGTGTTCTTCCTTTCCATCATCGGCTACGCGCTGTTCGCGACCGGCGTGATCATCCGCGGGCACCGGGCGGGCTGAACGATGCAGAAAAGGCACGAGCACATCGTCTATTCCGCCATCGGCCTGGTGGCGCTCGCGCTCATCCTGATTGCGTTCAACTACCTGATCTCGCGCGTCCCGGCGCGCATCGACCTCACCGACGGCAAGCTCTACACGCTCTCCGACGGCACGAAGCAGATCCTGCGCAACCTGCAGGCGCCGGTGAAGGTGAAGCTGTACATGTCCCAGGGCGAGGGCGTGCCGGTGCCGCTGCGCAGCTTCGCCCAACGGGTCGACGACCTGGTGCGCGAATTCAAGTCGGTCGCGGGCCCGAATCTCGTCATCGAGCGCTACAACCCGCGGCCCGATTCCGAGGAAGAAGATGCGGCGCAGCTCGACGGCATCGACTCGCAGCAGCTCGTCACCGGCGAGCAGTTCTATCTGGGCGCCGCGGTGAGCCAGCTCGACCGCAAGCAGACGCTCGCGGATATCAACCCGCAGCGCGAGCGCCTGCTCGAATACGACTTCATCCGCGCGATCGCGCGCGTCTCCTCGAGCGAGCGGCCGAAGATCGGGCTGATGGCCGGGCTGCCGGTGCTCGGCGAGCGCTTCAATCCGTACACGCGCCAGAGCTCCGAGCCCTGGGTGCTCGCCACCGAGCTCAAGCGCGAATTCGACGTGAAGGAAGTTCCGCTCGCCGCCAAGGAAATCGACAAGACCATCAACGTCCTGCTGCTCATCCATCCGCGCGACATGCAGCCGGAGCAGGAGTACGCGCTCGACCAGTTCGTGCTGCGCGGCGGCAAGCTCATCGTGTTCGTCGACCCGTACGCGTATTTCGACCAGATGCCGACCATGCCCGGCATTCCGCCGATGCCGTCGAGCTCGGATCTGCCGCTGCTCTTCAAGGCCTGGGGCATCGGCTACGAGCCGGGCAAGGTCATCTCCGACGTGGTGTTCGGCTCGGGCGGCGGCGCGCGCTACACGCCGACGGTTCTTTCGCTCAACCGCACGGCGTTCTCGCGCGACGATGTCGTTACCGGCTCGATCGAGACGCTGCTGTACGCGTTCGGCGGCGCCTTTCAGGTAAAGCCGGTGGACGGGCTCAAGGTCACCGACCTGGTGCACAGCTCGGCGAACTCGATGCTGGTCGAGAACGCGGAGGCGACCAAGTCCGGCGACCAGGCGACGCGCAGCTTCAAGCCCTCCGGCAAGCCGCTGCCGCTCGCCGTGCGCCTGACTGGCAAGTTCAAGACGGCTTTCCCCGACGGGCTGACCGTGGAGAAGAAGCCGCAGCCGAACACGCCGGCGTTGCGCGAGAGCACAGCGGACAACTCGGTGATTCTGGTCGCAGACGTCGACATGCTCGCCGACGGCGCGGCGGTCGATGTGCAGGAAATGTTCGGCCGCAAGATCGTGGTGCCGTCCAACGGCAACCTCGCGTTCGCGCTCGGCATGGTGGAGCAGTTCGCCGCCGGCAATGAGCTGATCTCGCTCAGGAGCCGCGCCACCGCCTTCCGGCCGCTCACGGTGGTGCGCGAGCTCGAGGCGCAAGCGCAGCAGCAGTACCTCGGCAAGATCCAGGCGCTGGAAGATGAGCTGCAGAAGACCAACGCCAAGCTGCAGGAATTGCAGAAAGCGCAAGGTGCCAGCAAAGGCGGCCAGATTCTCACGGCCGAGCAGCAAGCGGAGCTCGAGCGCTTCAGGAAGCGCGTGGCCGAGACGCGCCTCGAGCTGAAAGAGGTGCGCCGCAGCCTGCGCCAGGACGCCGAAGCGCTGGTCTTCTGGACCAAAGTGGCGAACATCGCGCTGATGCCGATCCTGGTCGCGCTCGCGGGGCTCGCGATCGCGCTTGTGCGCCGGCGCCGCATGTCTGCATGAACGCACGCATCGCGCTCGTCCTCGTGGTGCTGCTCGCCGTGCTCGGGGGCGGCGCGCTGGTCTACCGCTACCAGGAGAGCACGCGGCGGGCGGACAACGTGGCGACGCTCGGGCGGCCGCTGCTCAAGGATGTGCCGGCGGCCAACATTGCCACCCTCCGCATCACCGAGCCGAAGGCGACGCTCACGCTGCAACGCAAGGAGGACGGCTGGGTCGTCGGCGAAAGGCGCGGCTTCCCGGCCGACCTTGCCAAGGTGCGCGACTTCGTCGTCAAGCTGATCGAGCTCAAGGTCGGCCAGAGCGAGCCGATCGGCGAGAAGGACCGCGCGCGCCTCAACCTGGATGCGAGCGGCACGCAGGTCGAGCTTGGCGGCGCCGACGGCAAGCCGCTCGCGAAGCTCGTCGTCGGCAAGAAGTACTTCAAGCGCGAGGTCGAGAATCCGGACAAGGCGCCGGCCGACGGCCGCTTCGTCGCCCTGCCCGCGGAAGCGGCGACCGGGCAGGTGTACATCGTCGCCGATCCGCTCGCGCAGGCGAGCGCAAGGAGCGCCGACTGGATCGACCGCACTTCGTTCCAGGTCGAGAAGGTCAAGACGCTCGAAGTGCGGCTCGCGAACGGCGAGCGCTGGCGGCTGGAGCGCGCGGCGGACAACGCCGACTGGAAGCTTGCGGGCGCGAAGGCCGGCGAGAAGCTCGACAGCGGCCGCGCGAACGCGGCGAGCTATTCGCTCTCGATGCTCGAGCTCGCGGATGTCGCGCCCGAGGACGCCAAGCAAAATGGCGAAATGAGCGGGCTCGACAACCCGGCGCTGATCGACGCCACCACCTTCGACGGTCTCGCGTACAGCATCAAGGTAGGCCGTCCGGAAGGTGACAATTACTATGTGCGCTTTAGCTCTTCCGGCGCATTGCCGGCGGAGGCAAGCGGAGCGGATGCCGAGCGCATCAAGAAGCTGCGCGAACGCGCGCCGCGCGAGAAGCTGCTGCAGGACTACGTGCTGCTGATACCAAAGTCGAAATTCGAAGACACGCTGAAGCCGCGCGCCGAGTTGCTCGAGAAGAAGCCGGACGCCAAGAAGTAGCCACAGTCCCGCCGGACCAGTCCGGTAGGCCTTTCGTCGATAGTGCATGTAGCACATTGACAGCTACGCTTCTCCTGCCGTTGAAGGAGGGGCTTTGATGGGCATCAGGCAGCTCGCCATCGCCGCCGTGCTGGGCGCCGCGGCATTAATGAGCGCATCCGCGCTCGCGCAGGAGATGGTCACACCGACGATGAAGTTCTTCGTCGCGATTCCGATCGGTGCGCGCAACGCCAAGGAGCAGCAAGCGAACTTCGGTTTGCAGTTCCAGGGATCGCGGCCCTACCAGAACGTGACGATCGACTACCGGACCTTGAGGCAGCTGCCGGCGGCGGAGGGTCTGGACATGAAGCACATCGTGGCGCGCGCGATTGCGCAGCAGCTCGAGCAGCAGCGACAGCAGCAGCAGGAGGCCTGTCCAACGCCGCTCTGCTAGAGGCGCTGGCGTTTCAGTCCGGATAGCCCTCGGGGTTCTGCGACTGCCAGCGCCAGGCGTCGCGGCACATCGCTTCGAGCGAGAGCCGCGCGCGCCAGCCCAATTCACGCTTGGCCAACGACGCATCTGCGTAGGACTGCGCCACGTCGCCCGCGCGGCGCGGATGAAATTCGAGCGCGATTCGCTTGCCGCTCGCCTGCTCGAACGCCTTTACCACCTCGAGCACCGAGTAACCTCGGCCGGTGCCGAGGTTCGCGGTGATCGAGCGCCCGCGCCGCTCGAGATATTTCAGCGCCGCGACGTGTCCCTGGGCGAGATCCATGACATGGATGTAATCGCGCACTCCGGTGCCATCGGGCGTCGCATAGTCGCGACCCCACACGCGCAGGCTCGGCCGCCGTCCGACGGCGACCTGCGCGACGTACGGCAGCAGGTTGTTCGGCACGCCGCGCGGATCCTCGCCGATGCGGCCGCTCGGGTGCGCGCCGATCGGATTGAAATAGCGCAGCGCCGCATAGCGGAAGCCCGCGTCCGCGACCGCGTAATCGGCGAGGATGTGCTCGATCATCAGCTTGTTCTTGGCGTACGGGTTCACCGGGCGCAGCGCATGATCCTCGGGGAGCGGCAACCGCTCCGGCTCGCCGTACACCGTGGCCGACGAGCTGAACACCATGCGGCGCACGCCGTGCTCGGCCATGGCCGCGAGCAGCGCGATGGTGCCGCCGACGTTGTTGTCGTAGTACGTGAGCGGCTTCTCGACCGACTCGCCCACCGCTTTCCAGCCGGCGAAATGCAGCACCGCCTCGACCCGCTCGCGCCCGAGGATGGCACCGAGTGCGGCGCCGTCGCGCACGTCGGCGCGGTGAAAGGCGGGGTCTGCCTGCGTCAGCTCGGCCAGGCGCTCGAGCACCGTGGCCTTGGCGTTGCCGAGGTTATCGACGATCACGGGCCGGTAGCCCGCCTCGGCGAGCGCGACGCAAGCGTGCGAGCCGATGTAGCCGAGGCCGCCGGTAACCAGGACCGATCGCGTGGTGCTCACGGTTCGCAACTATATAGGCCGGGGGAAATGTTGATCTGACCCCGTTTTCCGGCCTATAAAAGAGGCCGAGGAGGCAAGGCCCGTGGCAAATTCCATCAAACGCATCAGGACGGTTGCGCTCGTCGGACAGGCCGGTAGCGGCAAGACCAGCCTCGCCGAGGCGCTGCTCGCGCAGGCGGGGGCGATCCCCGCGGCCGGCGGCGTCGAGCGCGGCACTACCGTCTGCGACTACACCCCGCTGGAGAAGGAACTGCAGCACTCGCTCAAGCTCGCCGTCGCCACCTTTCCGGTAAGGGCGGACGACGAGGAAGTCCGCATCCATCTGCTCGACACGCCCGGCTACCCCGATTTCCTCGGCCATGCGCTGCCCGCGCTCGCCGCGGTGGAGACGGCGGCGATCGTGATCAATGCGCAGAACGGCGTCGAGATGATGACCGGGCGCTTCATGCAGTGGGCGCAGAAGCGCAACCTCGATCGCCTGATCATCGTCAACAAGATCGACGCGGACAACGTCGATTGCGAAGCGCTGCTCGAGCGCATCCAGCAGACCTTCGGCAGGGAATGCCTGCCGCTCAATCTGCCCGCGGCAAAGCGCAGCAAGGTGTCCGACTGCTTCTTCGCGCCTGCCGGCGACGCCGATTTCTCATCTGTCGAGGAGGCCCACCGGCGCCTCATCGACCAGGTCGTGGAGGTCGACGAGCAGCTGATGGAGCGCTACCTCGAGAAGGGCGAGGTAACGCCGGAAGAGCTGCACGAGCCGCTCGAGCGCGCGCTGCGCGAGGGGCATCTCATCCCCGTCGTATTCACTTCGGCCCGAAGCGGCGCCGGCGTCCGGGAGCTGCTCGACGTGATCGTGAAGCTCCTGCCGAACCCAACCGAGGGCAACGCGCCGGTGTACACGGCGACGCCCGCGGGCGGCGGCGAGCCGAAGGAGCTGACGCCGCTTCCCGACCCGGGCAAGCACGCGCTCGCCCATGTCTTCAAGATCGAGATCGACCCGTACATCGGGCGAATCGCCGTGTTCCGTGTGCATCAGGGGCGGCTCACCGCCAACATGCAGCTCTACATCGGCGAGGGCCGCAAGCCGATCAAGCCGGGACATCTGTACATGCTGCGTGGCAAGACACAGACCGAGGTGCATGAAGCCATTCCCGGCGACATCTGCGCCATCGCCAAGATCGAGGACATCCAGTTCGACCACATCCTGCACGACTCGCCCGAGGACGCGCACGTGCACGCGCGGCCGCTCGAGCTGCCGACCTCCGTGTTCGGCCTCGCCGTGCAGCCGAAGAAGCGCGGCGACGAGCAGAAGGTATCGGATGTGCTGCACAAGATCTCGGCCGAGGACCAGTGCTTCCACATCGAGCACAACGCGCAGGCGAACGAGACGGTGATGCGCGGCCTGGGCGAGATGCACCTGAAGGCGGTGCTCGCCAAGATGTCCTCGCAGTACAAGCTCGAGCTCGATACCAAACCGCCCTCGATCCCGTTCCGCGAGACCATCGCCGCCAAGGCCGAAGGCCACAGCCGCCACAAGAAGCAGACCGGCGGCGCCGGCCAGTTCGGCGAGGTGTACCTGCGCGTCGAGCCGCTGCCGCGCGGCAAGGGCTTCGAGTTCGTCGATGCGGTAAAAGGCGGCGCGATCCCGAACCAGTTCATTCCTTCGGTGGAAAAAGGCGTTCGCAGCGTGCTGGACACCGGCTTCGTCGCCGGCTTCCCGATCCAGGACGTGCGCGTGGTGGTCTACGACGGCAAGAGCCACCCGGTCGACTCGAAGGACGTTGCGTTCATGTCGGCCGGACGCAAGGCTTTTCTCGACGCTCTTGCCAAGGCACGGCCCATCGTCCTCGAGCCGATCGTGAACGTCGACATCGTCGTGCCGGAGGAAAAGATGGGCGACATCGCGGGCGAGCTCTCCGGCCACCGCGGGCAGATCAAGGGCTCGGACTCGCCGCGGCCGGGCACGGTGCAGATCTCGGCGCAGGCCCCGCTTTCGGAGCTCGAGCACTTCCCGGCGCGCCTGAAGTCGCTCACCGCCGGCCACGGCTCCTACAGCCTGGAATTCAGCCACTACGAGGCCGCGCCGCCGCAGCTCCAGCAGAAGCTCGCCGCCGCGCACAAGCCGCAGGCCGAGGCGGAGTAGATGCATTTCGTGCGGACCGGGCGCGGCGCGCCCGCGCTCGTCTTCGTGCACGGCTTCGCCTGCACGCACGAGGATTGGCACGCACAGCTCGCGCACTTCCAGCGCACGCAGGAAGTCGTCGCCTGCGACTTGCGCGGCCACGGGCGCACGCCCGCGCGGCCGCAGGAATGCTCGATCGAGCACTTCGGCGGCGACGTCGCCGCGCTCGTCAACAACCTCGAGCTCGCGCGCTGCATCCTCATCGGCCACAGCATGGGCTGCCGCGTCGTGCTCGAAGCGGCTCGCCTCATTCCCGACAAGGTGGCGGGCATCGTGCTCGTCGATGGCAGCCGCAACGCCACGCGCGACCCGGAGGCCGCCGAGGCCGCAGCGCGCGGCACCATCGGGAAGCTCGGCTACGCGCCGTTCGCCGAGATGCTCTTCCGCCAGATGTTCTTCAAGCCCTCGGCGCAGGCCGACGCCATCGTCGCGCGCGCGGTGCAGACCAGCGCCGAGTTCGGCCCTGTGCTCTGGCCGCGCATCACGTGCTGGGACGCAGGCCAGATGGACGCCGCGTTCGCTGCCTTGCGCGCACCGGTGCTCGCCATCCAGAGCACCACGCGCAACGCCGAGCTCAAGCGCGCGCCGCTAAAGCCCGGCGATACCTCGCCGTGGATCGACTACTTGCGCTCGCGTGGCGCCAGGGTGGAGATCGTGCCCGACACCGGCCACTTCACCCAGCTCGAGGCACCGGAGACGGTGAACCGCCTGATCGCCAGCTTCATAAAGGGGTCAGAGCAACTTTCCTGAAACAAATTGCGCGTTAGCGCCGGCGCTTTGTTACCGGAAAATTGCTCTGACCCCTTTTCCTAGAAGCCGTATAGCTCTTTAGGGTTGTCCGCGAGGATGCGCTTCTGGACCTTCGCATCCGGAGCCCAGTCCGCGAGCAGATCGAGCAGATCCTCGTCTTTCGGCGGTGCCGGCTTCCTCATGGACGGATGCGGCCAGTTCGACGCCCACAGCATGCGCTCGGGCGCGTGCTTCACGAGCGTCTTCGCCAGGCGGCCGACATCCTCGTACTTCGGCGCGCCGGTCTTCGACGTCTCGTAGGGCGCCGACAGCTTGACCCAGCAGCGGCCGGTATCTACCAGGCGCAGCAGACACCGGAAAGCGGCATGGTCCGGCGTTACCGGCTCCAGGAACTTGCCGGTGTGGTCGATCACGAACTTGCCCGGAAGCCGCGTGATGTGCGCTTCGTACTTGGGCAGCTCGCGCCCGTCGAGCTGGATATTGGCGTGCCAGCCGAACGGGTGCACGCGCTTCATCACTGCATCCATCACGTCGAAGCCGAGCCTGCCGCCATGCAGCGTCATGATGCGCACGGCGCAGATGCCGGCCCTGGTGAGCCGCTCAAGCTCTGCATCTTTCACGTCGGGCTTCACCACGGCCACGCCTTTCGCGCCTTTGCCGAGCGCGCGGATGGCGTTGACGGTGACGGTGTTGTCGTCGGCGTAGGCGTTCGGCTGCACCACGAGCACGCGCTCGAGGCCGAGGCGCTTCTGCATCGCGCGGTAGTCCTCCACCGTGAATGTGCCCGGGAGGAAGGTCCCGGGCGCCGCGGGCAGCTTCTCGTCGTAGAAGTGCATGTGCGTGTCGCACGCGCCTTTGGGCATCCGGAGCTTCATTTGCGCGCCTTCTTGATCGGTTTCTTCGGCGCCGCCGGATTGGGCACATCCTCGGCGGTGCAGAAAACGCCGCCCTGGTGCGTCTCGGCGATGACGTCGTCGCTCGGCCGCTCGCGCGCCAGCACCTCCTGGGCGTAGATCTCGCTGTCGTCCTGCGGCCGGTAACCGAGGCGATAGGCGTTCGAGTTGTCATACCAGGCGCGCTTGTTCGCCGAGATGCCGTAGACGATCTCGAATTTGATGTCGGGGTGGTCGATGCCGATCGAGACGAGCTGCGCGAGATCGCGCGGGCTGAACCAGAGCGAGAGCCGGCGCTTGTCGATCGGCTGCGGGTTGACATTGCCGATGCGGATCATGAACACCTGCATGCCGTACTTGTCGGCGTACAGGCTGCCGAGCGCCTCGCCGAATACCTTCGACACGCCGTAGCGGCTGTCGGGCTTCGGATAGACGCGGTGGTCGATCCTCTGGTCGCGGCGATAGAAGCCGACCGCGTGGTTGCTGGTCGGAAAGAGAATGCGCTTCACGCCGTTGCGGCGCGCCGCCTCGAAGAAGTTGTAGCAGCCGATGATGTTCGCCTGCAGGATCGCCTGCCACGGGCCTTCGACCGAGTAGCCGCCCAGATGCACGATCGCATCGACGCCCCTGGTGATGCGCAGCGCATCGGCCATCTTGCTGATATCCGCTCTTACGAACGTCTGTCCCTTCGGCGGTTTCAGCGGGCGCTTGTCCGAGAGCCGCAGCTTGTATTTGCCGGCGAGCTCGCGGCTGAGATGCGTGCCGACATCGCCCGTGGCGCCCGTAATCAGTACCGTCTTCATGATCCTCCCTGGAAATCGGGGTCAGGCACCGATTTTCCCGTTAATTGGTGCCTGACCCCGATTTTTTCGCTCTGGATGCCACGGGCGCTCGGTTACTGAAGGATTGCGTACTTGGTACCGAATTCGGCTAGAGTTTCGCCCTTACCCTCTTGGAGGAGGAGACACGATGGCCCGCTTTACCCGCCGCAAGTTCCTTAAGGCTTCCGGTGCCGGGCTCGCGGGAATACTGGCGTCGCACCAGGCGCCGGTGTTCGCGCAGCAAAGCACGGTGCACTGGATCAAGTGGAACGACTTCGTGCCGGCATCGGACGAGCTTTTGCGCAAGCAGATGCTGCCCGAGGCGATGAAGGCGCTCGGCATCAAGATCAACCTCGAGACCGTCAACGGCAACGACCTGCAGCCGCGCGTCACCTCGGCGATCCAGTCGGGCAGCGGTCCCGACGTCTTCATGCTGTTCAACAACCACCCGCATATCTACAGCGCGAGCGCGGTTGACGTCTCCGATGTCGCCGCGGCGATCGCCAAGGCGCAGGGCGGCTACTACACCGTCGCCAAGGCGAACACGACGGTCGGCAAGAACGTGGTGTCGGTGCCCTGGGCCGTGATCGGGGCGATGATCGCGTACCGCAAGTCCTGGTTCGAGGAAGTGGGCTTCGGCAAATTTCCCGAGACCTGGGAGCAGTATCACGACGCCGGCAAGAAGCTTAAGGCCAAGGGCCGGCCGCTCGGCCAGACGCTCGGCCACACGTTCGGCGACGCGCCCACCTTCACCTATCCGTACCTCTGGTCCTGGGGCGGAAAGGAAGTCGACGAGAAAGGCAAGGCGATGCTCGACTCGAAGGAGACGCTCGAGTCGGTGAAATTCATGCAAACGTTCTGGAAGGACGCGCACGACGAGGGCGGCCTCGCCTGGGACGATACCAACAACAACCGCGCGTTTCTCTCGGGCACGATCTCCGCGACGCTGAACGGCGCCTCGATCTACATCGAGACGCTGCGCAAGCCCGATCAGTACCAGACCGAGAAGGGCGCGCGGATGAAGGACGACATCCGCCATTCGCCGCTGCCCAAGGGACCGAAGGGCTCGTTCGGCTTCCATCTCTTCCAGTCGCACATGGTGATGAAGTACTCGAAGAACCAGAAGGCGGCGAAAGACTTCCTGCGCTGGATCCACACGCCGGCCAACTACGAGAAGTGGTTCGTCTCGCAGAAAGGCTACTCGACGCCGCCGACCGCGCAGTGGGAGAAGCACAAGATGTGGGACGAGGATCCGGTGATGGCGCCGTTCAAGATCGCCGGCCGCCTCGGCCTCTCGCCCGGCTACGCCGGACCGCCGAACCGCAAGTCCGCCGAGGTGCTGACGAAGTACATCATCACCGACATGTACGCCAAGGCGGTGCAGGGCACGTCGGCGGAGGAGGCCGTGAAGTGGGCGGCGGCAGAGGTCCGGCAGATCTATAGCAGCACCTAGTCCCTCCTCTTGGACGCCGCGAAGCCTGCGCAGCTGCAGTTCGTAAGGCGGGGGCCGATCAGCCAGGCACTCGAGCGAGAGGGCACGCTCGCGTTCTGGTTGCTCGCCCCCACGCTCGTCATCCTGACGGTCTTCATCGCCTACCCGTTCGTGCTGGGTGTATGGCTGTCGCTTTCGAACTCGACGGTCGGCGAGCCCGGTCACTTCATCGGCCTCGCCAACTTCCACAAGATCTTCGCCGATTCGATCTTCCGCACGGCGGCGCTCAATACGTTCGTCTATACCGGCATCACGACGGTGTTCAAGCTGGCGCTCGGCCTCTGGCTTGCCATGCTGCTCAATCGCCATTTCCGCGGCAAGGCCTGGGTGCGCGCCTTCATCCTGCTGCCGTTCATCATTCCGACGGTGCTCTCGACGCTCGCGTGGAAGTGGATGTTCGATCCGACCTTCAGCGTCTTCAACTGGCTGTTCTGGAAGCTGCACATCATCAACTCGCGCATCAACTGGCTCGGCGACCCGGATCTGGCGATGACCTCGATCATGATCGTGAACGTCTGGCGCGGCGTGCCGTTCTATGCGATCAGCCTGCTTGCCGGGCTGCAGACCATCAATCCCGACCTGCACGAAGCTGCGGCGATCGACGGCGCCAACCGCTTTCAGCGCTTCTGGCATGTGACCTGGCCGCTGCTCCTGCCGGTGACCATGGTGGTGGTGCTCTTCTCCGTCATCCAGACCTTCGCCGACTTCCAGCTCGTCTACGTGCTGACCGGCGGCGGACCTGCGAACGCAACGCATCTCTTCGCCACGTACGCCTACCAGATCGGCATCGGTACCGGCCTGCTCTCCGAAGGCGCCGCCATCTCATTGGCGATGTTCCCGGCGCTGCTCTTGGTCGTCGTCTTCCAGCTCTGGTACATCCGGAAGGTCGAAAACCGATGAATCGGTGTCAGGCACCCATCACGCAGACGAAATCGGCGCCTGACCCCGATTTCGCCGCGGTCGCCAGATGATCGAAGGCGCGCGCTGGAAGAAGTGGCTCTGGTTCTACCTGCCGCTCGGCGCGTTCATCCTCGCGCTGCTGTTCCCGTTCTACTGGATGATCGTCACCACGGTGCGGCCCGATGGCGAGCTCTACCGGCCGTGGAACCACCCTCTCTACTCGCCCTTCTGGACTTCGCATCCGACGTTCGAGCACGTGAGGGACCTGCTGCAGGACACGCTTTTCAACACGTGGATGCTGAACACGATGTTCATCGCGTTCGTGGCGACAATGATCTCGCTCGTCTGCGGCGTGATCGCCGGCTACGCGCTCGCGCGGCTCACCTTCCGCTGGGCTGGCATCCTCGGCACAGGCATCTTCGTCACCTATCTCGTGCCGCAGACATTGCTCTTCATCCCGCTGGCCGAGATCATTCGCGACTACCGCATCGGCGACACGCCGTGGGCGCTGATCCTCACCTATCCGACGTTCCTGATCCCGTTCTGCACCTGGCTGATGATGGGCTACTTCAAGGCGATCCCGAAGGAGCTCGAGGAATGCGCGCGCATCGACGGCGCGGCGCGCTGGCAGGCGATGCTCTACATCATCTTCCCGATCGCCGTGCCCGGCATCCTCTCCGCCGGCATCTTCGCCTTCACGCTCTCCTGGAACGAGTTCATCTACGCGCTGGTCTTCCTCTCCTCACCCGAGCAGAAGACCGTGCCGGTAGGCGTGACCTCGGAGCTCATCCGCGGCGACGTCTTCTTCTGGGGCTCGCTCATGGCCGGCGCGCTGATCGGCTCCGTTCCGGTGGCGATCGTCTATTCCTTCTTCGTCGAGCACTACGTCGCCGGCATGACCGGCAGCGTCAAAGGCTAACCAGGGTAAATGGTGACAGTCACCATTCTTCTCGCCTAATGGCACGCGTTCTTCTGAAGGATCTCAATAAGAGATTTGATGGCACGCACGCCGTCAAGGACGTGAATCTCGAGATCCGCGATCACGAGTTCGTCGTGCTGGTCGGACCGTCGGGCTGCGGCAAGACCACCACGCTGCGCATGGTGGCCGGCCTCGAGGAGATCAGCTCGGGCGAGATCAGCATCGACGGCAAAGTGGTGAACAACCTCGCGCCGATGGACCGCGACATCGCCATGGTGTTCCAGAACTACGCGCTCTACCCGCACATGAGCGTGTACCAGAACATGGCATTCGGCCTGCGCATGCGCAAGTTCGAAAAACCCGAGATCGACCGGCGCGTGAAGCAGGCGGCCGACGTGCTCGGCATCCAGGCGCTGCTCGAGCGGCGACCGCGCCAGCTCTCCGGCGGCCAGCGCCAGCGCGTCGCGCTCGGACGCGCGATCGTGCGCAACCCCCGCGTGTTCCTGTTCGACGAGCCGCTCTCCAACCTGGACGCCGCGCTGCGCGTGCAAATGCGCGTGGAGCTCAAGCGTCTGCACGATCGGCTCGAGACCACGGCGATCTACGTGACGCACGACCAGGTGGAGGCGATGACGCTCGGCGATCGCGTGGTGGTGATGCGCGACGGCATGGTGCAGCAGGAAGGCGCGCCGCTCGAGCTCTACGAGCGTCCGGCGAACCGCTTCGTCGCGGGCTTCATCGGCTCGCCGGCGATGAATTTCATTGCGGTGACGATCAGTGCCGGCGGCGATGCGCTGTGGGCCGAGGCGTCCGGGTTGCGGGTGCGCGTGCCGCCGCACAAGGCACAGGCGCTGCGCCGCTATGGCGGACAGCGCGTGATCCTGGGCCTTCGCCCCGAGACGCTGCGCCCGGCGAGCGCCGGTGCGTCCAGCGACTACGCGTTCGACGCCACCATCGAGGTCGTGGAGCCGCTCGGTTCCGAGATCCTGCTCGATACGCGCGTCGGCGAGAGCCCGGTGGTGGCACGTGTCGATCCGGGCGTGCGCGCAAGCGCACACGAGCGGCTGCGGCTCGCGTTCGAGCCCGAGCGCGCGCATTTCTTCGACGCCGCGACCGAAGCCGCGATCTGAACCTCGGGTTTCCGCTCGCCGATGCGCATCTGCACTTCTGGGATCCGCGCACGCACTACTACCCTTGGCTCTGCGACCCGGCGCCGATCGCGTTCCGCTACGGCGACTACCAGGCGCTGCGCCGGCCCTATCTGCCGCCCGACTACCGCAAGGACGCCGAGCAATGGGATGTGCGGCGCACCGTGTACGTCGAAGCCGAATGGGAGCCGCGCGATCCGGCGGGCGAGATGGATTTCATCGCCGGCCTGCGTGGCGAGCACGGCATGCCGTCGGTGGCGGTTGCGCAGGCGTGGCTCGATCGTGATGACTGCCCGGCGGTGCTCGATGCGCACGCCGAGCGCAGCTTCGTCCGCGGCGTTCGCCACAAGCCGCGGCCCGGGCAGATGGATGACGCGCGCTGGCGCACGGGTTACGCGCGGCTCGCCGGCCTTGGCCTGCACTTCGAGCTGCAAACGCCCTGGCAGGAGCTGGCGGCCGCGGCGCGGCTGGCGGACGACTTTCCGGATACGACCATCGTGCTCAACCATGCCGGGCTGCCACTCCCGGGCGAGCTCGACGCTTGGCAAGCAGCGATGGCCGGGCTCGCACGCTGTGCCAACGCCGCCGTGAAGATTTCGGGCCTCGGCAATCTGGACGCGCCCCGCAAGGCGCGGGTCATCGCCACGCTGCTCGAGTTCTTTGGCATGCGGCGCGCGATGTTCGCGAGCAATTACCCGGTCGACGGCCTGCGCGCCAGCTACGACGCCATCTACGGCTTGTTCGATGATGCGACGCGCGGCCTCTCGAGCGCCGTCCGTCGCGACCTCTTCCACGACAACGCGGTGCGCATCTACCGCATGGAGTAGCGCCATGGCAGCAAAACCCTTCACCCTTGGCTATATCGGCGTCGGGCTCATGGGCGGGCCGATGTCGCTGCGGCTCGCCAAGCTCGGCTGGCAGATCAGCGCCTACGATATCGCGCCCGAGCGGTTGCAGGCCGCGCGGGCCGCGGGCATAAGAGCCGCCGCCTCCGCAGCGGAATCCGCCCGCGCGAGCGATGTGGTCCTGCTCAACCTGCCGACGAACGATGCCGTGATCGACGCCGTGTTCGGCGCGAATGGCGTGGCGAGCGCGGTAAGCGCAAAGCAGCTGGTGGCCGATTTCTCGACCATCCCGGTCGATGAGTGTCGGCGCCATGCCAAGCGACTGCTGGAGCAGACCGGCTGCCGCTGGGTCGACCTGCCGGTGTCTGGCGGCCCGCCCGCCTCCGGCGCGGGCTCGCTCACGGTCATGGCGGGCGGCGACGAAGCCGATATCGAGCGTCTCGCGCCGCTCTTGCGCGACATCTCCGCGCGCTGCACGCGCATGGGACCGGTGGGCAGCGGCCTTGGCGCCAAGATGATCAATCAGATTATCGTCGGCGTCGGCCACGCGATGTACGCGGAGGCGGTGGGGCTCTGCGCCAAGGCCGGCATCGACGCCGCGCGCATCCCCGAATGCCTCGCCGGCGGCTACGCCGACAGCAATCTGCTCAAAGCCTACTGGCCGCGCATGGTCGAGCAGGACTTCACGCCGCGCGGCTATCTGCGCCAGCTGCTCAAGGACCTCGAGATGGTCCATGCCTGGGCCGGCACGGTAAAGGCGCCGCTGCCGCAGCTTGCGCAGGCGCTCTCGCTCCTGCGCCTCGCGGCGAGCCACGGCTACAGCGAGATGGACAGCTCGGTGATCGTGAAGCTCTACAAGCCCGAGCGCGAGCGCTAGGCCTCGCGAAGCGCGCGGTTCACGCGCGGCAGGACTTCCTGCGCCATCAGCTCCATGGAGCGGCGCATCGCGCGCGCATCGACCCAGTCGTGTCCGCAATAGAGCAGCGTGCCGAAGCCGCCCATCTGCTCATGGAAGCCGAGCAGGCGCTCGACCACCTGATTCACCGTGCCGGCGATGAGCATCTGTGAGACGAGATATTCGTCGGTGATCGCTTCATCAGGCACCGAAGGGTCGTGCTTGAAGAAGGCGTTGCCGCGCGTCGCCTGCGCCTTGCGCTGCAGGTTGCGAAAGTAATACGCGAACGGGTTTCCCGGGTCGCGCGTCATGCGCCGCAACGCCGCATCGTCTTCGGCGACGAAGATGCTCTTCGCCACGCGCCAGTCGGAGCGGTGCGCCTCGCGCCGGGCGCGCGCGCAGCCCTCGGCGTACTTCGGCCAGTGCGTCTGCACTACCCATGGATGCACGAAGTTGGCGGAGATCGGCGTCCAGCCACGCTCCGCAGCCGCGGCGATGCCGTTCGAGTTCGGCAGAATGGCGGTCACCACGATCGGCGGATGCGGCTTCTGCCAGGGCTTGAGCATCGCCCCCATGCCGAGATCCGGCGTCCACGTGCGCTCGGTCGACAGCCGCCAGCGCTTGCCTTGCAAGCGGTAAGGCGGTTCCTGCGTCCACAGGGCGATCATGTGGTCCATTGCTTCGACGAACAGCGCATTGCGGTCGGCGTCGAGGCTCTCCATGATCTCCGCGTCCGAGCGCAGGCCGCCCGGGCCGACGCCCAGGATGAAGCGGCCCTCGAGCAGCGTATCGACCATGGCGATCTCGGCTGCAGTGGCGGCCGGATGCCGGTTGGCGAGGTTGACGGTGCCGCTGCCGAGCTTGATGCGCCGCGTCTCGCGCGCCAGCGTCGCGATGAAGATCAGGCAGGAAGTAATCGTTTCGGCAAGATCGGTGATGTGCTCGCCGATGAATGCCTCGTCGAAGCCGAGGCG
>DASSLQ010000220.1:0-14328 GCA_035689325.1 Burkholderiales bacterium | reverse complement strand
GTTGGGGCGAGACACCCTGGTTCACGCCGTACTACCTCGATGCGGGCACCGGTTCATCCCGCTTGACGTGGCAAAGCTTGATCGGCATCGCCTACGGCTTCAAGTGGGGCGATGTGGTGCTTGCCTATCGCACGCTCTACTACGACCAAGACGACGACAAGCTGTTGCACAACTTCCGCTTCAGCGGCCCCGCGCTGGGCGCCACCTTCAGGTTCTAGCGAAGATGAAAACCAAGACCATATTGATTGCTGCGTTCGTCACACTGGCAGCCGGCTGCCAGTCGACCACCCCCCGCCCCGAGCGGCCGGTGGCGGAGCTGTTCAAAGTGCGCGACTCGGAGAACGGCGTGCGGGCGAGCGACTTCAACGTTCTGATGAATGGCTTCCTGCAGCGCGCGCACGAGAAAGTCGCGGCGGCGAAGCCAGGCAGCCAGCCGCCGCCCACGATAGACCTCCTCGTCATCTCCGGCGGCGGTGATTGGGGCGCATTCGGCGCCGGCGTGCTCAAGGGCTGGGGCCGCGTGAAGGGCGAAATGGCGCGGCCGAAGTTCGATGTCGTCACCGGCGTGAGCACCGGGGCGATGATCGCGCCCTTCGCCTTCCTCGGCGACGACGACTCCATCGAACGCATCGTCGATCTCTACCGCCATCCGAAGGAGGGCTGGGTGAAGTCGCGCGGGCTGGTGTTCTTCCTGCCGAACAATCCGTCGTTCTACGCGCTGCCGGGCCTCGAGGACGAGATGCGCACGAAGCTCGACCGGCCGATGCTCGAACGCCTCGTGACGGAAAGTGCCGGCGGGCGCACCCTCCTCGTGAACACGACCAACATCGATCTCGGCGAGATGCGCGCCTGGGACGTCATCGCCGAGACCAGGGTCGCCTTGAAGCAGAACGACCCGCAGCACGTCTATTCAGTGCTGCTCGCGAGCGCCGGTATCCCGGCGGTCTTTCCCGCGCGCACGCTCGGCGACTACCTCTACGTCGACGGCGCCATCACCGGAAACATCCTGTACGGCGGACGCGTGGCGGAGAAGGACAGCTTCCTCGCGCGCTGGCGCGCTGCGTACCCGAAGGATCCGCTGCCGCGCCTGCGTTACTGGGTGATCTTCAACAACCAGTTCCGCTTCCCGCCGCAGATCACGCCGGAGCGCTGGCCCGACATCATGAGCCGCGCGACGATCATGGCGACGCAGACCTCCACCGTGAATTCGATGCGCCACCTCTTCACGCTGGCCGAGCTGACGCGCGTCAAGTACGGCGCCGATGTGCAGGTGCGCGTCATGGCCGTGCCCGATTCGTTCGTGCCGTCGAAACCCGATTCGTTCAATGCCGAAGTGATGAATACGCTCGCCGACATCGGCGAGCAGATGGGCGCCGATCCCGCGAGCTGGCGGACCGAGGCGCCTTGAAATCTCTTGCCCAACCGAAAGGAGCAACCATGCGCATCATCGTCTTACCCCTGGCCGTCGCACTCTTCACGGCGCTTCCGGCCGCCGCCCAGCCGCAAAAGCCGGATGTCAAAGGCGGCACCATGATTTCGAGCGAACCCGGCAAGGCGCACGCGCTCGCCGCCGCCGAAATCTCGGCGCAGGTCGTGGCGATCGACAAGAAGACGCGCACGATTTCCCTCAAGGGCCCGAAGGGCAAGGTCGTCGACATCGTGGCCGGCGATGACGTCAAGAACTTCGAGCAGATCAAGGTCGGCGACTTCCTGTTTGTGCGCTACCTGCAATCGCTCGCGCTCGAGCTGCAGAAGGCGAAGACCAACGCGACCGGCATCTCCGAGACCGGCACCGTGGTGAAGGCCGACCCGGGCCAGCGGCCCGCCGTGGGCGGGGCGCGCGAGGTGAGCGCAATCGCCAAGGTGACCGCCGTCGACCCGAAGGCGAAGACCATCTCGCTCACCGGCCCGCGCGGCAACACCGTGACTCTCGATGTGCAGAATCCCGATCAGTTCAAAGTCGTGAAGATGGGCGACGAGGTCCTGGTGACTTACACCGAGGCGGTCGCGATCTCCGTGGAGCCGGGCAAGAAGGCGGCACCGAAGAAGGAGGCGAAGAAATAGGCCCGGACCTGCCTGGCGCGCGGCAGGGCGACCTGACGCGCATCGTGCTCGCCGTGCTCGCCATCGGCGGGCTGATCGTCGCGTCGTTCTGGATCCTGCGGCCCTTCCTCGGCGCGCTGATCTGGGCGGTGATGATCGTCATTCCGACCTGGCCCGCGATGCTGCGCGCGCAGCGCGCGTTCGGCGGCCGCCGCTGGGCTGCCGTGACGGCGATGTCGGTGCTGCTGCTGCTCGTCTTCGTCCTGCCAGTGTTTGCGGCCATCGGCACCATCATCGCCCATGCCGACGAGATCGGCGGCTGGGCGAAGCAGCTGCAGACGCTCCGGCTGCCGCCGCCGCCCGCCTGGCTCGAAGCTCTGCCGTTGGTGGGTGCGCGCGCCGCCGCGGCGTGGCGCGGGTTTGGCGACGAGACGCTTGGCGTCGAGCTCGCGCCCTATGCGCACAGCATCGTGCAATGGCTCGTCGCCCGCATGGGCAGCATTGGCGCGTTGCTCGTGCAATTCCTGCTGACGGTGATCGCCGCGTCGGTGCTTTACGCGCACGGCGAGCACGCGGCAAACACCGCGCAGCGCTTCGGCGCGCGCCTCGCCGGCGAGCACGGTGCGGCGGCGGTGCGCCTCTCGGGGCAGGCGATCCGCGGCGTGGCGCTCGGCGTGGTGCTCACGGCGCTGCTGCAGGCGCTCGTTGGTGGCGTCGGCCTCGCCATTGCCGGCGTGCCGTTCGCAGCGGTACTCACTGCGCTCATCTTCCTGCTCGCCATCGCGCAGATCGGCGGCGCGCCGGTGCTGATCGTGCCGATCATCTGGCTGTACTGGAGCGGCTCGCCGGGATGGGGCACGTTCCTGCTCGCCGTCGGCCTGCTGACCGCGACCATCGACAACGTGGTGCGGCCGATCCTCATCAAGCGCGGCGCCGACCTGCCGCTGCTTCTCATCTTCGCCGGCGTGATCGGCGGACTGGTGGCCTTCGGCCTGATCGGCATCTTCGTCGGGCCGGTGGTGCTGGCGGTCGCGTACACGCTGCTCCGGGCATGGCTGGGCGTTGACGCGGATCAAAGGGCACCCGCTCACCCTGCATAGGATCGACTCATGCGTATCGTGATCGGAAACCTCCCGGACGACGTGACGGAAGCGGGCATCAAGGAAGCGCTCGAGCCGTTCGCGCCGGTGGGGAGCATCAAGCTCGTCAAGGAAAGCGGCGCGCCCACCGCGCTCATAGAGACGCCGATGGGCCGCCTGCAAGCCGAGGCGCTCGCCAAGCGCATCAGCGGTCGCATCTATAAGGGACGGCCGCTCAACGCCTGGGTGCCGACGATGGACTGGTAGCCCGCATGGCGCTCTTCGAACGCCTCACGGGCGCCATCTTCGGCGCGCCGAAGTCAACAGACGCCGCGGCCGAGCGTGCGCTCGTCGGCGAGATGACCGACGCGGTGGTGGACGCGGTTGAGCCGAAGGTACGCATGCATTCACGCTACCGCCAGAAGCTCGAGCCGTGCATGCGCCAGAGCATCGAGCACCTGCGCACGCTCGGGCGCGAGCCGCTCGAGCCCGTGCTGCTCTCGCGCGCGGTCTGGGCAAACGACCCGCGGGTCAACGCCTTCTTCGCCACGGCCGATGACGTGCGCGCCTGCCTCGGCCGCAGTCAGGAGCTGCGCCGCTTCTTCGATCAGCCGGCGAACGCTGCCGTGCAGGAAGCCTATGCGCTGCTCGGCATGAAGAAGGAGGAGCGCGCGGTCCTCGGCATGGAGCTCAAGGGCGACGCCGTGCAGCGCGACGTTGCCCAGACGCAGGTGTCGTTTAGCGGGCACCGCATCGTCGCGCCCTCGCCGACGCTCGCCGCCACGCGCCTCGAGATCGGCCGGCGCATTCTGCTGCGCCTCGCGCAGGTCGCGCTCGCCCGCATCGTGGCCGCCGACGCGAAGGCCACCGAGCTGCAGAGCCGCAAGGCCTACCTCGTCTCACGCATCCGCGTGCTGCGGCTCGCCGAGGAGGGCATGGAAGGCATCGTCAAGGACCCGGCGACGATCGCCGCGGAAATGAGAGCGGTCGAGCGCGAGCTCGATCAGACCGTGGAAGGCTACATCGAGGCAAAGGCCGGCGCGGCGACTATCGAAGGCTATCTGCAACACATCGAGGATGTGTTCTCGCACCCCGAGCAGCAGGTCACGCTCACGCATCAACCTCTGCGCGTGAGCCGCCTCGGCGTGCGCGTGGAGGGCGACACCGCCGGACCGGTGAACGAGCTCCAGCTCGCCGAGCTTGCCATCGGCGAGTTTCGCGCCGCCATCGCCATCGCGCGCTGCCCGCGCGCCGAGCTGGCCTCGAAGGAAGATCTGATCGCGCAGGCCGAGCGCTCCCTCTGACGCAGATCAAACGCGAGCGTCGCGCTAGCCAGACAATTTGAAGGATTCCCCACCGGATTCAGAGATGCCCATGACCAATCCCGCGCAACAGCTTTCCGCCAGCTACGGTCTTTCCAACAAGATCGCGCAAGTCCTGCAAAAACGCCTGCAGCTCGCCCAGCAGCAGTTCAACGAGCGTGTCCGCGCCGCATGGCAGGAGAACCTTCCGGCCGCGCCCGCCACGCCTTGGGACATGTGGACGAGCGCGGCGCGCTACGCAATCGACTTCGCGCAGCGCAGCGTGCTCTTCTGGGACGCCATGCGCCAGCGCGGCAACCAGTTTGTCGAGCGCGAGCGCCAGGGCTTGCCGCCGGTGCTGCACTTCGACTACGAGATGGTGCTCGACGGGCGCGGACTCGATAAGCCGGTGAACTACGCGCTGGTGCGCATCCTGCCGCCGCAGGGCGTGGAGGTCGACCCGAAGCGCCGGCCCTACGTGATCATCGATCCGCGCGCCGGCCACGGTCCCGGCATCGGCGGCTTCAAGGACGATTCGCAGGTCGGCGTCGCGCTGCGCGAAGGCCACCCGGTCTATTTCGTCATCTTCTTCCCCGAGCCGCAGCCCGGCCAGACGCTGCTCGACGTGTGCGCGGCCGAGCGCGAGTTCGTCCGGCGCGTGCGCGCGCTGCATCCTGATGCGGAAAAGCCGGCGATCGTCGGCAACTGCCAGGGCGGCTGGGCGGCGATGATGCTCGCCTCGTCGAGCCCGGAGGACACCGGCCCGATCGTCATCAACGGCGCGCCGATGTCGTACTGGGGCGGCGCCTGGAGCGAGGGCGAGGGCGACAACCCGATGCGCTATGCGGGCGGACTCCTCGGCGGTACCTGGCTCGCGTCGCTCACCTCCGACCTTGGCGCCGGCAAGTTCGATGGCGCCTGGCTGGTGCAGAACTTCGAGAACCTGAATCCGGCTAATACTTTCTGGGACAAGTACTACCACGTGTTCGCGAACGTCGACACGGAGCCCGCGCGCTTTCTCGATTTCGAGCGCTGGTGGGGCGGGTTCTACCTGATGAACCGCGAGGAGATCGAGTGGATCACCAAGAACCTCTTCGTCGGCAACAAGCTGTGGAAAGAGGGCCGCTTCGATCTGCGCGAGATCAAGGCGCCGATGATTTTCTTCGCCTCGATGGGCGACAACATCACGCCGCCGCAGCAGGCGTTCAACTGGGTGGCGGACGTCTACGGCTCGACCGACGAGATCAAGGCGCGCGGCCAGGTGATCGTCGGCCTCGTGCACGAGGACATCGGCCATCTTGGCATCTTCGTCTCCGGCAAGGTGGCGAAGAAGGAGCACGCGCAGATCGTCGAGGTGCTGAAGTCGATCGAGGCGCTGCCGCCAGGGCTCTACGCGATGAAGGTGGAGAAGACCAAGGACGGCTATGCGGTGAGCTTCACCGAGCGGCGGCTGGAGGAGATCATCGAGCGGCTGAACCGTTTCAAGCGCGCCGACGAGAAGCCGTTCGAGGCCGTGGCGGCGCTCTCCGACTTCAACCAGCGCGCCTACGAGCTCTTTGCGCGGCCGCTGGTCCGGGCACTCGCGACCGAGCAGGGCGCGCAGCTCGGCCGCGCGCTTCATCCGCTGCGCTTCCAGCGCTGGATCCTGTCGGACCTGAACCCGTGGCTCGCCTGGCTCGGGCCGGCGGCCGCGATGGTGAAAACGCAGCGCCAGGCGCTCCCGGCCGACGATGCGGCGCGCAAGACCGAAAAGGCTTTTTCCGAGGTGGTCAGCGCCTCGCTCGATTACTACCGGGCGTTGCGAGACGCGCTGAGCGAAGCCGCGTTCTTCCAGCTTTACGGCAACCTGCTCGCGCTCGACGTGGGCACCGCCGAGCAAGCGTCGCCTGCTCCCGATTCGGTGGTGCAAGAAGCGCTTGCCGGCATCGCGCAGGGCGGTTACCCCGAGGCGCTCGCCCGGGTGGCATACCTGCTCGCGGCCAAGGGCAAGCCTTTGCCGCTGTCACGCTTCGAGATGAAGCAGCAGATGATGAAGGACTACGGCGAGTTCCTGACGGATATCCCGCGCGACGAGCAGCGGCGCATCCGCGGGATCCAGGAGATCATCGTGCGCCACGAGCCCGACAAGGCGCTCGGGACGCTGGCGGCGCTGCTCGCGCGGCCCGCGGACCGCGAACGCCTGCTCACGCTGATCGAGCGGCTGCTCGCCGACCGGCGGATCCAGAGCTTCGAGCCCACCGAGGAGCAGAAGGCGATGGTGGCACGCATCCGCGCGGTGCTTGGCTCGCCGGCGCCGCGGCGCTCGCAGCCGGCTGTGGCCTAGCCAAGGGAAAGCCATGGAACGCAAGCACGAACAGTACGAAAAACTCCTCGACCGCGCACGGGCGCTGCCGCCCGTGCCGACAGCAGTCGCCCACCCCTGCGACGAGTCGTCGCTCGCCGGCGCCGTCGACGCCGCGAAGCTCGGGCTGATCCGGCCGATCCTCGTCGGGCCCAAGGCGCGCATCGCCGCCGCGGCGGAGAAAAGCCGCATCAAGATCTCGGGATTCGAGCTGCTCGACGCCGACCACAGCCATGACTCGGCGGCAAAAGCGGTGGCGCTGGTGCGCGAGGGCAAGGCCGAGTGCCTGATGAAAGGCAGCCTGCACACCGACGAGCTGATGGGCGCAGTGGTATCGCGCGAAGGCGGCCTGCGCACCGCGCGACGCATCAGCCACGCCTTCATCATGGACGTGCCGACCTACCCGGAACCGCTGATCGTCTCCGACGCGGCCGTGAATATCGCGCCGTCGCTTAAGGACAAGGTCGACATCGTGCAGAACGCCATCGATCTCGCGCGCGCGCTCGGCGCGAAGGAAGTGCGCGTCGCCATCCTCTCGGCGATTGAGACGGTCAATCCGGACGTACCCTCGACCATCGAGGCGGCCGCGCTCTGCAAGATGGCCGATCGTGGCCAGATTACCGGCGCGATCCTCGATGGTCCGCTCGCGCTCGACAACGCGATCAACCTGCGCGCTGCCCAGATCAAGCACATCACCTCCGGCGTCGCCGGGCGCGCGAATGTGCTCATCGTCCCGGACCTCGAGGCCGGCAACATGCTCGCCAAGAGCCTCACTTTCATGGCGCAGGCTGACGCCGCCGGCATCGTGCTCGGTGCGCGTGTGCCCGTGATCCTGACGAGCCGCGCCGACTCGGTGACGACGCGCCTCGCCTCTTGCGCGATCGCCTCGCTCGTCGCCCAGTCGCGGCGCGAGCAGCTCTCCAAGATCGCCGCGTGAGCCGCCCATGGCCGACGCGATCGGCGTCCTGAACGCCGGTTCCTCGAGCATCAAGTTTTCGCTGTTCGCGCGCCGCGGCGAGGCACTCGAGCTCGAGCTGCGCGGGCAGGTCGAGGGCATCTACACCGCGCCGCGTTTCATCGCGAAGGACGGCAAAGGCACGGCAGCGGGGGAGAAGCGTTGGCCCGAGGGCACCCACCTCGGCCACGCCGGCGCACTCGACCACATCGTCGCCGCCGTGCGCGAGCGCCTCGGCGGCGCCCGCCTCGCCGGCATCGGCCATCGTGTCGTGCACGGCGGGCTCGACTACAGCGAGCCGGTGCGCGTAGATGCGGGCGTGGTGAAGAAGCTGGAAAAGTTCGTGCCGCTCGCGCCGCTGCACCAGCCGCACAATCTCGCGCCGATCAGCCTGCTGCTCGAGCGCCTGCCCGACCTCCCGCAGGTGGCCTGCTTCGATACCGCGTTCCACCGCACGAACCCGGAGATCGCGCAGATGTTCGCGCTCCCCGCAGCGCTCTACGAGGAGGGCGTGCGCCGCTATGGGTTTCACGGCCTGTCGTACGAGTACGTCGCGTCGCAGCTGCCGTCGGTAGACAAGCGTGCGGCTCAAGGACGCACCGTGGTCATGCACCTTGGCAACGGCTCGAGCATGTGTGCGCTCGCGGCGGGCAAGAGCGTCGCGAGCACCATGGGCTTCACCGCGGTCGACGGCCTGCCGATGGGCACGCGCTGCGGCGCGGTCGACCCCGGCGTGATCCTGTATCTGATGGACCAGCGCGGCATGGACGCGCGCGCGGTAGAGAAGCTGATCTACAACGAGTCGGGGCTGCTCGGGGTCTCGGGCATCTCGAGCGACATGCGCGCGCTGCTCGCGAGCAAAGAGCCGCGTGCGAAGCTGGCAGTGGATCTCTACCTCTACCGGATCGGGCGCGAGCTCGGCTCGCTCGCCGCTGCGCTGCGCGGCCTCGATGCGCTGGTCTTCACCGCCGGGATCGGCGAGAACTCGGCCGTGTTGCGCGAGCGGGTCTGCCGCGACGCGGCCTGGCTTGGCGTCGAGCTCGACCCGGGCGCGAACGCCGACGGCGGTCCGCGCATCAGCACCGCGGCGAGCCGCGTCTCGGCCTGGGTCGTGCCGACCAACGAGGAACTGATGATCGCGCGCCACACGGCGCAGGAGATCGCATGACCGTCCAGATTCCGAGGCCGGTGCTCGCTGGCAAGAAGGCGCTGGTCGCCGGCATCGCCAACGAGCATTCCATCGCCTACGGCTGCGCGGCCGCGTTCCGCGAGCTCGGCGCCGAGCTCGCCATTACCTACCTCAACGACAAGGCGAAGCCCCACGTCGAGCCGCTCGCGCGCAAGCTGGAGGCGCCGATCTTCGCGCCGCTCGACGTATCGAATCCCGGAGAGCTCGAGGCGCTGTTCGAGCGCATCGCGCGCGACTGGGGCCGGCTCGACATCGCGGTGCATTCGATTGCCTGGGCGCCGAAGGGCGACCTGCAAGGGGGGCTGCTCGATTGCACCGCGGAGGGGTTCGCGCGCGCCATGGACATCTCCTGCCATTCCTTCATCCGCATGGCGAAGCTCGCCGCGCCGCTGATGAAGGAGGGCGGGACGCTCTTCGCGATGAGCTACCACGGTGCGCAGAAGGTGGTGCCGAACTACAACGTGATGGGGCCGGTGAAGGCGGCGCTCGAGGCGGCGTGCCGCTACCTCGCCTATGAGCTCGGGCCACGCGGCATCCGCGTGCATCCGATCTCGCCCGGGCCGCTCAAGACGCGCGCTGCATCGGGCCTCAAGGACTTCGATCTGCTGCTGAACGAAGCGATGGAGAAGGCGCCGGTCGGCGAGCTGGTGGACATCATGGATGTCGGCTTCGCCTGCGCCTATCTCGCTACGCCTTATGCGCGTCGCATCACCGGCGCCACCGTCTATGTGGATGGCGGCGTCAACATCATGGCCTGAGGTGCCTTATGCGTAAGTTTGCCATCTGGGCTGGCGCGATTCTCGCGCTCTATGCCGTTCTGGGATTTCTCGTGGCGCCGCCCATCGTGCGCCACCAGCTCGAGCAGGTGCTCGCGGAGCAGCTCGGCCGCAAGGTGACGATCGAGCAGGTGCGCATCAACCCGTTCGCCCTTTCGGCAGCGATCCGCAACTTCAGCCTGAAGGAGAACGACGGCAGCACGGATGCGCTCACGTTCGCGGAGCTGGGCGTCAACGTCACGCTCTCTTCGCTCGTCCGGCTCGGCGTGGTAGTCGAGTCGGTGCAACTCGCGAAGCCCTACGTTCGCCTGGTGCGCTATGACGACGGCACGTACAACTTCCAGGACATCGTCGACAAGTTCGCCAATTCGCCTGCCGAGCCGGCCACAGCGCAGCCGGCCGCTCAAACGCCTGCAGCGTCGCCGCGCTTTGCCATCTACAACGTGGTGCTGCGCGACGGTCGCATCGATTTCGACGATCAGCCGCAGAAGACAAAGCACGCGATAACCGATCTGCAGATCGGCTTGCCGTTCGTGTCGAGCCTGCCGCGGCAGGTCGACATCGTGGTCGCTCCGCGGCTGAGCGCCAACGTCAACGGCACGCCGTTCGAGATCGTCGGCGAGGCAAAGCCCTTCAAGGACACGCACGAGGCCACGGTGCACCTCGATATCGACGACCTCGAGCTCGGCAAATACCTCGCGTATTCGCCGGTTCCGCTGCGCGTCCGTGTTCCGTCGGCGAAACTGGATACCCGGCTCGCGCTTTCGTTCGCGACCGCGCGGTCGGGTGCCCTGCAGACGCTCGCCCTGTCGGGCACGGCGAGCCTGCGGCAGCTGAACGTGCAATACGCCGATGGCGCGCCGCTCGCGGCGCTCGACCGCCTGAGCATCGAGCTCGACTCGGTGGACTTCCTGCAGACACGCGCGGCGATCAGGAAGGTGCTCGTGGAAGCGCCGAAGGTGGACATCGCGCGCGAGGAAGATGGTCGCTTCAAGCTGCTCGGCGTAGTTCCGCCAGCCAAGCCGGCCGCGCCGAGCTCGAGCGAATCGCCGCTCAAGTTCAGCGTGGCGCAGTTCGCGTTGAGCGACGGTGTGGTGCGATTCGTCGATCACTCCGCCGGCAAGCCGGTCCGCCTCGCGCTGAGCAAGGTGTCGGTCAATGTCGATGACCTGGGCAATGGCGGCCAGACTGCCAAGGTAAGGCTCGGCGCCGGCGTCGGCGCGAAAGGTCGCCTCGGCTACGACGGCTCATTGCAGCTCGTGCCTGTGCGCACCGAGGGCAAGCTCGAGCTCGTCGGCTTGCGCATCGACGCGTTCGCACCCTACATCGAGCAGTTGCTCAATGTCGTAGTCACCTCCGGCGCGTTCTCGACCCGCGGCCGGCTCTCGCTCGCGCTCCCGGAAGGCTCGCCCATGCAGTTCGCCTACCGCGCCGACGCGGGCGTCTCGGGCTTCGCCTCGCTCGACCAGGCAACGTCGCAGGACTTGCTGAACTGGAAATCGCTTGCCGTGACCGGCATCGATTTCCAGCTTGCGCCGCTTAAGCTCGGCATCGGCGAGATCACGCTGTCCGATCTCTATTCGCGCCTCATCGTCAATCCGGATGGCACGCTGAACTGGCGCGGCGTGCCGAAGCAGAGTGACGCCGCGGCGGCGCAGGCCACGCGCGCCGCGGAACCGAGAACCGGCCCGGCGCCGGACATCCACCTCGGGAAGATCGTGCTGCACGGCGGCAGGATCAACTTCACGGACTACTTCATCAGGCCGAACTACACGGTCATGCTGACCGGCGTGGAGGCCAGCATGACCGAGATGACGCCCGAGAAGCCGAGCGAGCTGAGCCTGGCCGGGCGGATCCATCAAACGTCGCCCGTGGAGGTCGCGGGCAGGGTCAACGTGCTTTCGCCGGAGCTCGTGCTCGACATGAAAGCGAGCGCGCGAGACATCCAGCTCTCGGAGATGTCGGCCTATTCGGCGAAGTACGCGGGCTATGGCATCGACAAAGGCACGCTCTCGGTGCGGCTCTCCTACCTCGTCCACGAGCGCAAGCTCGAGGCGCAGAACAATATCTACCTCGATCAGCTGACCTTCGGCGACAAGGTCGACAGCCCCACGGCGACCAAGCTGCCGGTGCAATTCGCGGTCGCGCTGCTCAAGGACAAGAACGGAGTAATCGACGTCAACCTACCCGTCGCCGGGACGCTCGACGACCCGCAATTCAGCGTGGGCGGCGTCATCGTGCAGGTGTTCTTGAATCTTATCGAAAAGGCGGTTACGTCGCCGTTCGCCGCGATCGCATCGGCTTTCGGCGGCGGCGAGGAGCTCGCTTTCGTAGAATTCGCGCCGGGTTCGGCGGTCGTGGATGGCGCGCAGGAGACGAAGCTCGCGACGCTGGCGAAGGCGCTGAACGAGCGTCCGGGGCTCAGGCTCGAGGTCAGCGGCCGCATCGATACCGATGCCGATCGCCAGGTCCTGAAGCGCGCCGCCGTCGATCGGCAAGTGCAGGCAATGAAGGCGAGTGACATCGAGAACGGGACGGTGGCTGCCGCCGGCGGCGCGGAACCCAAGGTCGCGCCTGACGAGTACGGCAAGTATCTTGCCGCCGCCTACCGCGCTGCCGACTTCGAGCGTCCGTTCGATGCAAAGGGGGCGCTGCAGGAGCTGCCGGCCGCGGAGATGGAGCGCCTGATGCTCGCAAACGCCAAGGTCTCCGACGAAGACCTGCGCCTGCTCGCGCAAACCCGCGCGCAGGCGGCGAAGGATTGGCTGGTCGGCCCGGGCAAGATCGCACCGGAGCGCGTCTTGATCGCACCCGCGGCGAGCACGGAAGGAAAAGCAAGCCGCGTCGACTTTGTCCTGAAATAGTCCTGCCGGGTCAGAACTTCTCTTCTACGTACTTGTAAGCGTAGTCGGGCTCGCGGTAGCCCTTGCGCTTCTGCCGCTCGGGTAGCTTGACCTTCTCGTGCGGCGGCTTCTTGTAGGGCACCTTGGAGAGCAGGTGGCTGATGATGTTGAGCCGCGCGCGCCGCTTGTCGTCGGATCTCGCCACGTACCACGGTGCGAAGCCGGTGTCGGTGGCCTCGAACATGTCGTCGCGCGCGCGCGAATAGTCGTACCAGCGGCTGTAGGACTTGAGGTCCATCGGCGAGAGCTTCCAGATCTTGCGCGGGTCGTTCATGCGGCCCTCGAGCCGGCGCGTCTGCTCCTCGGCACTCACCTCGAGCCAGTACTTGATCAGGAGGATGCCGGACTCGACCATCGCACGTTCGACCAGCGGCACCGCCTTCAGGAACTTCTCCGTCTGCTCCTCGGTGCAGAACTCCATCACGCGCTCCACCCCCGCCCGGTTGTACCAGCTGCGATCGAAGATCACGACCTCGCCGGCGGCGGGAAAGTGCGGCACGTAGCGCTGCAGGTACATCTGGCTCCTCTCGCGCTCGGTGGGCGCGGGCAGCGCCACGACGCGAAACACGCGCGGGCTGGTGCGCTCGGTGAGCGCCTTAATCGTCCCGCCCTTGCCGGCGCCGTCCCGGCCTTCGAACACCACGCACACCTTGAGCCCCTTGTGCACCACCCATTGCTGCAGCTTGACGAGTTCGCCCTGCAAGCGCGAGAGCTCCTTGTCGTATTGTTTGCGCTTGAGCTTGCCGTCGGCTTCCAACTTGTCTTTCGCCATCAGGATCCCCTCTCCAGGTCTACGCCGCGCGCGAGCGGCCGCGTGCGTCCGCGGGCCGCGCGAGCGAGGTGCGCTGCTCGTATTTGGCGACCGCCAGCGGCACGCTGAAGAACATCCTCTCGCGGCCGAGCCTGATGCCGAGCGTCGAGCGCTTGACCATTGCCAGCACATCGGGGTTGAGCGCTGCCAGCCACACGGTGATGCCGTCGCGCGCGAGCCGTTCCTCGCCCTCGGTGAACATCTTGAGCGCGCTGTATTCGAGGTCGAAAACGGCGCTCAGGTCGACGAGCACCACCTGCGGACGCTCAGCCGCGATGAGGGCGAGCATCTGTTCGCCGACGTTCGCCGCATTGGCGAAGAAGAGGCGCCCTTCGGTTCTCAGAATGAGCAGCCCGGGCCAGGCCTCGTCTTCGGGGTGCTCCGGGCTGCGCGCGCGGTACACGTCGGTGCCGGGCTTGCGACCGAGCACGTACACCGGCGGGTTGTACGCCTGGTGCGCGAGCGCCACCAGGGACGCGAGGATCGCGACCCCGATTCCCTGGAGCGTACCGAGAAGCATGACGCCCGCGAAGGCGATGAGTGCCCAGACGAACTCGACGCGCCGGACGCGGTTGATCTCCCTGAATTGCGCCGGCTGGATGAGTTCGACGGAGTACGCCACCACCACGGCCGCGAGCACAGCCTGCGGCATCAGCGCGATGAGCGGCGCGAGCAGCAGCAGGGTCGCCACTGCCGCAGCCGCGGTGACGAGCTCGGCAAGCTGCGTGCGGGCGCCGGCTCTGCGGTTGACCGCCGTCTGCGTAGTTCCGCCCCCGGCCGCCATCGCGCCGAAGAGTCCGCCGGCGGCATTGGCGAGGCCGAGGGCGAGCAGTTCGCGGTTGGGGCCGGGACGCGGCTCGCCCGGTTCGGCAAAGGCCCTCGCGGCGGCGATGCTCTCGGTAAAGCTCATGAGCGCGATCCCTGCTTCGG
>DASSLQ010000219.1:0-13112 GCA_035689325.1 Burkholderiales bacterium | reverse complement strand
TAATTGAGGTTGGCGACGATGCGCCGCAAGAGCGAGAGCGCGTGCGCATCGTTGAGCGCGTAATGGTCGGCGACGCCGGAGATGCGCGTATGCACTTCAGCCCCGCCGAGCTCTTCCGCCGTCACCACTTCGCCGATCGCCGCTTTCACGAGCGGCGGGCCGCCGAGGAAGATCGTGCCCTGTCCCTTGACGATGATCGACTCGTCCGACATCGCCGGCACATACGCGCCACCCGCGGTGCACGAGCCCATCACGCATGCGATCTGCGGGATGCCCGCCGCCGACAGGTTGGCGATGTTGTAGAAGATGCGCCCGAAGTGCTCGCGGTCCGGGAAGACGTTGTCCTGCTCGGGCAGGTAGCCGCCGCCGGAATCGACCAGGTAGATGCAGGGCAGGCGGTTCTGCGCGGCGATCTCCTGTGCCCGCAGGTGCTTCTTGACGGTCATCGGGTAGTAGGTGCCGCCCTTGATGGTGGCGTCATTCGCAACGATCACGCACTCGCGCCCCGAGACGCGGCCGATGCCGCAGATGATCGAAGCGCTGTGCACGTCGCCGGAGTACATGCCCCAGGCGGCGAGCTGGCCGATCTCGAGAAACGGCGACCCCGGATCCAGCAACGTCCTCACTCGCTCGCGCGGCAGCATCTTGCCGCGCGACGTGTGCTTGTCGCGCGCGGCCGGCTCGCCGCCGACCGTGACGGTCGCCACCTTCTCCTTCAGGTCGTCGACCAGCGCCTTCATGCGCTCGGCGTTCGCGCGGAACTCGGGCGAGCGCGTGTTGAGCTGGCTCTTGATCGCGCTCATGGCTCGCCTAAGCGGCCGCTCACGCACCCTCCTGGAGGGTGCGTCCTATGACCATGCGCTGGATGTCGCTCGCGCCCTCGTAGATCTGCGTGACGCGCACGTCGCGCCACAGGCGCTCGACCGGGAAGTCGGTGACGTAGCCGTAGCCGCCGTGGATCTGGATGGCATCCGAGCACACGCGCTCGGCCATCTCCGAGGCGTAGAGCTTCGCCATCGACGCTTCGCGGATGCAGGGCTTGCCTTCATCGCGCAGCCGCGCCGCGTAGAGATAGAGCTGGCGAGCCGCCTCGACCTGCGTCGCCATGTCGGCGAGGCGGAAGTTGATGGCCTGGTGCTCGATCAGCGCCTGGCCCATGCTCTTGCGCTCGCGCGCATACGCGATAGCCGCCTCGAGCGCGGTGCGCGCGACGCCGGTGGACTGGGCCGCGACGTTGATACGCCCCGACTCCAGGTTCGCGAGCGCGATGCGATAGCCGACGCCTTCCTGCGCAAGGAGGTGATCGGCGGGCACCTTGCAGTTGTCGAGCGCGATCTGCGCCGTGTCCGAGGCGCGCTGGCCGAGCTTGTCCTCGATGCGCGCGACGATATAGCCCGGCGTCTTTGTCGGCACGAGAAAGGCGCTGATGCCCTTCTTGCCCGCGCCCTTGTCGGTGACGGCAAACACCACCGCGATGTCGGCATTCTTGCCCGACGTGATGAACTGCTTGACGCCGTTCAGCACATAGTGCGCGCCTTGCCGCTCGGCGCGCGTCGTGATCGCCGCGGCGTCGGAGCCGACCTGCGGCTCGGTGAGCGCAAAGGCGCCGAGCAGCTCGCCCTTGGCTAACGGGGCGAGGTAGCGGCGCTTCTGCTCGTCGTTGCCGTAGCCGTTGAGAATGCCGGCGACCAGGTTGTTCACCGCGACGATGGTCGCGGTGGCGCAATCGCCGGCCGCGATTTCTTCGCACGCGATCGCCATGGCGGTGTAGTCGAGCCCGGCGCCGTTCCATTTCTCCGGGATGGCGATGCCGTAGAGGCCCATCGCTGCGAGCCCTTTCAGGGCCTCGCGCGGAAATTCCTTGTCGCGGTCCCAGCGTGCCGCATGCGGCGCGAGCTGCTCGCGCGCATAGCGTCGCAGCGCCTCGCGGATATCGACGTACTGCGCGGCGTGCTCAGCCGGGCCGGACATAGGTGAGCGTGTGATGGGTGAAGAGCCCGCCCTTCTTGCCATGGCACTCGGCGACGCCGTAGATGCGGCGGCGGCCGAACTTGAGAATACGGGCGGTGCAGTAGACGTGCTCGCTCTTCGCCGGCGCGAGGAACGCGGTGTTCAGCTCCGAGGTGAGCGCATCGCCCTCGACGCCGAGCTTCGCCTTGATCGCGAGCCACATGGCGCAGTCGGCCGCGGCCATCAGTGCCGGGCCGTTGATGATGCCGCCGGGGCGCTCGAGCGCCGCGCGATGCGGCAGCTCGAGCGTGCAATGGCCCGCTTTCACGCTGACCACGCGGAAGCCATAGGGGCGCAGGAAGCGCGAGCGGTCCAACAGCGCTTGCAGTTCCCGTTTCATCTACGCGACCGCCGATATCGTCTCCCCCGCGAAAGCGGGGGTCCAACAAATCATGGGTTCCCGCTTGCGCGGGAACGACGATTCGCTCCGCTTCAAAGATCCTCTAGGCAAGTTCGATCGCCATTGCTGTCGCTTCGCCGCCGCCGATGCAGAGGCTCGCCACGCCGCGCCGCTGCCCGTACTTGCGCAGCGCGCCGATCAGCGTCACGAGGATGCGCGCGCCGGAGGCGCCGATCGGATGGCCGAGCGCGCAGGCGCCGCCGTGCACATTCACCTTCTCGTGCGGCAGCCCATGCTCCTTCATCGCGGCCAGCGTGACGACCGCGAACGCCTCGTTGATTTCGAACAGATCGACGCTGCCCGCGTTCCAGCCGGTGCGCTCAAAGAGCTTGCGCATCGCGCCCACCGGCGCGGTAGTGAACCAGCCCGGCTCCTGCGCGTGCGTCGACTGCCCGACGACCATCGCGAGCGGCGTGAGGCCGCGGCGCTCGGCGCTCGAGCGCCGCATCATGACGAGCGCCGCGGCGCCGTCGGAGATCGAGCTCGAGTTCGCGGCGGTGACGGTGCCGTCCTTGCGGAATGCGGGCTTGAGCGTCGGAATCTTCTCGAGGTTCGCCTTGAAAGGCTGTTCGTCGGTCTCGACGAACCTTTCTTCCTTGCCGACCTTGATCGCCATCGGCGTCAGTTCCCAGGCGAACCAGCCTTCCTTGTTCGCCTTCTGCGCGCGCGTGAGCGAGGCGACGGCGAACTGGTCCTGCGCTTCGCGCGTAAAGGCGTACTTCTGCGCGCAGTCCTCGGCGAAGGTGCCCATAAGGCGTCCCTTGTCGTAGGCATCCTCGAGGCCGTCGTAGAACATGTGGTCGATCACCTGCGCGTGGCCCATGCGCAACCCGGCACGTGCCTTCGGCAAGAGATAAGGCGCATTGGTCATGGACTCCATGCCGCCCGCGACGATGACTTCCGCGTTGCCGGTGGCGAGGATGTCGTGAGCGAGCATCGCGGCCTTCATGCCCGAGCCGCACATCTTGTTTACCGTCGTGCAGCCCGTCGCGAGCGGCAGACCGGCGCCAAGCGCCGCCTGGCGCGCGGGCGCCTGGCCTTGCCCGGCAGGCAGCACGCAGCCCATCAGCACTTCCTGCACGTCGTCGGGCCGCAGCTTGGCGCGCTCCACCGCGGCGCGAATCGCGGCGGCACCGAGCTCGGGTGCGGCGAAATTCTTCAGTTCGCCCTGGAATGCGCCCATCGGCGTGCGGGCACAGCCAACGATGACGATTGGATCGCTTTGCATGCGCGGCTCCTCAGATGTCGTACTGGCGAATCAATTTCCGGGCGCCGCTCAGCAGCGCGGCGGGCAAGGGGCAGGATTTGCGGGTCTGCAGATCCATCGCTACACCGGTGAGCACGCAGATCGCGGCGATTTCGCCGCTCGTCGCATGGCGCATCTCGTGCACGAACTTGGCGACCTTGTCCCGCACCTCGAGAAACGCGGATCGCACGGTGAGCGTATCGCCCGCATGGAGCTCGCGCTTGTAACTGATGTTCTGCTGCACGGCCGCCATGCCGAGCTTGTGCTCGCGCAGGTAAGCCGCGCTCGCGCCGGCCGTTGCGAACAGGTTCCAGGTCGCCTCGTCGAACTTGCCGACGTACCACATCACGTTCATGTGCCCCATGTGGTCGCAATGCCAGGGGAACACCGCGCCGCGATAGGTCTCGATCAATTCGCTCATTCGGTTTCCGCAAACAGCTCGCGGCCGATGAGCCAGCGGCGGATCTCGGACGTGCCGGCGCCGATCTCGTAGAGCTTGGCATCGCGCCAAAGGCGGCCGGTCGGCGTCTCGTTGATGTAGCCCATGCCGCCGAGCGCCTGGATCGCCTGGCCGGCCATCCAGGTGGCCTTCTCCGCCGCGTACAGGATGGCGCCGGCCGCATCCTTGCGCGTGGTCTCGCCGCGGTCGAGCGCCTGGCCCACGGCGTACACATAGGCGCGGCAGGCGGAGAAAGTGGTGTACATGTCGGCGAGCTTGCCCTGCATGAGCTGGAACTCGCCGATCGGCTGGCCGAATTGCTTGCGCTCGTGCACGTACGGAATGACGACGTCGAGACACGCGGCCATGATGCCCAGCGGCCCGCCGGCGAGGACTGCGCGCTCGTAGTCGAGGCCGGACATCAGCACTTTCACGCCCTTGCCGTCCTCGCCGAGCACGTTCGCTACCGGCACCTCGCAGTCGCGGAACACGAGCTCGCAGGTATTCGAGCCGCGCATGCCGAGCTTGTCGAGCTTCTGCGCGGTGGAGAAGCCCTTCATGCCTTTCTCGACGATGAAGGCGGTGATGCCCTGGTCGCTGGTCTTGCCGTAGATGACGAGCGTCTGCGCGTCCGGGCCGTTCGTGATCCACATCTTGTTGCCGTTGAGCACGTAGCGATCGCCGCGGCGCTCGGCGCGCAGCCGCATGCCGACGACATCCGAGCCGGCGCCCGGCTCTGACATGGCGAGGGCGCCGACGTGCTCGCCGGAGACGAGCTTCGGCAAGTATCTTTCTTTCTGCGCGTCGCTGCCGTTGCGGCGGATCTGGTTCACGCAGAGATTCGAATGCGCGCCGTACGAGAGCCCGATCGAGGCCGAGGCGCGCGAGATCTCTTCCACGGCGATGATGTGGGCGAGATAGCCCATCGCCGTGCCGCCGTATTGCTCCTCGACCGTGATGCCGAGGAGCCCGAGGCCGCCGAGCTTGCGCCAGAGGTCCGATGGAAATTCGTTCGAGCGGTCGATCTGCGCCGCGCGCGGCGCGATTTCCTTGGCGGCGAAGTTGCGCACCGTATCGCGCAGCATGGCGATGCTCTCGCCGTGGTCGTAGCCGAGGAAGCTCATTCGCGGAGATCGGAGCGGCCGGGGAGCATCATCAGGGTCTGCTGCATGGTGGCGATGTGCGTGCGGTCGTCAGCGTACACCTCGGCGCGCGCCACCGTCAGCGTGCGGCCCGCCTTCACCACCTCGCCGCGGGCGACGAGGCCGGAGCTGGCGGCGGCGAGCAGATTGATCTTGTACTCGGTGGTGACGAGCGTGCAATCGGCGGGCATCAGCGTGTAGGCGGCATAGCCGGCGGCGCTGTCGGCGATCATGCCGATGATGCCGCCATGCACGTAGCCCTTCTGCTGCGTGAGATCGTCGCGGAACGGCAGCACGATCTCGACTAGGCCGGGCGCGACCAGACCGAGGCTCGCGCCGATAAGGGCCATGGCCTTCTGGCGGGCAAAGCTTGCACCGATGCGTTCGGCAAACCGCGGGTCGATGGGTGCGTTCACGGAACCGGGCAGGCTACTTGACGTTTACGTAAACGTCAACCTGGGCGAGGCCCTAGCGGCGGCCGCGCCCGAGCTGCTTGCGCACCCGCTTCTCGAACGTGGCGATCTCGGCAAGCTGTGCCTCGATGTCGGCGCGTTGCTGCAGCAGGCTCTTGCGGTGCACCTCCAGCACCTGGCGGAAGCGCTCGAGCTGCGGCCGCTCGTCGCGCCCGGGCTCGTACATGTCGATCAGCTCGCGGATCTCGGCGAGCGTGAGGCCGAGGCGCTTGCCGCGCAGCGTCAGCTTGAGCCGGGTGCGGTCGCGCGGTGCGTAGATACGGCGCTGGCCGTCGCGCCGCGGCGCGAGCAGCCCCTGGTCCTCATAGAACCGGATGGCGCGCGGGGTGACGTCGAACTCGCGCGCGAGTTCGCTGATCGAAAATTCGGCGCGCTCGGTTTCCATGCTAGGGTTCGCTCGATTCTAGCTGCGATGCCCTCGCTTCAGTATCCATGGCCGGACACGCCGGCGCCCGGTGAAACGATTGAAGTGGCGCCGGGCGTCCACTGGCTCAGCATGCCGCTGCCCTTTGCGCTCGACCACATCAACCTGTGGCTCGTACAAGACGAGGGCGGCTGGGCGATCGTCGATACGGGCATCGGCAACGCCGACACCCGCGCCCTCTGGGAGAAGATCCTGCCGCGCTTCCAGCCGATGCGGCGCGTGGTACTGACGCACTACCACCCGGACCATGCCGGCAACGCGGACTGGCTGTGCCGGCGCCACGGCGTCGAGCTCTGGACCACGCAGGGCGAATACCTGACAGCGCACGCTGTCGCGGCCAGCGCGGCGGGTTACACGACCGAGGCGGTGCTCAATGTCTTCCGGCGCAATGGGCTGGACGACGCGCACTATGCAGCCATGTCGGGCCGCGGCAACCGATACCGTCAGCTGGTGCCGGATTTCCCGCACGCTTACCGGCGCATCATCGATGCGGATGTCCTCAGGATAGGAAAGCATCCGTGGCGCGCGATCATCGGCCACGGCCATGCGCCGGAGCACCTGTCGCTCTACTGCGAATCGCTGAACGTCGTAATCGCCGGCGACATGCTGCTGTCGACGATTTCCACCAACGTCAGCGTCTGGTCGATCGACCCGGAAGGCGACCCGCTGCGCCTGTTCCTCGACTCGATCGCGCGCTACCGCGAGCTGCCGGCCGACGTGCTGGTCCTGCCCTCGCACGGCAAGCCGTTCCGCGGCGCGCACGACCGGGTGGCGGAGCTCGAGGCGCACCACCGGCGACGCTTCGACGAGCTGAAGCGGGAACTGAGCAAGGGCGAGCGCAGCGCGGGCGAGCTCCTGCCTGTGATGTTTCGCCGCCCGCTCGACGCGCACCAGACTTTTTTCGCGATGGGCGAGGCGATAGCCCACCTGCACTACCTCTACTACGCGGGTGTGGCAAAGCGCACAGCCGGACCTGATGGCATCATGCGGTATGCAGCCCGCTAACCCCACAGAGAGCGCCGAGCTCGCGCGCGTCGCCCAATCGGTCGCCGAGCGCTCCTCGCGCATCCTCGGCGACGTCGTCCAGAAGCAAGGCGAAATGCTCTCCGCCGTGATGCGCGACGAGCTCGGCATCGCCAAGGCGTTCATGGATCTGTACGCGCGCCTCGCGGCGAATCCGACGTTGATTGCGTCACAGGCGATGAGCCTGTGGCTCGATTACCTGCGCCTGTGGCAGGCGGCGTGGATGAAGCTCTTCGGCGTGGACATGCCGCCGATCGCCGAGCCGGCGAAAGGCGACTGGCGTTTCAAGGACGAGGAGTGGTCGAAGAACTTCGTCTTCGATTACCTCAAGCAGTCCTATCTCATTACCGCGCGCCACATCCAGCAGGCGGTCGCGCAGGTGAAGGGGCTGCCGCCCGAGTCGCAGCGCAAGGTCGCGTTCTTCACGCGCCAGTTCGTCGATGCGATGGCGCCGTCGAACTTCCTGATGACCAATCCGCAGGTGCTGCGCGAAACGATCGCCACCGGCGGCGAGAACCTGATGCGCGGGATGAATAACCTGCTGCGCGACCTCGAGCGCGGCGGCGGCCAGCTGCGCGTCTCGATGACCGACGAGACCGCCTTCCAGCTCGGGCGCAACGTCGCGACCAGCCCCGGCAAGGTGATCTTCCAGAACGACCTGATGCAGTTGATCCAGTACCTGCCGATCACGAGCGAGGTCTACCGCCGGCCGCTGGTGATCATCCCGCCCTGGATAAACAAGTACTACATCCTCGATCTGCGCGAGAAGAACTCCTTCATCCGCTGGGCGGTAGAGCAGGGCCATACGGTGTTCGTGATCTCGTGGGTGAATCCGGATAAGCGCCTCGCCGAGAAAGGCTTCGACGACTACATGGTCGAGGGGCCGCTCGCGGCGATGGAGGCGGTGCGGCGCGCGACCGGCGAGCACGAGGTCAACTTCATCGGCTATTGCCTCGGCGGGACGCTGCTCGGCAGCGCGCTCGGCTACCTCGCCGCGAAGCATGACGACCGCGTGAAAAGCGCCACCTACTTCGTGAGCCTGCTCGACTTTTCGGAGCCGGGCGAGCTCGGCGTCTTCATCGATGACGAGACGGTGACCAACCTCGAGCGCATGATGAACGAGCGCGGCTATCTCGAGGGCTCGGAGATGGCGAGCACGTTCAACTTGATGCGGGCGAACGATCTCGTCTGGTCGTTCGTGGTAAACAACTATCTGATGGGCAAGGACCCTTTCCCGTTCGATCTGCTCTACTGGAACGCGGACTCCACGCGCATGCCGGCGCGCATGCATAGCTACTATCTGCGCAACATGTACCTGAGGAATCTGCTCGGCGTGTCCGGAGGCATCTCGCTCGGCGGCGTGCCGATCGACCTCTCGAAGGTGAAGGTGCCGAGCTACTTCATCTCCACGGTGGAGGATCACATCGCGCCGTGGAAGACGACCTACAAGGGCGCGGGCTACCTCGGCGGTACGGTGCGCTTCGTGCTCGGCGGCTCGGGGCATATCGCCGGCATCGTCAATCCGCCGGCGGCGAAGAAGTATCACTACTGGACCAATCCCGACCTGCCGCCGAGTGCGGACGACTGGTTCTCCGTCGCCGCGCAGCAGCCGGGATCGTGGTGGGAAGACTGGCAGCGCTGGATCGACACGCTGAACGCCGGCGAGAAAGTCCCGGCGCGCATTCCTGCCCATGCGCTCGAGGACGCGCCCGGCAGCTACGCGATGATGCGCCTCAAATGAGGTGACGCGGCTTGCGCGGGGCGCGGGCCGCGAGCCGGTCGTAAAGCCAGCCCGGCAGCAGACGTAGCAGGACCGCCACCAGCGCCATCTGCCAGGGAATCACCACCCGGCGCCGGCGCGCCGCGATGGCACGCGCAAAGCGCGGCGCCGCCTCGTCAGGGCTCATGAGGAAGGGCATGCGAAAGCGGTTGACACGCGTCATCGGCGTGTCGATGTAGCCCGGACAGATGCACACCACCGCCACGCCGCTGCCGTGGAGCTCCGCGCGCAGGCTCTCGAGCCAGGTGATCACCGCCGACTTCGACGCGCAGTACGCGCCGTTGCCGGCAAGGCCGCGAAAGCCGCCGACGCTCGCGACGCCGACGAGCGTGCCGCGGCGCGCGGCGCGCATCGCGGGGGCGAAAGCGGCGAGCGTGGCCGCCATGCCGGTCACGTTCACATCGAGCACGCGCCTTAGCTTCTCCACATCGGCGAGATCGTGGCCGTGCGTGCCGGTATTGACCCCGGCATTCGCGATCACGAGCTCCGGCGCGCCAAAGCGGCCGATGAAGTCGCGCGCGGCATCGGCGAGCGCGCGCAGATCGCTGACATCGAGCTGGTACGTGACCACGGTGCCGGGCAGACCGGCGGATGGCGCTCGGCGCGCAATGAGGCCCAGCACAGCGCCGGGCGCAGCGTAGTGGCGCGCAAGCGCCTGGCCGATGCCGGACGAAGCGCCGGTGATGACGACAGAACGAGGGGTTTCGCGGGCCCCCGGGCGGCGGCCGAAGCGGCTGCCGTCGTGGCTGCCTATTTGCCCTTCCTGACCATGCTGACCAGGTAGGACACCGTATCGAGCATGCCTTCGTGGCTGCGGCCCTGGTCCGCGCTCACGGTATAGCGGCCTTGCACCGCCATCGCCGGCGTGCCGTCGATCTTGTAGGCGACGCTCAGCTGCGCGGCGCGGCGCGTCTTGCTCTGCACGCTGAACGATTTCATCGTCTCGTAGAACTTCTTCGGCTCGACGCCATGCTTCTGCAGCCACTCGGTCATCGCCGCCTGATCATCGGTGCGCAGGTGGTCGCGATGGATCGAGTCGAAGAACGCACGGTGCAGCTTCGGCAGCACGCCGAGCGCCTCGAAGGTGTAGAAGATGGCGGCGTCGTGCGCCCAGCGCTCGTTGAATACCGCCGGGATCGGCCGGAACTGTACGTCCGGCGGCAGCTTCTTCACCCAGTTCTCGAGCAGCGGTTCGAGGTTGTAGCAGTGCGGGCAGCCGTACCAGAAAAACTCCACCACCTCGATCTTTTTGGCGTCGCTGTCGACCGGCTGCGGCGGGTTCAGCTCGCTGTACTGGGGCTTGATGCCCTGCGCCGAAGCGATAAGCGGCGCGGCGACGAGTGCCGCGATGAACACTTTGAAAGCCGTTTTCATGCTTACTGCTGCTCCTTGATCTTCACGAGGCTCGCCTCGATGCCATTTTGCGCGAGCGCCTGACGCACGCGGTTCAACTCTTCCACCTTGGTATAGGGCCCGAGCCGGACGCGATACCAGGTGCCCTTGTCGGGGAGGTTCGCCGGCTCGACGCTCGATTCATAACCCAGGATGGCCAGGCGCGCCTTCTGGTTATCGGCTTCGGCCGGGTTCTGGAACGACCCCGCCTGTATGAAATAAACGTCGTTGGAGGCTTGCTGTTGACCGCTCTTCGCCTGGCGCGTGCGCTCGCGCAGCTCTTTCTCGCTGACCGGTTCCTCCTGCCCGGGCAGGATCTTGTAGAAATCGAACTTGGGCTTCTCCGGAACCGCGAGCGGGGCCGCAGCCGAGCTTTGCGGCAGCCCGGCAATCGCCGGCGGCTTGCCTGCGGCGAGGTCCTTGTCGGCCTTGGTCGGGCGCGCGCTCTGGAACGGCATCGGACCCTTGTTCAGGTAGAACGCGATCGCGAGCGCCACGGCGAGGCCGAGCAGCACGCCGACGAACATGCCGAGCAGGAAGCCGCCTTCCGAGCGCCGCCGCGTTCTGTTCGCGATTTTGGCTTGTGCCATCACATCTTCTCCGGGGCGCTGACGCCAATCAGCGACAGCCCGTTGGCCAGCGTTTGGCGGACTGCGGCGCAGAGCGCGAGGCGCGCGCTGCGCAGCTCCTCGTCCTCGACGAGGATACGCTCGGCATTATAGTAGCTGTGAAACTGCGCCGCGAGTTCGCGCAGGTAGTAGGCGACGTCGTGCGGCGCCGCCTCGCGCGCGGCCTTCGCCAGCGCCTCCGGAAACTCATCCAGCAGGCTCGCGAGCGCGGCCTCGCGTTCGCCTTGCAGCCGCTCGAGCTTCGCCGCTGAGAGCGTGCGCGCATCGCCGGCCCACTGCGCGAACACGCTGCATACGCGCGCGTGCGCGTACTGCACGTAGTACACCGGGTTCTCGTCGCTCTTCTCGCGGGCGAGATCGACGTCGAAGATGAACTCCGAGTCCGCCTTGCGCGAGACGAGAAAGAAGCGCACCGCGTCGCGCCCGACCCAGTCGATGAGATCGCGCACCGTCACGTATGAGCCGGCCCGCTTCGAGATCTTGACCTCCTCGCCGCCGCGCATCACCTTCACCAGGCTATGCAGCACGTATTCCGGCCATCCCGGCGGAATGCCCAGGCCGAGCGCCTGCAGCCCGGCGCGCACGCGCGTCACCGTGCTGTGGTGGTCCGTACCCTGCACGTCGACTACGCGCGTGAAGCCGCGTTGCCACTTCGTGAGGTGGTACGCCACATCCGGCACGAAGTAGGTGTAGCTGCCGTCGGATTTGCGCACCACGCGATCCTTGTCGTCGCCGTAATCGGTCGTGCGCAGCCACAGGGCGCCGTCCTTCTCGTACGTCTTGCCGCTCGCGACCAGCGCTTTGACCGCCGCCGCCACCTTGCCCTCGGTGTACAGGCTCGACTCGAGGTAGTAGACGTCGAACCTGACGCCGAATGCCGCGAGGTCGGCGTCCTGCTCGCGCCGCAGATACTGGACCGCGAAGCGCCGCACTGCATCGACATCGCTTACATCGCCCTTGTATTCCCGCGCAATGTCCTCGATGTATTCTCCGGCGTAGCCCTCTTCCGGCCAGCCGGCGTCGCCGGGCCGGATGCCCTTGGCGCGCGCCTGCACCGACCACGTCAGCTTGTCGATCTGCGCGCCGGCATCGTTGTAGTAGAACTCGCGCGTCACCTTGTGGCCCTGCGATTCGAGCAGCGCTGCGATCGCGTCGCCGATGGCGGCCTGCCGGCCGTGGCCGACGTGCAGCGGCCCGGTCGGATTCGCGGAAACGAATTCGACCTGCACCTTCTGTGGCGCGCTCGTGATGGCGCGCCCATAGTCTTTGCCGCGCCTCAGCACCTCGAGGATCGGGCGGAGCCTGATCGCCGGATCGAGCTTGACGTTGTAGAAACCGGGCCCCGCGATCGACACGCCAGCCGCAGTCGTGATGCCGCTCCTGACGAGCGCATCGAGAGTGGCCCTCTTCAGGTCCTCGGCGATGTCGCGGGGCTTGCGCTTCAACTCCTTTGCGAGCTGCAGCGCGACGTTCGTCGACCAATCGCCGTGCTCGGGATTCTTCGGCCGCTCGAGGTGCACTTCACCCGAGCCGCCGAGCTTGCGGACGCCGTCCTCGAGGATGCGGCGGAGGACGTCTTTCGGATCGGACATCAATCGAATTCTATGGGGTCGACGTCGAGGTGCCAGCGCACGCTGCGCGCCGGCTCCTCGTAGAGCGCAGCGCTCAGCCGTGCCAGGTAATCCTGCAGCGCGGGCCGCGAGCCCGATTGGATCACGAGCTGCGCGCGCTCCCAGCCGGCGCGCCGGGTGATGACGTTCGGCACCGGGTCGAACACGCGCACGCTGTCCGGCGGCTCGATGCGTCTGCGCGCCGCGTCCAGAAACGCCATGGCGCGCGCGAGCTCGGCCGCCTCGGCGCGCAGCGCGGCTTCGAAGACGTACGGCGGAAAACCTGCGCGGCGGCGCTCGTCGAGCTGCGAGTCGGCAAAGCGCGCGAAGTCGTGCTCCCGGAGCGCGGCGAAGAGCGGGTGCTCGGGGTAGCGCGTCTGGATCATCACTTCCCCACGCTGTTGGCGGCGGCCCGCGCGCCCGGCGACCTGCGCGAGCACGGCGTAGAGACGCTCGGCGGAGCGGTAGTCGGTGGAGAGCAGCGCGGCATCGGCGTTCAACACCGCCACGAATGTGAGCTGTGGAAAATCATGACCCTTCGCCA
>DASSLQ010000218.1:0-2367 GCA_035689325.1 Burkholderiales bacterium | reverse complement strand
AGCCCCTTTTTTACTTTGCTGCTCCCTATCCGAGACTTCTCGATTCCCCTCTGGTAGAGGGCACAAAAAGTGTCATGTTGTATCCACAAGATATCGCTTAGTATACAGACATGAGGTCGCGGTCATTCATCCATCGTCTGTTCAACGCCGGGGCCGACGCGCCCCGGCCAACGCCGTCCCGAGGTTCAGACAGGGCTGCGCGGCGCGCCATCGAGCTCTCTCACGCCCTGATGTCGGAGCGCGGGGAGGTGTCCGGTGCGAGACTCGCGCGCGAGGCGCTGGCCGCCTACCGGGCGCTGGACGATTCGGCGGCATCCGTATTCTTCGATCTTCTGACCAAAGAGTTCTCTCCCGATCCGCGGGCTGTGGAGCGCTGTGCGCAAGCGTATCGCGACGAACCCTCGCCGGCCAATCTCATCCGCCTGCAGCACGCGGTCGAGCCGCCGCGCCAGGAGCTCTTCCGCCGTCTCAATATGGCACCGGGCGGTACGGCACTGCTGGTCGACATGCACCGCCGGGTGCTGCACGACCTGGACGCCAACCCGCAGTGGCTCGGCACGGACGCGGATCTCACCCATCTGCTGCGCTCCTGGTTCAACCGCGGCTTCCTGAAGCTGCGACGCATCGACTGGCGCACCTCGGCGCTGGTGCTCGAGAAGCTGATCCAGTACGAGGCGGTGCACCAGATCGAGGGATGGGGCGATCTGCGCCGGCGGTTGCAGGCCGATCGGCGCTGTTACGCGTTCTTCCATCCGGCGCTGGCCGACGAGCCGCTCATCTTCATCGAAGTGGCGCTGACGCGGGGCATGAGCGCGCGGGTTCAGCCGCTGCTCGACCCCGACTCGCGGGTCCTCGAGCCGGGAACCGCCGACTGCGCGATGTTCTACTCGATCACCAACTGCCAGCAGGGATTGCGCGGCGTGTCGTTCGGCAACTTCCTCATCAAGCAGGTTGCCGAGGACCTCGGGCGCGAGCTGCCCCGGATCAAGATCTTCGCCACGCTGTCGCCCATACCCGGGCTGAGGGCGTGGCTCGCCAATCTGCCGCGCGCGCTGGACGGCCATCCCGCGCAGGCCGAGATCGCGAGCCTCGCCGCTGCGCTTGACGCGCCGCGCTGGTTCGAAGACGAGGCGCTGTCGAAGGCGTTGCAGCTGCGCCTGCTGCCGCTCGCAGCGCATTACCTCCTCAACGCCAAAGAGGACCAGGAGCCGCTCGATCCGGTCGCTCGCTTCCACCTCGTCAACGGCGCGCGCATGGCGCGGCTCAACTGGCTGGCGGACGTCTCGCCGACCGGCATGCGCCAGTCCGGGGGGATGATGGTGAACTACGTGTATCGGCTCGACCAGGTGGACGCCAATCACGAAGCGTACGCGCGCGATCGCACGATCGTCGCCTCGCGCCGCCTGGAGCAGCGCGCCCGAGAATCCCTTCTCGCCCGGTCGGCGCGCACGACTGCGAGGAAGGAGCCGAACGCGGAAGGCGCCGCCGCGAGCTGAGGCCCCTATGACCTACTTCGGATAATCGCCGCCCTTGGCCTCGGGTGCGGACGGCTGAGCCGATGCCGTGGATGGCGCGGCCGGCGCGGCAGGCGCGGCCGAAGGCGCGCGTCCGACCGGAGCGGTCCGCGGCGGAGGCGTCTGCGGATATCCGGCGTCGGTCAGCATGTTCTGCCAGCGGCTTTCGTTGTAGCCGGTCGTGTATTGATCGCCCACCTGCAGCGCCGGCGCGTCGAGCCCGCCGGTGAGCCGCTTCAACTTCTCCGCGCCGTCGTTCTGCCCCACATCGACGACGCTATGCGGAACGCCGCGCTTGTTGAGCAGACCCGCCGCGGTGTCGCACACGAGTCCGCAGCCGAAGGTGTAGAGCGTCACGGGATAGCGCTGCTCGGCAAGCGCGGCCGCGTACGAGAGTGTGCTCGTCTCGATCGTGTTCCGGCCGATACGCTTCGCTTGCGCGTCGCGCGCGTCCGCCGGCGGCGGCTTGTCGGAATACACGACGCGCCCTTCGGCATCGACGTAGCGGTAGACCTGCTGGGTCTGTGCGCTCGCAAGCGCGGCTGCGCCGAGCAGAAGCGCGGCGACCACGCCCAAGGCCACAGGCCGGATGCCAGTGCGGGCCATGACACCTCCCTCGAGGTCGTTATGACGCTGACATGCCATTATGCCTCAACAGGGCGTCGATTTGGGGTGGCCGGCCGCGGAAGGCGACGAAGGACTCCAGCGCCGGGCGACTGCCGCCGCGCGCGAGCACCTCGTCGCGGAAGCGAGCACCTGCCTGCGGCGACAGGACGCCCTGTTCCTCGAACAGGCTGTAGGCGTCGGCGGACAGCACCTCCGCCCATTTGTAGCTGTAGTAACCCGCGGCGTA
>DASSLQ010000217.1:0-2731 GCA_035689325.1 Burkholderiales bacterium | reverse complement strand
CCACACCAGCGGAACGCGGGCGGTGCGCCAGGGCATCCACAGCGCAAGGCGTGTCGCGTGCGCGGCGCACGCGAAGCCGAGCACGAGCAGCAGCAACGCGCCGCTCGCCTGCAGCGCGTCCGCCGCGAGCACGGCCAGCGTCGCGCCGAGCACAAAGCTTTCGAGCTGCGGCAGCCGCCGCGCAGCGGCGCCGGGCACCCCGTTGTTGGTGAACATCGGGATCACGCGCCCGCCCATCACCGTCATCACGAAGAGCACCACGTCGAGCGCGATCTGGATGCCCAGCCAGCCCGGAAGGCCGAGCGCGCCCATGACCGACAGATGCACCATCAGCACGGCGAGCGCGATCGCGAGCAGGAGCGCGACGAAGAAGTAGTTGCGGCGATTCGCGGCGCGCACGAGCGGCACGCCGATGCCGACGGCGACGGCGACCGGAAACGCGGCGTTGATCACCGCGGAAGTCCAGACCAGCGGCGTGGCCACCAGCACCCGGCCGGCGAGCCAGAGCAGCGCGATCAGCGCGAGCGTCACGCCGGTCGGCGTCGGTTGGCCGGTCCAGGTGCGCGCGGCCGTGAAGAGAAACCCCGCCACTACGGCCAGCGTGAAGCCGAACAGCATCTCGTGCGCGTGCCACAAGGGGCCGGCAAGGTATATCGGCCCTATCCAGCCCGCGTACTGCGCGCTCCAAAGCGCGACCGATACGGCCGCGAACAGGCTCGCCAGCAGGTAGAACGGACGAAAGCCGAGCCGCAGCAGCGGCACGTCGCCTCCTGCGGCCCCCGCGACTGGATTCGCGCCTACCCGCAAGCCCCGGTGTGGCCGCACGCGGTGCAGAAGTCGCAGCCGTCCTTGCGGATCATCGTCTTGTTGCCGCACTCCGGACACTTGCGTCCGGCGAGGAGCTTCAACTCCGCGCTCGCCTGCCGCTCACCCTCGGGCACCGACAGGATGCCGACGTGGGCGACCGGATAGCCTTCCTCGGTGAGGATGCCCAGCATGGCGTAGCGATGGATCATGAGCTGGGCGAGATAGGCGATCGTCGACGGCCACGTCTGCGCCTTGTCCGATCCGGGGATGCGCGCGAGGAACGCGCCGTTCGGCTCGCCGTAGTTGAGAAGCTTGCGCAGCTTCATGCCGATCCACGCCGTGTCGTACACGCGCATGTCGAGCGAGAGCGCCTTGCACAGCCCGTCGAGCACGCGCGGATATTCGCCGGAGAGCCACATCGAGTACGGACGCCGCTGGCCATCCGGCATCACGAGCTCCTTCAAGAAGAGCACGAAGTCGTCACCGGTGTTGTGATTCACCACGTCGACGGTCCAGGACAGCGTTCCGTCGGGACCGGCCTTCGGCTCCTTGAGCCCGATCAGGGCGTCCATCACCGGCGTCGCGCCAGGCTGCCCGTCGAACGCGCCGAGCTCGTTGCAGCGATAGCGCACCAGGCGCGCGAAGCCGGAGACCAGGCTCGGCACGCGCACCTTGTCGCCGTTGGGCGGCATCGACATGTCGAACGCATCGTCGCCGCTCGCCTTCTGCAGCGCCGAGAGCTTCATGTCGAGCCAGCGCCGGTCCTCGGCACGCATGTCCATCGAGAGCGTCTTGGCGATGGCGGAAAGCCCCCGCGGCTGCTCGCTGCCGTTGACCCACACCTCGAAGGGATACGGCCGACCGTTCTCGATGTGACCGATGAAAACCGCGAAGTCGCCGAGCGGATGGCGCACGGCGTAGGTCCAGCACGGGTTGCCGTTGGGCAGCTCCGGGCGACCGGGCCAGCGCAGGCTTGCGAGCGGCGGCTGCGGCGCCTTGTCCAGGCGGATGCGCCGATCGGGATCGACGACGAAGTCCTGCGGCGCCACCGATTGCGGCGAGACCTCCAGCACGGCGCCGACGACGGGGTTGGGCCGGTACGTGGTGAGGCCCTTGAGACCGCTCTTCCACCCCTCGAGGTACAGGTCCTCGAACTGCGCGAAGGGATAGCTCTCCGCCACGTTCACCGTCTTGCTGATCGCTGTATCGACGAAGGGCTGGACGGCGGCGCTCATGCGCATGTGGTCGAGCGCGCTCATCTCGAGCGCGGTGACGAAGTACGAGGGCAGCGTCGCGAACCGCCGTCCCTCGCCGTCCTGCCACACGCGCCCGGGCTCGCGCTCCGGCGCAGCCTCGTGCGCCAGCATCGTCGCGTCTTCGTCGATGCCGTTCAAATGCTTGAACAGCCGGTAGGCGTGGTCCTCGACTGGGTATTCGCGCCGCGTGTCGTCGGCCATGCGCTTCTTGCGGGTGTAGAACCAGCTGAAAGCGGGCTCGATGCCGTTGGAGGCGTTGTCGGCGAAGGCGAGCGAGATCGTGCCCGTGGGCGCGATCGACATGCAATGACTGTTGCGCATGCCGTGGCGGCGGATGCGCGCCTGGATCATCTCGGGCAGCCGGGAGGCGAAGCGTGGCGCCGCCAGGTACTTCTCGGCGTCGAACGCCGGAAAGGCGCCCTTCTCCTCGGCGAGCGTCGAGGAGGCGAGATAAGCGGCGTCGCGCATCTCGCGCGCGATCGAGGCCGCCATGGCGCGCCCCTCTTCGGCGTCGTAGCGCAAGCTCAGCATCGCGAGCGCGTCGCCGAGACCGGTGAAGCCGAGCCCGATGCGCCGCTTGGCTTGCGCCTCCCTGCCCTGCTGCGGCAGCGGCCAGACCGTGGCGTCGAGCACGTTGTCGAGCATCCGCACCGCCACCGGGATCATCG
>DASSLQ010000216.1:0-25056 GCA_035689325.1 Burkholderiales bacterium | reverse complement strand
GAGCTCATCCAGTACGCGCCGGCGACGGAGAGCGTCTATGCGGAGCCGGTGCTGATCGTGCCGGCGTGGATCCTGAAGTACTACATCCTCGATCTCTCGCCCGCCAATTCGCTCGTGCGCTTCCTCGTCGAGCGCGGCCACACGGTGTTCCTGATCTCGTGGAAGAACCCGGGTCCCGAGGAGCGCGGGCTCTCGATGCACGACTACCGCACGATGGGCGTGACGGACGCGCTCGGCGCGATCGAGCGCATCGTTCCCGGCCGCAAGGTGCACGCGGCGGGCTATTGCCTCGGCGGCACGCTGCTCGCGATCGCGGCAGCGGCGATGGCGCGCGATGGCAACGATCGCCTCGCGAGCGTGACGCTCCTTGCGGCGCAAGTCGACTTCGAAGAGGCGGGCGAGCTCACGCTGTTCATGGACGAGAGCGAAGTGAGCCTGCTCGAGGACATGATGGCCGAGCAGGGCTTCCTCGACGCGCGCCAGATGGCGGGCGCCTTTCAGTGGATCCGCTCGAACGACCTGATCTGGTCGCGCCGCGTACGCGAATATCTGCTGGGCCAACGCCCGCCGCTCAACGACCTCGCGGCGTGGAATGCGGACGGCACGCGCATGCCCGCGCGCATGCACAGCGAGTACCTGCGGCGCCTGTTCCTCAACAACGAGCTCTCCGAAGGCCACTACCAGGTCGAGGGCCGCGCCATCGCGCTAAGAGATGTGAAGCTGCCGCTCTTTGCCGTGGGCACGAGCAAGGACCACATCGCGCCGTGGCGCTCGGTATACAAGCTCCATCTCTTCACCGATGCCGACGTCACCTTCGTGCTCGCCTCGGGCGGGCATAACGTCGGCATCGTCAGCCCGGTGAACGGTTTCGCCGGCGCGAGCTACCAGGCGGCGACGCGCAAGCACGCCGAGCCTTACGTCGATCCGGATGCCTGGCAGGCGCTCGCCGAAACCCGCGCCGGATCCTGGTGGCCGTACTGGCAGCAATGGCTCGCCGAGCGCTCGGACGCGCGCACCGCGCCGCCCGCCATGGGCGCGCCGGAAAAAGGCCTGCCGGTGCTCGGCACCGCGCCCGGCGATTATGTCCTGCAGCACTGACGAAAAGGAGGATCCTATGTACAAGCACATCCTGATGCCGACCGATGGCTCCGCCCTGTCGCAAGCCGCCGTACGCGAGGGCCTGCAACTCGCCAAGGAGAACGGCGCCAAGGTCACGTTCATGAACGTGGCGGCGCCTTTCCACGTGTTCGCGTACGACGCCGCATCGTTGAGCGACACCTGGTCGGACTATGACCGGCATGCGCACGAGCGGTCCGAGCGCATCCTGTCGGAATGCGAGAAGGCGGCGGGCGAGGCAGGCGTGAGCTCCGCCAAGCGCTTTGCCGTGAGCGAGCATCCCTACGAGGAGATCGTCAAGGCGGCGAGCGAGACCGGGGCCGACATCATCGTGATGGCCTCGCACGCGCGCAAAGGCATGCAGGGCGTATTCCTCGGCAGTCAGACGCAGAAGACGCTCGCGCGCTCCAAGACGCCGGTGCTCGTCATCCGCTAGAGCTCCAGAAGACCGGCGCGGAATAGTTGACCGGGCGTCAACGACACTTGACGCCGTATTCCACGAGTCGTTAACGAGCGGTCAACGACATTTCACGAGGTAAGAGAGCGGCAATCTTTTTGTCCGACTCTTGCGCTGCGTCAAACAGGTCGTAGGCCATCGGCGTAGCGTCGCATCTGTCTCCTGGGGAGGGAGACAACGATGCTTTCCGGGCTACACAAGCCCGCGTTGTTCCGCAGACCGGCGAGCCGAGCACTCGAAGCTCGTCTCGCCGCGTCGGCGGCGTCCAGCCAGGTCACCTCCGTAGCTGCGCATAGGCGCCCTCCCCGCAATTTTGAAACACCAAGAAGACTTTGAGAGTTTGTTCATCCATCGGGGAGTTCATCCATGTTGAATCGTCGTAGTTTTCTAAAGACCAGCATTGCCACTGCCACCTTCGCCGCTTTCGGCAGCCTGCCGTGGGCGAAGGCCTGGGCGTGGTATCAGTCGCAAAGTACGCCGCTCTGGAAGACCACGTTTCGTGGTGTAGGACCGGACGGCATTCCGGTAGCTGCTCCCGACGGCCTGGTTGGTGCCGGCGGCGCCACACACTACAGCCTCAACATCGGGCAGTTCACCGATCAGATCCACCCGACTCTTGGCCCGACCACCTTCTGGGGCTATGACCCGGCGAATCCGCTGGGCGGCGGCAGCCAGCCGCAGAAGCACCTCGGCGGCATCATCGTCGGCCAGAGGGGCTCGCCGATCCAGCTCACGTTCACCAACAACCTTCCTTCGACTCACATCATCCCGGTAGATCGCACGATCGAAGGTGCAGACCGTTTCGCGGACAACCGAGCCGACACGCACCTGCACGGTGGGCTTGTGCCATGGACGAGTGACGGCGGCCCGCACGCCTGGTTCGGGGCCGACGGCGCCAAGGGGGCGAGCTACGTCGACGTGGGTATCAGTCCCGCGCCGCTGGCAGGCAATCAGGCGGAGTACTACTACCCGCTGAACCAGAGCGCGCGTCTGCTCTGGTACCACGACCATGCATGGGGCATCACGCGCGTCAACGCGTATGCCGGAATTGCGACCGCGCTCGTGCTGCGCGATACGCCTGAGGCGAATCTCCAGAACAACGGCCTGCCGCCATTCATCGAGAGCTCGGTGCTCGGCGGGACCACGGTGCAGGAGTTGCCGATCGTCGTGCAGGACAAGGTGTTCGTCGGCAAAGACATCTTTGCAGTCGATCCGACGTGGCCCGGTCCCTCCACCGACGGAAGCCTGTGGTACGCGCACGTGTACGACACCGCTCGCTTCGGGCCGCAGGGGACGCCGCCCGGCGGCGGAAAACCGCTGGGACTGCCGCCGATCTCCGTGGTGCCGGAATTCTTCGGCGACACGATGCTCGCGAACGGTACGGTGTATCCGGAGGTGACGGTCGAAGCACGGCGTTATCGCTTCCGCATCCTCAATGCCTGCAACGCCCGCTTCCTCAATCTGCAGATGTACGTGGATGACGGGAGCCCGAACGGCATCACGCTCAGCGGCAACGGCAATCCGGCGAATGCGCCGGCACGCAATGCCGCGGCGCCGAACCCGGCCGGCAAGCCGTCGACCAACTTCCTGGTCCTCGGCACCGAGGGCGGGTTCCTGCCCACGGCGCAATGGGTGCCGAGCAACGTGCCGTTCGCTGGCTTGGCGGGCGGTTCGCTGCTGCTGGCACCGGCGGAGCGCGCGGATGTGATCTTCGATTTCTCGGCGCACGTGGGCCAGAAGATCATCCTGTACACCGACACCCCGGCGCCGTTCCCGGGAGGAGATCCGCTGAACGACTACTTCCCCGGACTCAACAACAAGAACCCGACGAACGCGCTTACGGCGCCCGGTTTCGGGCCCAATACGCGCGTCATCATGCGGTTCAAAGTCGTTGCGGCAAGCGGACGCGACACGCCGCTTACCATCAGCAAAGGCTTCGCCATGCCGGGCACGGATCCGCTGTTTGCGCCGCTGGGCGTGACGGCGCTTCCCGCCGGTGTCCCAGTGCGGCAGCTGACACTCAACGAAACGTTCGACGACCACGGGCGCCTGGCGCAGCTCCTCGGAACCACGACTGCGCTGGTTGCCGGCACCTTCGGGCGGCCTTACATATCGACGCCGACGGAAACGCCGAGTCCCGGCGCTATGGAGGTGTGGCAGATCGCGAACACCACGGCGGATACTCATCCGATCCACTTCCACCTGGTCAACGTGCAAATCCTGTCGCGCCAGCCCTTCAACGGTATCCGCAACGGCGTGCCCGCCCTCACGGGTCAGGCGACGCCGCCGGCGCCGTTCGAGCAGGGCTGGAAAGAGACGGTGCGCATGAATCCGGGCGAAGTCACCACGGTGATGATGCAGTTCAACCTCCCGGCCGTGCCGTTCAACGTGCCGTCGAGCCCGAGGACCGGTGGCAACGAGTATGTCTGGCACTGCCACATCCTCGAGCACGAGGAGCACGACATGATGCGGCCGCTGATCGTCGGCTAGCGCATTACTGCGAGGAGGAACCGGGCCCCCGCTTAGGCGGGGGCTTTTTTTTGAGCGGAACACCCCTTCAGCGTGCGTCCGCCTGGGGAGGGTCTGAAAAAGTCGCCCGCGAAAGCGTTTCTTTCTCGACAACATCCTGGGTTCCCGCTTGCGCGGGAACGACGCTTATTCAGAGATTGCCTACGCGGCTTTCGCCTCGATGCTCGGGCGGATGGCGGGATCGCGTCGCTCGAGCTGCGCCAGCTCGGCGAGCGCGCGCGCCACGACGTCGCGCACCGCGCGCTCGGGCGCGCCTGACGCGACGTTCACGATGATCTCGTGCTGCGGCAAGAGCAGCTCGAGATGCGCTTCGAAGGCTTCGGCGCCGCACTTGCCGAGAGTGAAATGAGCGCCGGTGATCGAGCCATAGCGCGCCGTGAGCTGCGCGAGCTCGCGGCTCATGCGCCGGCTGTGCGCTTCCACATCGGGCACGTCGTGCGCGGTGAGCTTTACGTAGGGCAGGGTCACCGGTAAACCAGGACGGGAACGCTCGAGCGCGCGATGACGTTTTCGGCAACGCTGCCGAGCGCGAGACGCGCCAGGCCGCGACGCCCGTGGCTGCCGATGACGATCAGGTCGCACTTGCGTTTTTGCGCTGCCGCGACAATGCCCTCGTGCGGGGTGAAAGCGCGGTCAACGGCGGTCGCGAAGCGCACGCCGGCGTCGCGCGCGGCGCGCGCCAGGCCGTCGAACCATTGCACGCGCGCCTTGCGCAGCCGGCTGCGGCTCGAGCGCTCAGGCGGCAGGCGATAGCCATCGCCATAAACGCCGCGCGGGCCGGAGCCGAGCGCGTGGTAGGCCGTGATGCGGGCGCCGGCTTGCTTCGCGAGCGCGATCGCCTTGCGCGCGGCTTTGCGCGATACCGTTGAGCCGTCGAGCGGCAGGAGAATGTGCTGGAACATGGCGTCTTCCTTATTTTGCTCCGGCCAGCATCTTCTCCAGGCCGGCGATGTCGAGGATGCGCACGTGCTTCTGCTCTACCGCGATGAGTCCGTCCTTCTGGAACTGGGAGAAAAGCCGGCTCACCGTCTCGAGCTTGAGCCCGAGGTAGCTGCCGATCTCCTCGCGTGTCATGCGCAGGTGAAAGTCCGATTGCGAGTAGCCGCGGCGCACGAAGCGCTTGGAAAGGTTCGAGAGGAACGCTGCCAGGCGCTCCTCCGCCCGCATCGAGCCGAGCAGCATCATGACGCCGTGGTCGCGCACGATCTCGCGCGAGAGCACCGCGTGCAGGTGGCGTTGCAGCTGGGGGTAGTCGCGCGCCATGGATTCGATGAGCGAGTAGGGCATGACGCAGATCTCGCTGTCCTCGAGCGCCGCTGCCGTGCCGTTGTGGCGGCCGGCGCCGATGCCGTCCATGCCGAGGAGCTCCCCGCCCATGAAGAAGCCGGTGACCTGCTCGCGGCCCTCGCCGTCGACCACGCTGGTCTTGAACGTGCCGCTGCGGATGGCGTAGATCGCGGTGAACTCGTCGCCGGCGGCGAACAGGCTCTCGCCGCGCTTGATGCGCCGGCGGGCATAGACGATGTTCTGCACCTGCTCGAGGTCCTCGATGCAGATGCCGCCCGGCAGGCACAGCTCGCGCAGGTTGCAGCTCGTGCAGGAGACTTCGAACTTGCGAGGGTCTGGCGTGTTCATGAATTGACGCTTGGCGCTGAACGCGACGACGACTTGCATGGTTTCTCCGTTCCGTTCACTGTGCGGCGGCGCGTAGCGCGACTACGTCGCGCACGCATTCGAATTCCTTGCTCTTGTCGAAGAACGCTCGTGCCCCGAAACGCTCCGCGATCTGGCGGTACGGGTCGGCGGCGTAATTCGTGAGCATGATCACGTCGAGCTCGGGCGCCTGCGCATGCAGCGCGCGCAGCACGTCGAAGCCGCTGCCTTCGGCGAGCTGGATGTCGAGGATCACGAGGTCCGGCCTGCATTGCAGGATGTCCTGGATCGCCGCCGTCGCGCTGGCGGCGCGCCCGACGATCTCGATGCCCGGCACTTCGGCGAGCAGCGTTTCGAGCCGCTCGCGGACCATCGGTGAATCTTCAACCAGAAAGACTTCCATGGCCGGCAGTGTGCCGGCCGCCCCCGCGCCGCACCATCAGCGGCCGCTGAAACTCAGCGTCGGAGGATTCTTATCTTAGGTACTTGCGGACCTACAACACGCCGAGGAGGCGGGCGGCGAGCGCCAAGAGGCACAGTCCGAAGACGACAATGATGACGTAGGCCCAATTCATAGCGGCTAGCAGGCAATGCTCGCCAGCGCCTCGCGCAGGCGGTCGAATTCCGTGCTCTTGTCGAAGAAACCGCGCGCGCCGAGGCGCTCGGCGCTCAGACGGTAGCCCTCGGCCGGGTAGTTGGTGAGGACGTAGAAAGCGATTTCTGGCGCGATCTTGCCGACCGCGCGCAGGATGTCGAAGCCGCTGCCCTCCTTGAGGTGGATGTCGAGCACCACGGCGTCGGGCCGCATGGCCAGGATGTCGCGGATTGCCTCTTCGGCGCCGTCAGCATGCGCAACAGTCTGCGCGCCGGGGATCGCCGAGATCATGGCCGCGAGCCGGCTGCGCAGCAGCGGGGAATCCTCGACGAGGTAGACCTTCACCGGTCGAGTGTGCCGAGAGACACGCCGGGCGTCATGTCACCAGGATTCCGATATCGAGGTAGGAAAATTCCTAGTCTCGTGCGCTTCACGCCCTCGTCACGAGCCGCTGCGTCGCTACCTGGGCGCCGCGCCGAGTTTCTCCATCAGCGCGGCGTTCGGACAGAACTCGTCGAGCCCGTCGTGTTCATTCTCGGCGAGCCACCGGTCGCATTCCTCGATGCTCGGACAGAGTGCGCAGCGGCGCACTGCGCGAGCGAGCGTCGCTGGCGTCGCGCCGACCGGGTCGATACCGCGTTGCGCCATCACGCGCCAGATCTCGAGGTCCGCCTCGCGCGCGCCAATGCGGCGCCACGCGGCGTAGAGGTAAGGCAGCCCGGCAATGCCGAGCGCGAAGAGGATGAGAAACGTGACGGAGATGATCATTGCGGACACGGTTTTCTCCTCACTGCTTCATGTGTTCGATGTAGGCGGCATTGGGACAAAACGACTGATATCCGTCCCGCGCGCCGCTTGCGAGCCAGGCGCGGCATTGCGTCGCTTCGCTGCACGCGAGGCAGCGCTGTACCGCGACGGCGAATTCGTGGCTGTCCGAGGCAAAGGCGCGGTACGCGACTCGGTCGCCGTGGCGACGCAGCGCCCGCTCGAGCAGCAGCGGCTTGGGCTCCTGCTGCCACAAGGCGAGCAGCCCGAGCGCCACGATCAGGAGAGCGAGCGTGGTTGCGCTCATTGCGGCGACGAGCGCCAGTAGTTCCATGAATCGACGCTACACCGCTCTGCCACGAGTGGCTTGACGTGCATCAAATCCGGCGGTGAACGCAGGTGCAGCATAGCCGCACCGATGCCCACACCAACCAAGCGTACCCTGCGGCTTGCCGCCGAGACTGTCGGCGGCGAGGCGGCGCTCGCCGAGGTGCTCCGCGTCGGAGTCGAGCAAGTGCGCGCGTGGCTCGGTGGCGAGAACGTTCCTGCTGACGTCTACTGCGCGGCGCTGGAGATCGTCGCGCGCGGGCCTTTCAACGGCCGCTAAGTAACGAGCTTGTGCTCCAGTGCGTAGCGCACGAGCTCGGCGGTGCTGCCGAGGTTGAGCTTTTCGAGGATGCGCGTCTTGTGCGTGCTGACCGTCTTCACTGAGAGGTGCAGCCGCTCGCCGATCTCGGTAGGCCCCAGGCCCTCCACCAGCAGACGCAGCACCTCGAACTCGCGGTCCGAGAGCGTCTCGTGCGGCGCCTTCTCGGCGGCGACGAGGCTCGCCGCCGCCGCTTCGCCGATGTGCACGCCGCCCGCTGCCACCTTGCGGATCGCGCCGACGAGTTGCTCGGCGGCGCTGTCCTTGTTGAGGTACCCGGAGGCTCCGGCTCTCAGCGCGCGGGCGGCATATTGGCTCTCGCCGTGCATCGAGAGCACCAGGATGCGCAGCTTCGGCTTCTCGGTCTTCAGGCGCTTGACGAGCGCGACGCCGGCGAGACCGGGCATCGACATGTCGACGACGGCGACATCGTAGTCGCCGCCCTTCACCAGCCGGAGGAGCTCGTCGCCGTCCGCTGCCTCGCCCGCGACCTCGAGGTCGGTGGTCGCGCCGAGGATGCGCTTCAGGCCGTCGCGCACGATCTTGTGGTCGTCGGCGAGCAGCACCCGCGTCATGCCGGCGGCTCGCCTTTCACCGGAACGCGCAGGCGTAAGCGCGTGCCGCCGCGCGGCGCGAGCGCGATCTCGACCGAGCCACCGAGATAGGCGATGCGCTCGCGCATGCCCTTCAGGCCGAGCGAGCGCGTCTTGGCGAGGTCCTCGGGCGCGATGCCGCGGCCATCGTCCTCGATCTCGACGTGCACGCTGCCGTCCTCCACGGCGAACAGCACCCAGGCCCGCTTCGCCTGCGCATGGCGCGCGATGTTGGTGAGCGACTCCTGCACGGCGCGATAGAGCGCCGTCGAAGCGGTCTTGGAGAGCTGGTCGAGTGACCCGTTCTCCGGAAGGTGGATGCGGCATTCGACGCCGCTTCGCTTGCCAAAGTCCGCGACCAGCCAGCTGGTCGCGTCGGCAAGGCCGAGGTCGTCGAGCATGAGCGGCCGCAAGTCAGCGGAGATGCGGCGCGTGGCGGTCACGGTCTGGTCGAGCATGCCGCTCATCTCCGCGGCCTTCTTCGCGAGCTCGGCGCTGCCGTCGATTCGCTCGCGCAGCCACGACAGGTCCATCTTGAGCGCCGTAAGCAGCTGCCCGAGCTCGTCGTGGAGCTCGCGCGCGATGCGCGCCTTCTCCTCCTCGCGTGCTTCCAGCACGCGTGCCGAAAGTTCGCGCAGCTCCCGGCTCTGCCGCTGCAGGTCCTCCTCGTGCTGCCTGCGCAGAGTGATGTCGCGCAGGATGACCGTATAGAAGCGCCGGCCGCTTTCGCTCGCCTGCGAGATCGAGGCCTCGATCGGGAACTCGGTGCCGTCGGCGCGCAGCGCCCAGAGCGTGGTGACGTCGCCCATGCGACGGCTCGTGACCCCGGTGGTGCCGAAGCGCTCGATATGATGGCGATGCGCGGCGCGGAAGCGTTGCGGGAGGAAGCGATCGAGCGGCCGGCCGATCGCCTCTTCGCGCCGCGCGCCGAACACGTGCTCGGCGGCGCGGTTGAAGAGCACGATTGTCTGCTGTTCGTCGACCGTGATGACGGCGTCCATCGCCGAGTCGACGATCGCCGCAAGGCGCGCCTGTGTGGAGGTCAGCGCGCTTCGCATGCGCTCGGCATCGGCTTGCGCCCGCTTCGCTTCGGTGACGTCGCGCGCCACCTTCGACGCGCCGATCACGCGCCCGCCGGCATCGCGAATCGGCGACACGCTCAGGGAGACGTCCAGGCGGCGACCGTCCTTCGCGCAGCGCACGGTCTCGAAATGCGACACCGGCTCGCCGCGCCGGAGCCTGGCGATGACCCCTTCCTCCTCGGCGAGACGGTCCTCCGGAATGATCAGGCTGATGTGCCGGCCGACGGCTTCGGCGGCGCTGTAGCCGAAAATCCGTTCCGCGCCGCGATTCCACGAGCGGATGATGCCCTCGAGCGACTTGCTGACGATGGCGTCGTCTGACCATTCGACCAGCGCCGCGAGCTCGGCCTCGGCCACGGCGGTGCCGTGTTCGGCGGTGAGCACCTCGCGCGCGCCGAGGAGCACGCCGATGCCGATCACCAGCATGTCGCTCAGGATGACGCCGCCGAGCAGCCAGGGTGAGTCGAGGCCGCGCAGGAATGCGGCCACGTTGAGGCCGAGCAGGGCGACGAGCACGGCGCTGCCGGCGCCGAGCACCACCGGGTGCCTAACGAGGCTGGGTTTGACGCGGATCAAAGGCTCGACGCCGTTGCCCTTCATAGTTGGCTTGGTGAACTACCCCGCATCCGAACTCGTCATCGACCCGGTGCTCATCCGCAAGTATGACGTGAGCGGGCCGCGCTACACCTCGTACCCGACCGCCGACCGCTTCGTCGAAGCGTTCGGGGACGCGGAGCTTCGCCAGTGGCTCGCGAAGCGCAACATCGGCGGCATCACCCAGCCGCTCTCGGTCTATGTGCATCTGCCCTTCTGCGAGAGCATCTGCTACTACTGCGGCTGCAACAAGGTCGTCACGCGCGACCACGGCCGCTCGGCCAAGTATATCCGCTACCTCGAGCGCGAATTGGCCCTGGTGGCGCCGCTGGTCGGGGACAACGCGACCATCTGCCAGCTGCACTGGGGCGGCGGCACGCCGAGCTTCCTCGCCCGCGCGGAAATGCAGCAGCTCATGGATGCGCTTAATGCGCGCTTTCAGCGCTCCGCCAACTTCGAGTGCGCGATCGAGGTCGATCCGCGCCATGCGCCCGAAGGCACCATGCGCTTTCTCGCGGACCTCGGGTTCAATCGCGTGTCGCTGGGCGTGCAGGATTTTGATGCTGATGTGCAGCGCGCGGTGCACCGCGTGCAGCCCGCCGAGCTCGTGCAGCGCGTCATGGCCGAAGCACGCGACGCCGGTTTCCGTTCGGTGAATTTCGATCTGATCTACGGGCTGCCGAAGCAGTCGCTCGACAGCTTCAACCGCACGCTCGACCAGGTGATCGGCCTTCGCCCGGACCGCATTGCGCTCTACAGCTATGCGCACCTGCCGCAGCTCTTCAAGCCGCAGCGCCGCATTGCCGTGGCTGAGCTTCCATCGGCGGAGACCAAGCTGCAGATCCTGACGCTCGCCATCGGGCGCCTGGCGCGCGCCGGCTACCTCTATATCGGCATGGACCACTTTGCCAAGCCCGACGACGAGCTCGCGGTCGCACAGCGCCAGGGGCGCCTGCAGCGCAATTTCCAGGGCTACTCCGCTTGCCCGGAGGGCGATCTCCTCGGCCTCGGTGTGTCGGCGATCGGCAAGATCGGACCGACCTACTACCAGAATCACAAGCGCCTCGACGAATACTATGCGGTGCTCGACGACGAGCGGCTGCCGGTGCCGCGCGGGCTCGAGCTCGCGCCCGACGATCTTGCGCGCCGCGCGGTGATCCAGGCGCTCGCCTGCCACTTCCGCGTTTCCATCGAATCGATCGAGCTCGCCCACCTGCTCGATTTCCGCTCGTGCTTCGCCGCCGAGCTGAAGGACCTGCGCGGCCTGCAGGCCGAAGGGCTGGTCGACCTCACCGACGAATGGATCACCGTCACGCCGAGCGGGCGGTTGCTGGTGCGCGTGATCTGCATGGTGTTCGACCGCTACCTGCGTGAAGCGAGGGCGCGCGCGTCGTACTCGAAGGTGATCTGAGTGAGCGCGCTCCTCGCGTCGCTCTTGCTCCTAGGTCTCGTCTCTGGCATCCACTGCGTTGGCATGTGCGGCGGCTTCGTGGCCGCGTTCGCGGGCCGGCGCGTGATACCGATCCGATCGGCGCCCGAACGGCGCTGGGGGAGTTTGCTGCTGTTCAACGCCGGCCGCATCACGAGCTATGCCGTCGCAGGCGCGATCGGCGGCACGCTTGGTGCCTTGGTGAGCGCGCAGGGCGTGCTCTATGTGCTGGCAAACGTGCTGCTCATTGGCATCGGCTTGCATCTCGCGGGAGCGACGACGGTGCTTGCGCCGCTGGAGGCGCTGGGCGCGCCGCTCTGGCGCCGGCTGCAGCCGCTCGCCGCGAGATCGATGAACGGCAACGCCTATGTCGCCGGCTTGTTCTGGGGCTGGCTGCCCTGCGGCCTGGTGTACGGCGCGCTGGCGGTTGCCGCCTTTGCCGGCAGCGCACAAGGCGGCGCCGCGGCGATGGCTGCGTATGGGCTGGGAACGCTGCCCTGGCTGATGGGCGCCGGGCTCGCATTCTCGTGGCTGCAAGGAAAGGTGGCACGGGCCGTGGCCGGGACGCTGGTGCTCGGCTTCGGCGTCTACGGCCTGGCGCACGGCACGGACCTGCGCGGCCTGCTGTGCTTATAGGAGAAGCTTCTATGAAAGCGATCACGAAAATCCAACAGGAGCATCGCTCGATATCGGCGGTGCTGCACGCGCTGAAGCAGCTGGCGCGGGACGCGCAGGACCCGAAGGTCAAGCCGGACTTCGCGGTGTTCCGCGCCATCTTGCACTACATCGATCAGTTCCCCGAGCAGCTGCATCATCCGAAGGAGGACGAGTACCTCTTTCCGCCGATCGTCGCGCGCCTGCCCAAGACGCAGACGCTGATCGAGGGATTGCAGGCCGAGCACAAGCAAGGCGAGAAGCTGATCCGCGAGCTCGAGCGCGCGCTGGTGCTGTTCGAAGACGGCTGGCCCAAGGGCGCCCCGGAATTCCTCGAGACGGTGGACGCATATGCCGAGTTCCACTGGAAGCACATGCGCAAGGAAGAAGAGCAGGTGCTGCCGCTCGCCGAGCGCTGCCTGTCGGAGCGCGACTGGCAGGCGATCGACTGGGCGTTCGACGCGAATAACGACCCGATCGCCGGCGTGAAGGAGCGCGACTTCAACACGCTCTTCAGCCGCATCGTCAGCCTCGCGCCCGCGCCGGTCGGCTTTGCCGAGCCGTGGCGCAAGAGCACAGCATGAGCGCCTCGTTCGATCTCGTCACGATCGTCGCCTCGGTCGGCGGGCTGCAGGCGATGGAGAAGATCCTGGCCGGCTTGCCGGCGGATTTTCCGCTGCCGATCGCGTTCGTGCAGCACCGCGTCACGGACAAGCCCGAGATGCTCGCCAAGGTCCTCGCGCGCCATACGACGCTCAAAGTGAAGCTGGCCGAGGAGGGCGAGACGCTCCGTCCGGGCACGCTGTACGTCGCGCTGCCGACGCTGCACCTGCAGGTCGACCCGGACCGGACGCTACATCACGTTGACGGCGTGCGCGTGCGCCACGTGCTTTCGTCGGGCGATCGGCTGTTCGAATCGGCGGCGCAGGCGCTCGGCAGGCGCGTCATCGGCGTCGTGCTGAGCGGCTATGACAAGGACGGCGCGGCCGGAGCGCGCGCGATCCATGGCGCTGGCGGATTCATGATTGCGCAGGATGCTGTCACTTCGCCGGCGCCGGGGATGCCGCTCGCCGCGGTCGAGACCGGCTGCGTCGATGCCGTGTTGCCGGTCGAGTTCATCGCACCGGCCCTCGTTGCGCTCGCCGCCGGCACTTATGCGCGCAATCGCACGCGCGCAGCGAACGACGAAGCGTCGCGCAGCTCCTCGAACGGCAACTAGATCTTGCTGCCGCAGGCCGGGCAGCGCACGAGCCGCGGCTCATCCGCCAGCCGCACGAACGCAATGTCGGCGCCGCACGCCTGGCATACGCCGTAGTCCGGTGTGTGCAGCCGTTCGAGCGCCGTTTGCATGCCCGGCTCGGTGAGCCGCGCGCGCATTGCCTGAGCAAGCGCTTCCCGTTGTTCGATGGTGAAGTAGTGGTAATGCATGGGGGCATGGTGGCGCAACGCTGCGCCGCAATCCTTGATGCAGGTCAAAGGCGCGCAACGATCGCGCCATGGGCTGCGCGCATGAAGCCGTTGCGCTTCAGTGTGGTCACGCCTTTCGTGCTTGCCGGCGCGGCGCGCGCGCAGGACGTGGATAATCTGCGCATGCAGGTCGAACGCTGGACCAAGCAGGGCAGCCACCGCTTACCCGCGCCGAGCACGAGGACCTCTGACTAGTCGGGCAGCCGCAGCGCCACGAAGCTGCGCGCGCCGTCGCGCTGCACGAGCAATGCAACGCTCGCGCCTTTGCCGGCCGCGCGCACGCGCTCGTGGAACGCGTAGGGCGTCGCGACCGGCACGCCGTTGACCGCAAGGATGATGTCGCCCTCGGCGATGCCGGCGCGCTCCGCCGCGCCGTCGGCGCGATGCACGAGCACGCCGCCGTCGAGCCCCAGGCGCTCGCGGCGCGCGTTGCCAAGCGGAACGACGAGCAGTCCAAGCCGATCAGCCGCGAGCGGCTCACGCTCGCGTGACGCAGCCGCGCCGGGCGCCTCTTCGACGAAGACGAGGGCACGCGCCGGCGCGCCCTGGCGCAGATAAACCAGCTCGACGGGCGAGCTCGGCGCCGACTCGGCGGTTAGCCGCATCAGATCCACAGGACTCGCGATCCTCTTGCCGCCAAAGCGCAAGATCACGTCGCCCGAGCGCAGACCGGCGCGCTCGGCGGGGCCGTCGTGAAGGACATCGACCAGCAGCGCTCCGGCCGTGCCCGGCGCGCCGAGCGCGCGTGCCAGCTCGGGCGTGAGGTCCTGCAGGCGCACGCCGATGCGTCCGCGCGTGAGCTTGCCGTGCGCCTTCAGCTCGCGCGCCACCTCCATCGCCACGTCGATCGGCACGGCAAAGGAAAGGCCGATCGAGCCGCCGCTCGCGCTGTACATCACCGTGTTGACGCCAATCACCTCGCCGCGCAGATTGAAGAGCGGTCCGCCCGAGCTGCCGGGATTGATCGCCACGTCGGTCTGGATGAAGGGCAGGTAGCTCTCCTCGGGCAGCGTGCGATCTACCGCGCTGACGATGCCGGCGCTGACGCTGCTTTCCAGGCCGAGCGGTGCGCCGATCGCCGCCACCCACTGCCCTGGCGCGACCTTGCGTACGTCGCCCAGGCGCACGTGCGGCAGCTCGCGCGCCTCGATCTTGAGGAGCGCGATATCGCTTGGCGCATCCGCGCCGACCAGCCTCGCGCTGAAGTCCCGTCCGTCGGCGAGGTGCACCGCTACGCCGTCGGCGTCCGCGTCCCCGATGAGATGCGCGTTGGTGACGATGTAGCCGTCATCGCTGATGAGGAATCCGGAGCCGAGGATCGATCCGCCCTCCGGACCGAGCAGCCGTCCGAGGTCCTCGCCCTCTCTTCGACCTTGCGCGTCGCGTTCCTCCTGCGCCGGGCTCGAGCCGAGCGAGCCGATGCGCACGACTGCGGGAGCCGCGTGCTTCACCAGGCTGGAAAAATCCGGCTGCGTGGCCGCACAGGCGCAGAGCAGTGCGACCGCCAGAGCAGCGACTCGCATCATGGCCCATCGTGCCGCAGGCTCTGGCACCGCATTTGATGCATGTCAAAGGGTGCCGGCGGCTGCGGCTTACAGTCGGTGCATGAAACTGATCGAATCCCCTGCAGAGCTGTACGCGCACGCCATCGCCATCGAACGCGAGGCCGCCGAGCGCTATGGCGAGCTCGCCGCGCGGATGGACGACGAGGGACGCGAGGATCTGGCGCGCCTATTCGACCTGCTGGCGCGCGAGGAAGCGGAGCACCTCGAGGCGCTGGAGCGCAGGACCGACGGTCTCGGGCTGCCGGAGATCACGGACGCACGCTACAAGTGGCTCGATGCCGGCGCCCCGGAGACCGCGGCACGCGAGCTGGTCTACCGGCTGATGACGCCGCGCCAGGCGCTCGCCATCGCGCTGCGCGCCGAGCAGCGTGCGCAGGCGTTCTTCGAGTACGTGTACTGGACGAGCGCCGATCCGGCGTTGCGCGCGCTCGCGAAGGAAATGGCGGCCGAGGAACGCGAGCATGTGACGATCGTCGGCCGCATGCTGAGCGACACGCCGGAGTCGTCGCTCGACACCACTCTCATTTTCGAAAGATGAGGCAAATATGTACCGCCACATCCTGATTCCGACCGACGGCTCGGATACGGCCGCCAAAGCGGTCGATGCCGGCACCAGCTACGCCCGCGAGGCGGGCGCGCGCGTGCTGTTCTTCACCGCGGTGCCGGAGTACCAGCCGCCAAGCGACGCCGACATCATGGCGCACAAGCACCTGAAGTCGATCTGGGAGTACGAGGAGCAGGCGGGGAACGACGCGCGTGCGATCCTCGACAAGGCGGCCGCCGGGGCGAAGGACGCGAACATCGAATTCGAGACCGAGTTCGCGTTTTCCGACCGTCCCTACCAGGCGATCATCGATGCGGCGAAGAAGCACGGCTGCGACGCGATCTTCATGGCGTCGCACGGCCGCACCGGCCTGCCGGCCTTGTGGTATGGCAGCCAGACGCAGGACGTGCTGACGCACTCCGACATCCCGACGCTCGTCTATCGCTGAGGTGGTAAGGAGGACCGTATGAAAAATTCCAGCCTGTTTGGCGCCGCGGCGCTCGCCGCGCTGCTGGCGCTGCCGGCCGCAGCGCAGCAGATGAAGACCGTCGACGGCCTCGTCGTCAACTTCGGCATGATCCCAGCCGAGCAGGCGATGCGTGCAGAGGGCCATCGCGACGCGCACCCGGACAAGTTCCCGAGTGGCTCGCAGCACGTCCTGATCACGCTTGCCGATGAGAAGACCGGGCGGCGCATCGGCGACGCCGAGGTGGTCGTCCAGATCATCGATCCGAAGGGCAAGGCGGTGACGAAGCCGCTGCTGCACACCAGCGCGGCCGGCATGCCTGACTACAGCGAGCTTTTCGTGTTCGACTGGTCGGGCAGCTACACGCTGCGAGTCAATATCACGCCCGCCAAGGGCGCGAAACCCGTGAAAGCGAGTTTCACCGTCCATCACTCGCTCTAGTACGTGTACGGAATTGCCGCTACGTTGACCCCTCGCTTCGACGAGCCGCTCGAGCTTCTCGAAGCCTGCCACGCGCGCATCGAGACCCAGCTCGCAATGCTCGAGCGTCTCGTGGCGCATGTGGCGCAGCACGGCTGCGACATCGAGGCGCGCGAGGCGGCCCGCTTCATCATGCGCTACTTCGACACGGCGGGCGTGCACCACCATCGCGACGAGAACGAGGACCTCTTTCCGCTGCTGCGGCGCAAGGCGGCCGAGCTCGAGTGCCCCGAAGTTTCAGCGGTGATCAACGAGCTCGAGGGCGATCACGAAACCATGGACCTCCAGTGGTCGCGGCTGCGCGAGCGGCTCGATGCGCTCACGCACAGTTCGGACGCGCTGCTCGCGGCCGGCGACATCGCCGGCTTTGCCTGGCTCAACCGCCGGCACATGGAGAAGGAAGCCGCCCTCGTGCTGCCGTTTGCCAAGGAAGCGCTCGACGGGCAGGAGCGCGCAGCGCTCGGCGAGCGCATGGCCGCGCGGCGCAAGAGCTAACGCCGCAGGAACCAGAGCACGAGCGACAGCACCGCCGAAATGATGAGGCAGGTGACGATCGGGAAGTAGAAGCCGCCGCTTTCGGTCTCGATGCGGATGTCGCCGGGCAGGCGCCCAAGCCCGAGCCTGCTCACCCACGGCCATGCCAGGCCGAGCAGGACGAGCACAGCGCCGATGACGATGAGCGCGCGTTGCATCGTTAGTTTGCGACCAGCCCGAGCATGAGCGAGTTCGCACGCTTCACGTACCCCGCCGGGTCGTCGAGCTGGCCGCCTTCGGCAAGCAGCGCCTGCTCGTAGAGCAGCGCCGCCCAGTCCGCGAAGCGCGCATCCCCGGGCTTGAGCCGCTTGATAATGGCGTGCGCCGGATTGACCTCCAGGATCGGCGGCGCGGCGGGCACCTTCTGGCCGGCGGCGCGCAGGATGCGCGCGAGATTGCCGCCGATGTCGTGCTCGTCGGCCACCAGGCACGACGGTGATTCCGTCAGCCGGCGGCTGAGCCGCACGTCCTTCACCTTGTCGCCGAGCGCGCTCTTCAGCGCCTTCAAGAGCTCCTTGTGCTCGCCGACCTGCCAGTCGGGCTCCTTCTCGGTGCTGGCGATGGCGGAGAGATCGATATCGCCGCGTGCCACGGACACGAGACGCTTGCCCTGGTACTCGCCCAGGTTCGCGACCAGCCACTCGTCGACGCGATCGTGGAGCAGGAGCACCTCGATTCCGCGCTTGCGGAAGATCTCGAGGTGCGGGCTGTTGCGCGCGGCGAGATAGGTCTCCGCCGTCACGTAGTAGATCTTGTCCTGCCCCGGCTTCATGCGCCCGGCATAGTCGGCGAGCGGGACGCTCTGCCCCTCGCTCTCGGCGTGCGTGGAAGAGAAGCGCAGCAGCTTCGCCAGGCGCTCGCGGTTCGTCGCGTCCTCGCCGACGCCTTCCTTCAGCACGCGGCCGAATTCCTGCCAGAAGGTCGCGTACTTCTCTTTCTGGTTCGCCGCCAGGTCATCGAGCAGGTCGAGCATGCGCTTGGTGCAGCCGGCGCGGATGGTGTCGACGTCGCGGCTTTGCTGCAGGAGCTCGCGCGAGATGTTGAGCGGCAGGTCGCTCGAATCGACCACCCCGCGCACGAAGCGCAGGTACGGCGGCAGGAGCTGCTGCGCGTCGTCCATGATGAAAACCCGCCGCACGTAGAGCTTCAGGCCGTGGCGCTGCTGCCGGTCCCAGATGTCGAACGGCGCGTGCGCCGGGATGTACAGAAGCTGGATGTACTCCTGCCGGCCTTCGACGCGGTTGTGCGTCCAGGCGAGCGGCGCCTCGAAGTCGTGGCCGATGTGCTTGTAGAACTCGATGTACTGCTCTTCGCTGATCTCCTGCTTCGGCCGCGCCCACAGCGCGCTGGCCTGATTGACGGTTACCTCATTTCCCCCTTCGGCCATCAGGATCGGGATGGCGATGTGGTCCGAGTACTTGCGGATGATGGTCTTCAGCCGGAGCTCGTCCAGCAGCTCGTCCTCGCCTTCACGCAAGTGCAGGGTCACGTCGGTGCCGCGGCCCGCCTTTTCGATGCGCTCGATGCTGTACTGGCCGGCGGCCTTCTCCATGTCGCATTCCCAGCGCACGGCTTCGCTTGCCGGCAGTCCCGCGCGACGGGTGATCAGCGTCACGCGATCCGCGACGATGAATGCCGAGTAGAAGCCGACGCCGAACTGGCCGATGAGGCGCGCGTCCTTCGCCTGGTCGCCGGTCAGCGACTGGAAGAATTCCCGGGTACCGGATTTCGCGATGGTGCCGATGTTCTGGACGACCTCGTCGCGGGACATGCCGATGCCGTTGTCGGAAACGGTGATGGTGCGCGCGGCCTTGTCCACGCTGATGCGCACCTTGAGCTCGGCATCGGATTCGTACAGCGCGTTGTTGGCGAGGGCTTGGAAGCGCAGCTTGTCGGCCGCGTCCGAGGCGTTCGAGACGAGCTCGCGCAGGAAGATCTCCTTGTTGGAGTACAAGGAGTGAATCATCAGGTCGAGGAGCTGCTTTACCTCGGCCTGGAAGCCGAGCGTCTCGCGTGTCTGCGTTTCCGGCATGTGCCTTGCCTCCGAATTCGGACCCCGGGTCGCAATTCTGGACCTGCACATCTGATGCTGAATTGCGACCCTGGGTCGGAATTCCAGAAGTGGGCGCGTGCGGCCCGCTTTTCAAGCTCTTCGCACCCCTAGAATGGCCGCCCAAATGAGCTCAGTACCCCTGCAGGTGCAGTTCGATCCGGCGGCGGCGCGCTTCGGCGCCTCGCGCTCGCAGAAGCGGCTGGAAGACGACCGCCTGCTGACTGGCAAGGGTCGCTATAGCGACGACCTCGAGCTGCCGGACCAGTGCTGGCTCGCATTGGTGCGCTCCCCGCACGCGCATGCGCGGCTCGGTGTCATCGACCTCACTGAGGTCAGAAAGGCGCCCGGCGTCATCGCCGCCTGGACCATGGCAGAGCTGCGCGCCGACGGCGTCGGGCAGATTCCCTTCCCGCCGCTTTTCAAGCGCGCCGACGGCTCGCCGATGGCCGCGCCGCCGCGCACGCCGCTCGCGGAGGGCGAGGCGCGCTACGTCGGTCAGCCGGTCGTCGCGATCGTGGCGCAAACGCGCGTGCAGGCACAGGATGCCGCCGAGCTTGCGATGATCGAATATGAAGACCTGCCTTGCGTGGTCGATGCAAAGGCCGCCATCGCGCCTGGCGCGCCGCTGGTGTGGCCGCAGGCGCCGGGCAATGTCGCGGCCGAGGCCGAGTATGGCGATCGGGCGGCGGTGCAGGCCGCGATGCGGGCTGCAGCGCACGTCACCGAGATCGTGCTGCACAACCAGCGGGTGATCGCGATGGCGCTCGAGCCACGTGCCTGCATCGCCGTGCACGAGAAGGGCCGCACCACGCTCTATACGCAGAACCAGACGCCGACCGGCGCGCGCGAATTGCTGGGCGCGGTCTTCCGGGCGAAGGCGGATGAGTTCCGGATCATCGTCGGCGACATCGGCGGCGGCTTCGGCATGAAGACCGGCCTCACGCCGGAGGACGCGCTCGTCTGTTACGCGGCGCGCAAGCTCGGCCGGCCGGTGAAATGGCGCGCCGATCGCGCCGAGGACTTCCTCGCCGCGCACATGGGCCGCGACCAGCAGCACCGCGCGCGCCTCGCGCTCGATCGCGACGGCCGCATCCTCGCGCTGGAAGTGGACACGCTCGGCAACATCGGCGCGGTGCCGGTGGGCTCCTCGGCGATCATTCCGCTGCAGCTCGGGCCGAAGGTGCAGACCACCGTGTACCACGTGCCGCACGTGCACTACCGTGTGCGCGCGGTGCTGACGCACACCATGGCGACCGGCGCCTATCGCGGCGCGGGGCGGCCGGAGGCGAATTTCCTGATGGAGCGCCTGATCGAGAAGGCGGCGCGCGAGATGAAGCTCGACGCGGTGGAGGTGCGCCGGCGCAACTTCATTCGCCCCGAGCAGTTCCCCTACCGCACGCATGTCGGCGACACCTACGATGTCGGCAATTTCGCTGCGGTGCTCGACAAGCTGCTGGCGCACGCCGACTGGAGCGGCTTCCCTGCCCGGCGCGACGCGTCGGCGCGCGCCGGCAAGCTGCGCGGGCGCGGCCTGTCGGCGTACCTGGAGTGGACCGGCGCCCTGCCGACCGAAACGGTCGACATCGAGGTCGGCGCACACGGGGAGGTAACCGTTTTCTCAGGAACCCAGGCGATGGGGCAGGGGCTCGAGACCTCGTACACCCAGCTCGTGACCGAGGTGCTCGGCGTCTCGCCGGACAAGGTGCGGATCGTGCAGGGGGATACCGACCGGGCGAACGGCGTCGGCAGCGTCGGCTCGCGCTCGGCCTTCGTTGGTGGCTCTGCGGTGGTCGCTGCCGGGCGGCGCGTGATCACCGAAGGCAAAGCACTCGCCGCCGAGGCGCTGGAAGCCGCAGCGGCTGACATCGAATATCGCGACGGGCGCTTTCGCATCGTGGGGACCGATCGCGCGGTCACGCTCGGCGAGCTCGCGGCGCGCCAGACGCGTAAGGTATTTCGCGTGTCCGCTACCGAGACGCCTTCGACGCCATCGTGGCCGAATGGCGTGCAGGCTTGCGAGGTGGAGATCGATCGCGAGACAGGCGACGTCAAGGTCGTGGCCATCGCGAGCTGCGACGACGTTGGCCGCATCATCAACCACATGATCGTCGAGGGGCAGGTGCATGGCGGCGTGGCGCAGGGCGCCGGGCAGGCGCTCTACGAGCAAGCGGTCTACGACGCCGAGAGCGGCCAGCTCCTGACCGGATCGCTGATGGACTATTGCGTCCCGCGGGCGAGCGACCTGCCGCCGATGCGCCCGAGCTTCGAGGAGAGCGTGCCGTGCAAGACCAACCTGCTCGGGGTCAAGGGCTGCGGCGAGCTCGGCACCATCGGCGCGGTGCCGGCGGTGGTACATGCGGTGCTGGATGCGCTCGGCGTCCTCGACATGGATATGCCGCTCACCCCCCAGAAAATCTGGCGATCGCTTAGGGAACGCTGAGGCAGTCGCCCCCGCGGAAGCGGGGGTCCGGCCTTTTCTCAAAAACCGGGTTCCCGCTTTCGCGGGAACGACGGTTGTTTAGTCGGCTGGAGGATCGAGCCGGCGCGCGCCGCTGAAGCGCGCACGCCAGTAGGGGTTGTTGATGCTCTCGACGCGCACGCGCTGACCGCGGCGCGGCGCGTGCACGAAGTCGCCGTCGCCGAGGTAGATGCCGACGTGCGAGAAGGGGCGGTGGCGCGTGTTGTAGAAGACGAGGTCGCCGGGCTGCAGCTCCGTGCGCTTGATCGCGCGCCCGAGATGGCGCTGCTCCTCGGTGCGGCGCGGGAGGTCGATACCCCAGGCGCGCTCGTAGACATGGGTCACGAGCCCGCTGCAATCGAATCCTGTGTCGGGGGAACTACCGCCGTAGTGGTAGCGCACTCCTACGGTGACGAGTGCTTCGGCCGCTGCGGCGCGCCGATAGTCGTGTGTCGCAGCGACTACGGCGGCTGGGGACAGAAGCGCCAAAAACGTCCAAGTAATGAGCAGCCTGTATCTCATAATGAACGGTAAGTAGACGAAGCGCAGCTTCGCGCGTTCAGGAAGATTGATGAATCGTGGCGCCTTGATCCGATTTGCCTTGCTGGCCGCGCTCGCGACCGCCGCGACGGCGGAGAACGCTTTGGAAATCATTACGCTACGCCATCGCACGGCAGAGCAGGTGCTGCCCAGCCTGCGGCCGCTGCTGGAGCCCGGCGCCACGTTGAGCGGGCAAGGCAGCCAGCTTTTCGTGCGCGCGAGCCCGGCGAACGTGTCGGACTTGCGCCTGGCGCTAGAGGTGCTCGACGCGCCGCAGCGGCGCCTGCTCATCTCGGTGCGCTTCGACGACGCGGGTGACATCGCAAACCGGTCGCTTGGCGCGAGCGGGCGGATCGGCGGCGGTAATTCGCAGGTCGAGATCCGGGCGCAGGATGCGCGCGCGCAATCCGCCGAGCGCGTCGACCAGCGCGTGCAGGCGCTCGATGGCGGCCGCGCCATGATCTACACCGGCGCCTCGCGGCCGCTGCGCCAGCGGCAATACATCCAGACGCCGGCGGGCGTGGTGTCGCAGGAAATCACCGTGCTCCAGGAAATGACGAGCGGGTTCGAAGTGATCCCGCGCGTGATGGGCGATCGGGTGCAGGTCGAGGTGGCGCAGCAGCGCGAGACTGCGGCGTCTTACCAGCGAGCCGGCACCACGGCGAGCGGCCGGCTCGGCGAATGGTTCGAGCTCGGCGCCGTTGCCATGGGCGCGGCGCGCAACGAGCGCGGCATCGCAGCCGCCAGCGCGAGCGGCAGCGGCGAGACGCACCGCGTGTGGATCCGCGTCGATGAGCTCCCTTGACGAGGTCTTCGCGCCCGGCGGCGCGCTCGCAGCGACGATCCCCGGCTATCGGCGCCGGACCGATCAGGTCGAGATGGCGCAGTCGATCGGCGAGGCGATCGAGTCGACCGGGGTGCTCGTCGCCGAGGCCGGCACCGGCACCGGCAAGACCTTCGCCTACCTGGTCCCGGCGCTCCTTGCCGGCGGCAAGGTCATCGTCTCGACCGGCACAAAGACGCTGCAGGACCAGCTCTACGACCGCGACCTGCCGGCGGTACGCGCGGCGCTTGCCTCGGGCGCGAGCGCCGCGCTCCTCAAAGGCCGCGCGAACTACGTCTGCCTCTATCGGCTGCGCCGCGCAGTAACCGAAGGACGCGCGACGAGCAGCGAGGAAGCGGTGCAGCTTCGGCGCATCGAGCGCTTTGCCGCCACCAGCGTCACCGGCGATCGCGCCGATCTCGCCGACGTGCCGGAAGATGCGCCGATCTGGGCGCAGGCCACCTCCACGCGCGACAACTGCCTTGGCCAGGGCTGTCCCGACTACGCCGATTGCTTCGTGATGCGCGCGCGGCGCAACACGCTCGCGGCGGACGTCGTGGTGATCAACCACCACCTGTTCTTCGCCGACGTCGTGCTGCGCGACGAAGGCGTCGCGGAGCTTCTCCCCGCGTGCAACACGCTGATCTTCGACGAGGCGCACCAGCTGCCCGAGACCGCCCGGCTATTTTTTGGCGATAGCCTGTCGAGCAGCCAGCTGCTCGAGCTCTCGCGCGATGCGCGCGCCGAGCTGCGCGTCGCGGGCGGTGGCTCGCCGGAGCTCGAGGCGCTCTGCAATCGCCTCGAGCGTGCCGCGCGCGACCTGCGCCTCGCGCTTGGCGAAGCGCCGTTGCGCCTGGCATGGCCGCAGGCGCTACGCGTTGCCGGCTTCCCGGAAGCCCTGGTGAAGATCCGCGCGGCGCTGAAGATGCTCGATGCGGCGCTTGCGGCGCAGGCCGAACGCTCCGAGGGACTCGCTGCCTGCGCGCGTCGCACCGGAAATGCATACGCGGTGCTCGCTCGGCTCACGCAGAGCGATGGCCAGGAGGACGTGCGCTGGGCGGAAGCGGTCGGACAGTCGGTGCAGCTCCACGTGACGCCGCTGCACTCGGGTGAGCTCTTCCGGAGGCAGATGGAGGACCATCCGCGCGCCTGGATCTTCACTTCCGCCACGCTCGCGGTGGGGGAGGACTTCCGGCACTTCACGCGCGAGCTCGGCGTGCCCGAGGCGACCACGCGGCGCTGGGAAAGCCCGTTCCGCTTCGCCGAGCAGGCGCTCGCCTATTTGCCGCCGGGGCTGCCGGCCGACCCGAACGACGCAGCGTTCACCGACGCCGTGATCGAGGCGGCGTTTCCGGTGCTGCAGGCGAGCGGCGGGCGCGCCTTCCTGCTTTTCACCACGCTGCGCGCGCTGCGGCGCGCGCACGAGCTGCTGCGCGGCCGGATTGACTATCCGCTGCTCGTGCAAGGCACGGGCTCGCGCAGCGAGCTGCTCGCGCGCTTTCGCCAATTGGGAAACGCGGTGCTCCTCGGCAGCGCATCGTTCTGGGAGGGCGTGGATGTGCGCGGCGACGCGCTCTCGCTCGTGGTGATCGACAAGCTGCCATTCGCGCCGCCCGACGATCCGGTGCTCGCGGCGCGCATCGACGCGATCAAGGCGGCCGGCCGCAACCCCTTCAACGAGCTGCAGCTGCCGCAGGCTGTCCTGCAGCTGAAGCAGGGCGCGGGCCGGTTGATTCGCGACGAGGGTGACCGGGGAGTGCTGATGCTGTGCGACCCGCGGCTGCTGTCGCGTCCCTACGGCAAGCGCATCCTCGAGAGCCTGCCGCCGATGAAGCGCACGAGGAGCCTCGAGGAGGTGCGCGAGTTCTTCGCTAGCAGCTCCGACATCGTCTCCCCCGCGAAAGCGGGGGTCTAGGTTCCTGCTCGGAACTCATGGGTTCCCGCTTGCGCGGGAACGACGATTCCCTCGTCTTCGATGTGCGCCCGGATGATGTCGTCGAAGCTCGCGTCGGC